>DASWYE010000218.1:0-5739 GCA_036405115.1 Telluria sp. | reverse complement strand
AGCCGGAAGACATCCTGCGCCTGAACGCGATGAACAGCCGCGGCCAGCAAGTGCCGCTGTCGGCCTTCGCCACCACGCGCTGGGTCAACGGCCCGATGCAGACCGTGCGCTACAACGGCTATCCGTCGATCCGTATCGCGGGCGACGCGGCCCCGGGCTTCTCAACCGGCGACGCGCTGGCGGAGATGGAAAGCCTGGCAGCCAGACTGCCGGCCGGCTTCGGCTTCGAATGGACCGGCCAGTCGCGTGAAGAGAAGCTGTCCGGTTCGACCGTGGTGATCCTGATGGCGTTCTCGCTGCTGGCGGTGTTCCTGTCGCTGGCCGCGCTGTACGAGAGCTGGTCGATTCCGGCCTCGGTCATGCTGGTGGTGCCGCTCGGCGTGATGGGCGCCCTGCTCGCCGCGACCATGCGGGGCTTCCCGAACGACGTGTACTTCAAGGTCGGCCTGATCACGATCATCGGCTTGGGCGCCAAGAACGCGGTCCTGATCATCGAGTTCGCGAAAGACCTGCAGGCGCAAGGCATGTCCGCGGTCGACGCGGCGATCCAGGCAGCGCGCCTGCGCTTCCGCCCGATCCTCATGACCTCGCTCGCGTTCATCCTCGGCGTGCTGCCGCTGGTGATCGCCAGCGGCGCGGGTTCGGCCAGCCAGCGCGCCATCGGCACCGGCGTGATGGGCGGGATGATCTTCGCGACCGCGCTTGGCGTGTTCTTCGTGCCGGTCTTCTTCGTCCTGGTCCGTTCCATCTTCAAGGGTAGCGAACGTCAGCGCAAACGGTACGCGCATGAAGACGAAGCCGCCCCGGCAGCAGAGGTAAAACATGATTAAACGCTTTGCAATCACGCCGCTGGCGGCAGCCCTGCTGCTGTCGGGCTGCGTCTCGATGGCGCCGCACTACCAGCGCCCGGCCGCGCCGGTGGCGGCCAGCTTCCCGGTCAGCACCGCTGCCGGCGAAGCGGCGTCGGCGATCGAGTGGCAGCGCTACTTTGGCGACGCGCGCCTGCAGGAACTGGTGCGCCTGGCGCTGGCCAACAACCGCGACCTGCGCGTGGCGGTGCTCAACATCGAGCAGGCCCGCTCGCAGTTCCGCATCACCCGTGCCGACCGCCTGCCAACCCTCGGGCTGCAGGCGACCGGCAACCGCGTCAGCAACGACAACGAGGACGTCAGCAGCCTGTATAGCGCCGGCCTCGGCGTCAGCGCTTTCGAACTGGACCTGTTCGGCCGGGTGAAGAGCCTGTCGGACGCCGCGCTGGCGCAGTACCTCGCCACCGAGGAAGCCAGCCGCGCCGTGCAAATCAGCCTGGTAGCTTCGGTCGCCAACGCCTACCTCGCCACGCTGGCCGACGACGAGCTGCTCGCACTGACCCGGCGCACGCTGGCCACCCGCGAGGAATCGTTCAAGCTGGTACAGCTGCGCTTCGATAACGGCGTGGTCTCGCGGGTGGACCTGGAACAGGCCCGCTCGCTGGTCGAAACGGCGCGCGTCGCGCTCGCACAGCAGCAGCGCCAGCGCGCGGCGGACTTCAACCTGCTCACGCAACTGGTGGGCCAGCCGCTGCCGGCCACGCTGCCTGCGGCGGGCACCCTGCTCGACACGAAGCTGGCCGACCTGCCCGCCGGCCTGCCGTCGGACCTGCTGGCGTCACGGCCTGATATTCGCGCCGCGGAGCAGCAGCTGATCGCGGCCAACGCCAACATCGGCGCGGCGCGCGCGAACTTCTTCCCGCGCATTTCGCTGACGGCGGCTGCAGGTTCGACCAGCAGCGAGCTGTCCGGGCTGTTCAGCAGCGGCACCTTCGGCTGGACCTTAGCGCCGCAGATGGTGCTGCCCCTGTTCGACACCGGCCGCAACATCGCGATCCTCGGCTCGGCCAACGCCGGCCGCGACATCGCGGTGGCGCAGTACGAAAAGTCGATCCAGACCGCGTTCCGCGAAGTGTCGGACGCGCTGGCTGGCCAGGCCACGTTCGCCGAGCAGGTGCGCGCGCAGCGCGCCGTGGCGGAAGCCGAGGCCGAGCGCTTCCGCCTGGCCGAGCTGCGCTACCAGAACGGCGCGGCCAGCTACCTCGACTACCTCGACGCCCAGCGCTCGCTGTTCGGGGCGCAGCAGGCCGCGATCCAGGCCAACCTGCAGCGCCTGCAGAACCAGGTCACGCTCTACCGCGTCCTGGGCGGCGGCGCCCGTTAGTTCCGCCTGCACCGCCAACGCGCGTTAAAAAACAAAGGGACGGTCCCCGTTGGGGACGGTCCCTTTTTTTCATGGCACTGCTGATACTTTGGCGGTATCACAGCAAACCCTGTGATACTTTTAAAATATCACCACAAAGATCGTTATTTTCGTCCGAACGCTGGAAAATGGGGCAGACCCATTTTTGCGGTCTACAGGAACATCTGCTGGAGGTCGTTGAGGAAGCGCTGGCCAAGCACGGTCGGCTTGATCAGCTTGTGGTCGCGGTACAGCAGACCCTTCGCCTCGGCCTCGTTGAGCGCGCGCTCGATCGCGTTGATGCTCATGCCGGTGCGCTCGCCGAACAGGTTCGGGTCGAAGCCGTCCACCAGCCGCAGCGTATTGAGCATGAACTCGAAGCCCATCTCGTCACGCCCGATCTCGCGCTCCTCCTGCACCGCATTGCCGCGCCGCGCGTTCTCGATGAACGAAGCCGGCTGCTTGAAGCGGGCCTGCCGCAGCACCCGGTGCGGGAACGACAGCTTGGAATGAGCGCCCGCACCGATGCCCAGGTAGTCACCGAACTCCCAGTAGTTCAGGTTGTGGCGCGCCCGGCGTCCCGGCTGTGCGTAGGCCGAGACTTCGTAATGCTGGAAGCCCGCCTGCGCGGTGCGTTCGGCGATCATGTCCTGCATGTCGGCGCTGGTGTCATCGTCCGGCAGGTTCGGCGGATACTTGGCGAACACCGTGTTCGGCTCCATCGTCAGGTGGTACAGCGACAGGTGCGGCGGCGCGAACGCCAGCGCGGTGTCCAGGTCCAGCTGCGCCTCGGCCAGCGTCTGCGACGGCAGTGCGTACATCAGGTCGAGGTTGAAGTTGTCGAAGTTCCTGTGCGCGATCTCCACTGCGCGGCGCGCTTCGTCGCCGTTGTGGATGCGGCCCAGCGCCTCCAGGTGCTTGTGGTTGAAGCTCTGGATCCCGATCGACAGCCGGTTCACGCCGCTCTCGCGGTACGAGCGGAACTTGTCCTGCTCGAAGGTGCCCGGGTTCGCTTCCATCGTGATCTCGCAGTCGAGGTCCAGCGGCAGCAGCGTGCGCACGTCCGACAGCAGGCGGTCCAGGCCCCTGGCCGACATCAGGCTCGGCGTGCCGCCGCCGATGAAGATCGTGTAGATCTTGCGGCCCCAGACCAGCGGCAGCGACTGTTCCAGGTCCAGCCGGACCGCGTCGAGGTATTCTTCTTCGGGGAACGCACCGCCCTTCGCTTCATGCGAATTGAAGTCGCAGTACGGGCATTTGCGCACGCACCACGGGAAGTGGATGTACAGCGACAGCGGCGGCAGCGCCTGCAGGTTCAGGCTGCCCGGCTGCAGGTACTGCAGCGCCGCCGATGCGGGCGAACGCGGTTCGCTGGCGCCGGACACGCCGACTGGCTTGATCGGGATCATTTCAGCTTTGCGACCAGCGCGCGCAATGCCTGGCCACGGTGCGATACCGCATTCTTCTCTTGCGGCGCGAGTTCCGCGGCGGTTTTGCCCAGCGAAGGCAGCAGGAAGTAAGGGTCGTAGCCAAAGCCGTTGCTGCCGCGCGGCTCGGCGATGATCTCGCCATGCCAGGCGCCATCCGCGATCACCGGCTGCGGATCGTCGGCATGGCGCACGTACACCAGCACGCAGTAGTAGTACGCCGATTTGTCGGCGTGCGCGGCGAGATCGGCGATGACCTTCTCGCTATTGCGCGCATCCGACTTCGGCTCGCCCGCATAGCGCGCCGAGTACACTCCGGGGGCGCCTCCTAGCGCGTTGACGCAAACGCCCGAATCGTCGGCCAGCGCCGGCAGCCCGGTCAGGCGCGACGCATGCCGCGCCTTGGCGAGTGCATTTTCGACAAATGTGGCGAACGGCTCGTCCGCTTCCGGCACATTGAATTCGCCCTGCGGGTGCAGTTCGAAGCCGATAGGGCCGAGCAGTTCGCTGAATTCTTTAAGTTTGCCTGCGTTGTTCGAGGCGAGGATAAGGCGCTGTGTCATCCCGCCATTTTACCGCGTCATCCTTCGGCAGGTAGTGAACCTTCAGCCCGAGCGCATGTCTGAACGTCATGACAATACGGAGACCTACCATGGAAACGAACTATCGACAGGAACAGTTCGCGCGCATTGAAAATCAGAACGTGGAAATTAAGATCGATGGCCTGCGAGGGGAGCTCAATGCCCGTTTCGACAGTATCGATTCGAAATTGCAGGGACACCTCGCGCATCAAACGCGCGAGCTAGTGGTATGGATTTTCGCGACCGCGCTGGGAACATTCGTGTGCACGGTCGGCATCACATCCGTACTGCTGAAGCTATCTGTTGGATAGCTGTCCGAGATTCGGGCTACGCCAACGCAAGCGCTTTCTTTTGCATGGCGACCAGCTCGGCGATGCCGGCCTGAGCCAGGTCCAGCAAGCGGTTCATCACCACGCGGTCGAACGCCGCGCCTTCCGCCGTCCCCTGCACTTCAATGAAGTGGCCCGACTCGGTCATCACCACGTTCATGTCGGTGTCGCAGGCCGAATCCTCCGGATAATCCAGGTCCAGCACCGGCATGCCGTCATAAACGCCGACCGAGATCGCGGCGACGAAGTGGCGAAGCGGGATCGCCTCGATCACGCCACGCGCCTTCAGCTTCGAGAACGCGTCGTACGCCGCGACCATCGCGCCGGTGATCGACGCGGTACGGGTGCCGCCGTCAGCCTGGATCACGTCGCAGTCCAGGTGCAGCGTGCGCTCCCCGAACGCTTCCAGGTCGAACGCGGCGCGCAGCGAGCGCCCGATCAGTCGCTGGATCTCCTGCGTGCGGCCGCTCTGCTTGCCCTTGGCCGCCTCGCGGTCCATGCGCGTGTGCGTGGAGCGCGGCAGCATGCCGTATTCCGCCGTCAGCCAGCCCTGCCCTTTCCCTTTGAGGAAGCCCGGCACCTTGTCCTCGATGCTGGCGGTGCAGATCACCCTGGTGTCGCCGAACTCGATCAGCACCGAGCCTTCCGCGTGCCTGGTGTAGTCGCGGGTCATGACCACGTTGCGCAGCTGGTCAACGAGGCGGCCGCTTGGTCGGGATGGGAAGGTCATTGGCGTCAGCCTTTCAGTATTTGTGATGATTTTTCGATGGCGCCGCGGATCTCCGCGATCGCCTTTTCAATTTCGTCTTCGTCGAACGCGTCCGACGGTTCCGGTTCTTCGGCCACGGCGATGGTCGTGTTCACCGAGTCTTCCGGCATCATCTGGGTCGAGATGATCGACTCGGCCATCACGGTCGGGGTGGCGTCGCCCACCGGACTGCCCTGCCACATGATGGCCAGCGCGGTGGTGTTGTCGCCCTTCGGCCCCGCGATGGCGGTGGCGCGGGCCAGCATGTCCGGCACGGCGCGCACGATGGTGCTGGTGGTCAGCGCGTGGGCGATCTCGTCGTCCGGCAGCATCGACCACAGGCCGTCGGAGCACAGCATCAGCACGTCCCCCGGCAGCAGGCTGGCCTGGCGCGACACTTCCACCTTCGGCAGCGCCGACGCGCCCAGGCAGTTATACAGCTT
>DASWYE010000217.1:0-3239 GCA_036405115.1 Telluria sp. | reverse complement strand
TATGATCCGCCCCGCCGTTGCGCGGATCGCATGTAGCGAGGGGGCGCTGCAGCGGGTAGCCACCAGCCTCAGGGCTGTCGTCTTCCAATTCTTTCGTGCGCGGTTTTCTTGCCAGGAGAACCCCTTTGTCGCGCACGCCTGTTTCCCCCCGTACCGCCCGCCGGCTCCCCGTCGCCCTGTTCCTGGGCGCAGCCGCACTCACCACATTGACAGCCGCCAGCGCCGCGGGAGGCCTGTTTGGCCAGCGCGCCCAGGCGCTCGCCTCCGATGCCTGGAGCCAGGCCGAAGACGACTTCGCCGCCCTGCGTGATACCGGGCGCGACAACGCCATCCGGTTCTGGACGCGCACCACGTCTTCCGCCAAGGCCGCACGCCGGGCACGCGAGCGTGCCGCCGTGACGTCCATTGGCGCCGGCACGACCGGAAACCTGGGCACCAGCACCCCTGTTACCGACTCCAGCCCGGTACTCAGCAGCGGGGGCCGGGTCAGTTCCAACTCCTCTCGTCCCCGGCTGGTGAACCTGCCGCTTCCCGTGCCGGCCGTCGACAAGAGTTCGGCCGCCTACACCCGCTTCAAGGGGTGGGTGGACTCGGCGGTGGCGGGCAACCGCGGCTATGGTTTCAGCGCCGCCGAAGCCGCGCTGATGTACCGACTCTCGCCTGAAGCCAAGTACTGCACGCTGGCCATCCAGATGGTCGAAGAACAGGTGACGGCTGCAGAGTCCGCCATCGCAGGTGGCGGCCGTCCCGAGATCGCCGGCGACTCCTATCTGGAAGTCGGCCCCATGATCGCCGACGTCGCATCCACCCTGACCGCGTGTGCGGGCAGCCTGACCTCGAGCCAGCGCACCCGTTGGGCGGCGTACGCCGAGCAGGCCGTGTGGAATGTCTGGAACTACAACAACGCCAAATGGGGTACCCGTAGCTACCCCTGGTCCGGCTGGTCGGTGACCAATCCGGGCAACAACTACTACTACAGCTTCGTCGAAGCGACGATGTACTGGGCGCTGGCCAGCGGCAACAACACCTGGTTCAACTTCCTTCGCGACAACAAGCTGGCGGCCATGCAGACCTACTTCTCGAAACTGCCGGGTGGCGGCAGCAGCGAGGGTACGGGCTATGGCACGTCGCACATGCGCCTGTTTTCGCTGTACCGCATCTGGCGCGACGCGACCGGCTACGACCTGGCCAACGCCAACAGCCATGCATCCGACAGCATCCCCTACTGGATCCACGCCACGGTGCCGACGATGGATCGCTTCGCGCCCATCGGCGACCAGGCACGCAGCTCGATCCCCGAACTGTACGACTACCATCGCCGCCTCGTGCTGGAAGCCCGTTCGGTCAATTCGAACCCGGTGATCCAGAACCAGGCCACCTGGTGGCTCAACAACATCTCGATCGCGCGGATGGGGTCCGGATTCAACTACCGCTACGACCTGCTGCCGGCCGGCCCCACCGCTACCGTGCCGACGGACCTGATCTACCACGCGCGCGGAGCCGGCCACCTGTTCGCCCGTACCGGCTGGACCCGCGACGCGATGTGGGTGGCGATCGTCGCAGGCCCCTACAACGAGAGCCATGCGCACCAGGACCAGGGTTCGTTCACCCTGTTCTCGGGCGACTGGCTGGCCGTTACCGCGAACATCTGGAGCCATAGCGGCATCAACCAGGGCACTGACGTGCACAACCTGGTCCGCTTCGTCCGCAACGGCACGGTGGCGCGCCAGTGCGAATCCACGACGAAGGCGTCGACCTTGGCGGTCACGCCGGGCAGCGGCGGTGCATTCACCGCGAACGCCAACCTGACGCCGTCGTTCTGCAACAGCGACGCCGTGACCAACTGGCAGCGCAATTTCACCTTCGCCAACCGCCGCCTGACCGTGCGCGACACCTTCAGCATCACCAGCGGCACGACCGCGACGTTCCAGGTGAACGTGCCGGTGGCGCCCACGCTGGTGAACAGCCGGGAAGCCACCGCCGGCCGCCTGCGCGTACGCGTGCTGGAACCGGCGAATGCGACGATCAACTCGAACTTCAGCTCTGGCAAGTACGTGGAGGACGGCGCCCGCTACCGCATCGACGTGCAGGGCGGCACCACCGGCTACGTGGTGGAACTTAGCGAAATCTGACCTTCCACGGTCAGAGTCGGTATTGTGGCCGCCGCCTGCGTGAACGCAGGCGGCGGCGCATGTCCAGCAGGGGAATCGGCACGTAGCTGATCGACATCAGGCTGATCCGCTCCAGCGTCGGCCGTTCGAAAAGAGCGCGTACCAGCAGCCTGCGGGCGGGCAAGGGCCGGCGCGCGTGGATCAGGTGGCGCGCGAAGTCGGTGCGGATCTCCCGCAACTTCCAGCGAATGTCACGGCGTGGCAGGTCCAGCAGCCTGCCCAGCTGCTTCACGTTGCGGATCTCGGCCATCGCGCATCGCTCGATCCGGCTGGTCAGGCTGCCTTCGGCCGGCGTGTAGTGGCCGATCATTCCCGGGCACGCGCGCACGCGCCAGCCAGCATGCGCGATGCGCAACCACAGGTTGTAGTCCTCCGCACCGATCAGCTCGGGCGACTCGAAGAAGCCTCCCAGGCTCTCGAACACCTCGCGGCGCACGACCGTCATCGAAGTGCAGATCCGGTTGCCACGCCACAGCACGTCGAAGTCCATGTCGAAGGGCAATGCCAGGCGGTCTGCGCGAGCGCCGCCATGCAGCAACCCCACCTTCGGGTCGGTGCCCAGCGCCAACTGCGCCTGCATCTTGTGCGGCAGCCAGCTGTCGTCCGCATCGAGGAAGGCGATCCATGTCGCTTTCGTCGCACGGGCACCGGTGTTACGCGCGGCAGCGGGCCCGGCATTGTCCTGCTGGAGCAGCGTCACGTGACCACCGTAGCCGGCGACGATGCGCGCGATGTCTTCGCGATCCGGCGACCCATCATCCACGACGACCACTTCGCGCGCGGGCATCGTCTGCGCCAGGACGCTGTCCAGCGCATGCGCCAGCGTAGCAGCGGCGTTGAAGGCGGGGATCACTACCGTGTAATCGGCGGCCGTCGCGGGGGAAGACGGTGCCATGGTCAGGCGGGCCTCGAAACCGGACTTCGCTTGAGCAACGCATGCGCCATGTAGTGCAGCATGCACCAAGCGGATCGCGACCAGTTCAACTGTTCGGTCTCGCGATAGATGCGCCATTGCCAACCGGCCGCGCGCAGCTTGTTCGCCGACACCGAACCGTCGCGTACCAGGTA
>DASWYE010000216.1:0-11069 GCA_036405115.1 Telluria sp. | reverse complement strand
TCAACCGCCTTGGCCAGGAGGCGGGAACCGAAGATGGCACCGGCATCGGGCTGGTGGTCACGCGCCGCCTGGCCGAGCTGATGGGTGGCGAGGTCGGGGTCGCGAGCACGGTGGGCGAAGGCAGCGAATTTTGGATCGACCTGAAGCCGAGCGACGCGGCAGCAGCCAGCGGAACGGCTGGTCCCAATGTGCGCACCGCCGGCCGCGCGGCAGGCAGCGCGCACAAGAATACCATCCTGTATATCGAGGACAATCCGGCCAACCTGAAGCTGGTGCAGGAAATCCTGCGATCGCGTCCCGACCTCGAGCTGCTCACCGCCGGCGACGCCAGCACCGGGATCGCGCTGGCGCATGTGCACGACCCTGACATGATCCTGATGGACATCAACCTGCCCGGTATGCGCGGCGACGAGGCGCTGCGGCGCCTGCGCGCCGATCCCGGCAGCGCCCACATCCCGGTGGTGGCGCTCACCGCCAACGCCATGCCGCGCGACGTTACGCACGGCCTGGAGATGGGCTTCGACGCCTACCTCACCAAACCGATCGACATCGGCGACTTCCTGCGGACGGTGGATGGCACCCTCGGCATCGGGCGCGCCGACAATCCGCCACTAGAAGCGGCAAAGGAACCATGATGGACATCAGCGCGAGCGTGCTGGAAGCGAAAGTACTGATCGTCGACGACGCGCCGGCCAACGTCAAGCTGCTGGAATACATGCTGCGGGGCGCCGGCTACACACAGGTCTCCTCCACCATGGACTCGCGCGAGGTCAGGGCCCTGTACGAGCGGGAGCGGCATGACATCATCCTGCTGGACCTGAACATGCCGCACCTGGACGGCTTCGAGGTCATGGAGCAGCTCAAGCCGGTGGAGACCGGCGGCTACCTGCCGGTGCTGGTGGTGACCGCCGATCCTGCGCACAAGGTGCGCGCATTGCAGGCCGGCGCCAAGGATTTCCTCAGCAAGCCGATCGACCACACCGAGGTCCTGACGCGCGTTCGCAACATGCTCGAGATCCGCCTGCTGCACAACAGCCTGCGCCGCTTCAACGATTCGTTGCAGGCAGAAGTGAGCGAGAGGACCGCAGAGCTGCGCGCGGCCGAGGAAATGGTCGGCTACCTGCGCAACTTCGACCGCGAAACCGGCCTGCCCAACCGCATCCTGCTGCGCGACCGCGTGCGCCAGGCGCAGGACCGCACCGTCCACGAACAGAACGTGTTCGGGCTGCTGGTGGTCGACCTGTCGCGCCTGGACATGATCCACGGCAGCCTCGGGATCGAGGCTGGCCGCGAAGTGCTCGGGCAGGCGGCGTCCCGACTGCAGGGCTGGGCCACGCCGTACGACACGGTGGCCCGCTTTGGCGACGACAGCTTCGCCATCGTGACGGCGGCGGCGTCCGCCGAGGACCTGGGCGCGGTGGCCGAGCAGGTCCTGGCACTGCTGGACGAAGGCTACGCATTCGAAGGGCATGATGTGTACGTCAAGGCCTGCATCGGCATCGCCGTGTTCCCGGACGATGGTGTCACCTTCGAGGCGCTGGAGCAGGCGGCGGTAGCATCGGCGCGTCGCGCGCGTGAACACGCAACCCAGCGCTACTGCTATTTCACGCCCGAGCTGAACCAGTTCGCGAACGAACGCCTGAAGCTGGAAAGCGCGCTGCGGCGCGCGCTGGAGCGCGGCGAATTCCTGCTGCACTACCAGCCGCAGGTCGACATGGCCAGTGGCGCCGTGACCGGACTGGAGGCGCTGGTGCGCTGGCGCCATCCCGAGCTGGGCATGATCCCGCCGGTGCGCTTCATCGGCCTGGCCGAGGACACCGGCCTGATCCTGCCGCTGGGCGAATGGGTGCTGCGCCAGGCCTGCCTGCAGAACAAGGCCTGGCAGGATGCGGGCCTGCCGAAGGTGCCGGTGGGCGTCAACCTGTCGGCGCGCCAGTTCGCCCAGGATATTCCGGCGATGGTGCGCCGCGCGCTGGAGGAATCGAAGCTGGAACCGCGCTACCTGGAGCTGGAAGTGACCGAAAGCGCATCCATGGACAATCCCGAGCACACCATCGGGATCCTGGAACGCCTGCGGTCGATGGGCGTGCGGCTGGCGATCGACGACTTCGGCACCGGCTACTCCAGCCTGAACTACCTGAAGCGCTTCCCGGTCGACCGGCTCAAACTGGACAAATCCTTCGTCGATGACCTGATCTCCGATCCGGACGACCTTGCGATCTCACGGGCAGTGGTCGCGATGGCGCACAGCCTGCGCCTGAAAGTCGTGGCCGAGGGTGTCGAGACCGAAGGCCAGCTGGCACTGCTGGCCGATAACGGCTGCGACGAGATGCAGGGCTACCTGTTCAGCCGTCCGCTGGACAGCGACGCCTGCACCGAACTGCTGCGCAAGGGCACCGCGCTGGCGCCGGAACAGCGCGTGCGCAAGCCGTACGCGCGCACCCTGCTGCTGCTGGACGACGAGGTCAACATCCGCGCCTCGATCAAGCGCATGCTGCGCAACCGCGGCTACAACCTGCTGGTGGCTTCCAGCGCCCAGGAAGCGTTCGAAGCGCTGGCGACCACGGAAGTCGGCGTGGTGCTGTGCGACCAGCGCCTGCCGGGCATCAGCGGCACCGAATTCCTGTCGCGCGTGAAGTACATGTATCCGTCGGCCGTGCGGATGGTCCTGTCGGGCTATACCGACCTGCAGACCGTGACCGATGCAGTGAACCGCGGATCGATCTTCAAGTTCCTGACCAAGCCGTGGGAAGAGCAGGAACTGCTGGAGGCGCTGGACGAAGCGTTTGCCGTGTACGACGGCCAGCGCCAGCCGGCGCCGGTCGTCTGACCGTCATCCCGGCCGATGGCGCCCCCCCTTCGCGGGGATGACCGGTTGGAAGCTGCTTTTGTCAGCCCGCGATGACGATGTCGCGGCCGCGCGCCTTGGCCTCGTATATCGCCTTGTCGGAGCGGCGGATCGCATCGGCGAAGCGCTCGCCCGGCTGGCACTCGACCACGCCAGCGGAAAAAGTCAGCCGGAACGCGTGGGCTCCGTCAACCAGCGGCAGCTGGCGCACCGCGGCCAGCATCCGCTCAACCACCGCAATCGCATCGGTGAGCGTCGTCTCCGGCATCAGCAGCAGGAACTCTTCCCCGCCCCAGCGCGCCAGGGTATCGGCTCCGCGCAGGGAGCGCCGCGCCTCGCGCGCCACCGCGCGCAGGGCCGCGTCGCCTCCCGCATGACCGAAGCGGTCATTGATCTGCTTGAAGTGGTCGATGTCGATCAACGCGATCGCGGTCGGCCGGGCCTGGCCGGAGCGCCGCTCTTCCTGTTCCAGCAGCTGGTGCATGTGCCGGCGGTTCGACAGCGTGGTCAGTTCGTCGATGGTGGCGAGCCGCTCGATCCGGGCCAGAGCTTCCCGCAGGTCGTCGGCCTGCCCGTGCAGGCGCTGGCGCAGTGCGTGCAGGTCGCGGGTAATGAAGGTCACCGCAACCACGCCGATCGACGCCAGAATCACGTTGACGATCTCGACACGCGCCGGGAATGCGGCCGGGTCGAGCAGGTGAATGGTCGCGGAAGTCGCCACCAGGCCAACGATCGCAAACGTGCTGAGCGTCAGCGTCTGGCGCGGCCGAAGCGGGAAGGCAAGGAAGGCGATCACCACCGGCATCCCGATCAGGATGGCGGTGTGTGCCGAGCGGAGCACGGAATACAGCAGCAGATCGAAACCGATCGCAAAAAAGCCTTGCGCCCATGCCAGCTTCCAGTGCGGGATACTGAGCGCCGGAGAGCGCCGGATCAGGACAAAGAACACCGCCATGGCGGCGAGCGCGAACGCGATCACCGCGAAGCCAGCGTTGCGGCCAAGCTGTCCGGTCGCGATCTCGCCGAGCACCAGGCCGATGCAAAGGAGGTACAAGGCGGCGGTGGCGGTCCAGTAGCCGAGCATCCGCTCCATCTTGGCCTGTGGCGACAGCGTGGTGCGCAGCCCTTCCATCTTGCCAGTCATCGCATTCCTGTCGTCAGTCCGGTCGGTACGGGCAGCGCGTCTAGTGCCAGAGTCCCAGCACCAGGCCGAACAACACGAACTGCGCGGTGTGGTATCCGCCGTCGATCAACCACAGCTTGAATGAGCGGTTGGCGAACTGGTAGTTGATACCGAAGCTAGCCGCAACGCAGGCGAAGCCGACCATCAGGCCCATGCCAAGCGCGCGCGACAGCTCCGGCGCGGGACCCAGCAGTGTCGCAAAGGCAGCCGCTGCCAGCAGGGAGAACAGGAAACTGACGCCGAATACCCTGGCCGGATGTCCGGCGCCCTGCACACCGCCGTTCCCGGCGTTCCACGCGTTGCCGAACAGGACCGGCGAATACCACAGCCCGCCCAGCATGAAGCTGGACACGGCAGCCAGCAGGACCGCCCAATAGTTAAACAGGAATTCCATCGCGCTCCACCAGGTCATTTTTGTTTCCGAACCGCCATACTACTTGAAACAGGATGACTTGAGAGCAGACCAGTCCGGCACGATCAGTCGCGCAGGTCGTCCACGGGCTGCGTCCCGAACGACGGACTGAGCAGGTAATTGACCACATGGGAAGCGCAGTCGGCCGGCGCGGACAGCTGGCCGGCCTGCTTGAGGTCGACGAAGCGGGCGCGCAAGGGGAAGCGTTCTTCCGGCGTGGCCCTGATCTCGGCCTGCATGTCCGTGTCGATGATGCCGGGCGCCAGGCTGCAGATCCTGACACCCGCGGCCGCATCCAGCGCGACAGAACGGGCATGGTGGTCGAGCGCGGCCTTGGTCGCACAATAAACGCTCCATCCCGCGTACGCATTGCGGCCCGCGCCGCTGGAGACGTGCAGGATGCGGCAGGATTGCGATTGCTGCAGCGTGGAGACGGCCGCGGACAGTACCAGCGGCGCCGATACATTCAGCCCGACTGCCATGGCGACCTGCGCGGGATCCTGGTCGCCCGGCGCGCCTACCGGCTGCACCGTGCCCGCGTTATTGACCAATAGCGCAAGCGAACACCCGTCCAGGAAGTCGCGCAGGTTTTCCGTGGCAAGCCAGTCCTGCAAGGCCAGCGGGTTCGCGAGGTCGACCGCGGCCTGCGTGAGCAACTCCGGAAACGCCGCCTCCAGTTCGCCGGAATGGCCGCGGGCGACGCCGAGCACCGGTATCCCGCGCCACATCAGGTCCCTTGCGATGGCCGCGCCGAGCCCCCTGGTGTGCCCGGTCACGATGGCTTTCATGGGCGACATGTGATCCCTCCCTGCTGGCTATGGAAGCGGAGATGGTCCTCGATGAAGGTCGAGATGAAATAGTAGCCGTGGTCGTACCCTTCGTGGCGGCGCAGGGTGAGCGGCTGCCGAGCCTGTTCGCACGCCTGCTCGAACAGGTGCGGATGCAGCTGCGTCTCGAGGAACTTGTCGGACAGGCCCTGGTCGACCAAAATCCCGCGCGGGAATGGCGTGGAACTCCGCGCCATCAAGGCGCTGGCATCATACGCTGCCCATTTTCCGCGGTCCGCGCCCAGGTACGCGCCGAATGCCTTTTCGCCCCACGGCACCTGGCTTGGGGCGCAGATGGGCGCGAACGCGGAGACGGACGTGAACAGGTCGGGATGGCGCAGCGCCATCACCAGCGCGCCGTGCCCACCCATCGAGTGGCCCATGATGCCGAAGCGCGCTGCGTCGACCGGGAACGCGGCCAGCACCAGCCGGTGCAGCTCCAGGATGTAGCTGTGCATGCGGTAATGCGTGCGCCACGGTTCCTCTGTCGCATCGGCGTAGAAGCCTGCGCCCACGCCCAGGTCCCAGCTCGCCGATTCGCCCGGAACGCCGGCGCCGCGCGGGCTGGTGTCCGGCGCAATCAGGATCTGTCCCAGTTCGGCGGCCACGCGCTGCGCGCCCGCCTTGATCATGAAGGTCTCTTCGGTGCAGGTCAGGCCGGCCAGGTACATCACGGCCGGAACCTTGCCTGTTGCAGCCTGCGGCGGCAGGTAGACCGAAAAACGCATCGGCAAGCCGATGGCGGCCGAATCGTGGCAATAGAAGCGCTGGACGCCGCCGAAGCAGGCGTGTTCGCTGATCAGTTCGAGCATGCCCGCCCCCGTCAGTACAGGACCACCGAGCGGATCGACTCGCCGCGCTTCATCAGGTCGAAGCCTTCGTTGATGCGTTCCAGCGGCAGGCGGTGCGTGATCAGGTCGTCGATATTCAGCTTGCCGTCCATATACCAGTCGACGATCTTCGGCACGTCGGTGCGCCCGCGCGCGCCGCCGAACGCGGAGCCTTTCCACTGGCGGCCGGTCACCAGCTGGAACGGCCGGGTCGAGATCTCCTGCCCCGCCGCCGCCACGCCGATGATGAAGGACTGGCCCCAGCCCTTGTGCGTGCATTCGAGCGCCTGGCGCATCAGCGTGGTATTGCCGACGCACTCGAAGCTGTAGTCCGCGCCGCCATCGGTCAGCTGGACGATGGCGTCGACCACGTCCGGCGTGTCGTTCGGGTTGATGAAGTGGGTCATGCCGAACTTGCGCGCGATCTCCTGGCGGGCCGGGTTGATGTCGATCCCGATGATCTTGTCGGCGCCGACCATGCGCGCGGCCTGGATCACGTTCAGGCCGATGCCGCCGAGGCCGAACACGGCCACGTTGGCGCCCGCCTCGACCTTGGCCGAGAACAGCACGGCGCCCACGCCGGTGGTGACGCCGCAGCCGATGTAGCAGACCTTGTCGAACGGCGCGTCCTCGCGGATCTTCGCCAGCGCGATTTCGGGCACCACGATGTAGTTCGAGAAGGTGGAGGTGCCCATGTAGTGGAACAGCGGCTTGCCGTCGAGCGAGAAGCGGGTGGTCGCGTCCGGCATCAGGCCGCGCCCCTGGGTCGAGCGGATCTTCTGGCACAGATTGGTCTTGCGCGACAGGCAGAACTTGCACTCGCGGCATTCCGGCGTGTACAGCGGGATGACGTGGTCGTCCTTCCTGAGCGTCTTCACGCCCGGTCCCACGTCGACCACGATGCCGGCGCCCTCATGGCCCAGGATGGCCGGGAAGATCCCTTCCGGATCGGCGCCGGACAGCGTGTAGTAGTCGGTGTGGCAAATGCCGGTCGCCTTGAGTTCGACCAGCACTTCGCCTTCGCGCGGACCGTCCAGGTCCACTTCTTCGATGGTAAGCGGCGCACCGGCCTTCCATGCTACTGCTGCTTTGGTCTTCATGTTCTGCCTCGCGATCTGGTCGGTTATTCCTGAAGCTGAGAGGATAACAACAAATGGCTGCTTGCGTTGCCACATGGCGCGAACAGCCCCCGGGGCTGGACGTCTGCGCCATGGTTCCAGTAAGCTGTTCCCATAACATGGACTGGCAAATTGACCGATACCATCAGCATCCGCCGCCTCGAACCGCATGAATGGGCCAGCTATCGCGCGGTCCGGCTGCGCTCACTCGCCGACTCTCCCGATGCATACGGCAGTACCTGGGCCGCCGAACAGGCATTCCCTTCCGGCCACTGGTCATCACGACTGGCGGCGGCGGCCGTCTCAGGCAAGGACTGTCCGCTGGTTGCGCAATCCGGTGGCGCGGTGATTGGCGTGATCTGGGCAAAGGTGGATGCCTCGGCGCCCACGCTGGTCAACCTGTTCCAGATGTGGGTGGCGCCAGAGAGCCGCGGCCGCGGCGTCGCCGCCATGCTGCTCGCCGCAGCGCTCGAGTGGGCCAGGTCAGTTGGCGCGCATGCCGTGCAGCTCGGTGTCACCTGTGGCGACACGCCGGCGGCGCGGCTCTATGCGCGCGCCGGGTTTACCGCCGTCGGCGAACCGGAGCTGCTGCGGCCCGGATCGGCGTTACTTTCCCAGGCGATGCGGCTAGCGCTGGTGTGAGCCAGCATCGCCGCCGGGCCGGCCGCGCGCACTCCCGGAACTGTTCGGTTGAACTTATCAACTATCTTTGTCGAGTTGATCAACCACCCTTGTTGACGTTATCAACGATCCCGGAAAAGGCCTCCACCGAAGGATATGCGCTTTGCTAGCTGCGAACCGGGTGTTCCGGGACCAGCAGCAGCAACTGGTCTTCGATCACCTCGAATACCAGCGGCGGCGCCAGGTGCGTGACTTCGCCATCAATCGCCACCTTGACCTTGCGCTTGCGGTACCAGGCGCGGTGCCGCACAGTCATGCGCTTGAAGCTGAACGCGACCAGGTCTTCCGCGCTGCCCAACTTGCCCAGCGCGCCGCGTAGCACCAGCCCGAGCATGGCCAGCTTGCCGATCGACTTCGGCGCGACCGCTGCCAGCCGGCCCTCTTCCAGCGCGAGCTTCATCGTCTCGATCCCGACCTGCTCCATCTGCAGCGCGTTGTTGCCGACGAATAGCGTGGTGGTGCGGATCGTCTCCGGCATGTCCTGCAGGTCGAGCCGGATGGTCAGTTGCTTGCTGAAGCCTAAAATGGTCTTGACGGCCGAAAGCAAGGCGATCAGGCGGCTACGGCCGTACTGGCGCTTGTCGCGCTCGCGCTGCTCCAGCACAGTGGGATAGAGGCCGACGCTGGCATTGACGAGGAAGATGCGGTCGTTCAGGCGGCCGACCTGCACCGGTTTGACTTGTGCGGTCAGCAGGGCGCGTACCGCTTCGGCCAGGTCCTGCGAGATGCCGTGCGTGCGCCCGAAGTAATTGAAGGTTCCTTGCGGGAGCACCCCGAAGGGGCAGCCGCTGGACAATGTGGCGCGGGCGACTGTGTTGATGGTGCCATCGCCGCCGGCAGCGACGATGATGCCGCCGTCGCGGCGCGCGCGCTCGACCGCCTGCCGTGCGATGTCGTCCAGCTGGTCGGGCTGGTCCACGACCGTCAGTTCGAAGCGCCTGCCCGCGCGCGCCAGTTCCTCCTCGATGGTCTGGCGCTGCAGATCGGTTTCTGCGTGGCCGGAACCTGCGTTGAGGATGACGTACAGCGGCAGGTTGTCGAGCTCGGATGGCGTCATGAAGGCGGTTCTCGATTGGTCCTCCAATGATGACATGGCGGCTGGCAATCCCCCCGCACGAATCCGACGGGCCGCGTCCGGCCCCTGTCGCCAGGACGCTCCGGCGGAGGCCTGTAAAGATGAGCGCGCGCTGCCATTGTTGCTAGAATCGGCTTTCGTCACTGAGGGCATACCCGTGAAAATACTGAAAACCGTCCCCAAATGGTCGATCGCCGCACCTGTGGCCGGCTGGCTCCTGTTAGCCGGCGCCGGATTCGGTGCGGAGCTGGGCGGAATCTACACGGTGCTGCTGATCGGCGGCCTGTTTGCGGGCGTGATGGCGGCGGTGTTCCACGCCGAAGTGGTAGCCCACAAGGTCGGCGAGCCGTATGGAACGCTGGTGCTGGCGGTAGCCGTCACCGCTATCGAAGTTGCCCTGATCGTATCGCTGATGATTGCGGGCGGCGCCCAGACTTCCGGCCTGGCGCGCGACACTGTGTTCGCGGCGGTCATGATCATCCTTAACGGCATGGTCGGGATATGCCTGCTGGCCGGTGGCAGGCGCCACGGCGAGCAGACCTTTGGCCAATATGGCGTCTCGGCGTCGCTTGCGACACTCGCGGCCATTTCCATCCTGACCCTGGTGCTGCCGAATTACACCACCACTGCCCCCGGCCCGGCCTACAGCGATAGCCAGCTTGGCTTCATCGCCATCGTCACGCTCGCGCTGTACGGGACCTTCGTGCTGGTGCAGACCGTGCGCCACCGCGACTATTTCCTGCCCGAGGTCTCCGTCAATGACGAGGAAGTGCACGCGCCGCCGCCGCCGACCAGGCTGGCGTGGATCAGCGGCGCCCTGCTGCTCGCCTGCCTCGGCGCCGTCGTCCTGCTGGCCAAGAAACTGGCGCCGGCAGTGGAAACGGCCGTGCTGGCAGCGGGCGCACCGAAAGCGGTGGTCGGCATCGTCATCGCTACGGTGGTCCTGCTGCCGGAGGGAATTGCGGCCTTCCAGGCCGCGCGCTCGAACCGCCTGCAAACCAGCCTGAACCTGGCGCTGGGATCGTCGCTGGCCAGCATCGGGCTGACCATCCCGGTGGTTGCCGTGGTGTCGCTGGTCAACGGCTGGACCCTGTCGCTCGGCATCGACGTCAAGTCGACCGTCCTGCTGGTGCTGTCCCTGATCGTCGCCACGCTGTCGCTGGGAACCGGCCGCACCACCGTGATGCAGGGCGCGGTGCACCTCGTGATCTTTGCCGTGTACCTGTTCACCACCGTCGTGCCGTAAGCTTGCGATTGGCGCCTTGCGTCCCCACCTGAGAGGGAATGAACGACCGCATGCCACCCGACAGCATCTGGAAGGACTTCCACCCGGCGGTTGCCGCCTGGTTCGGCGCATCGTTCCCGCGTGCGACCGAAGCGCAGTTGCGCGCGTGGCCGCTGATCCAGGCCGGACGCCCGACCCTGGTTGCCGCGCCGACCGGATCGGGCACGACGCTGACCGCCTTCCTCGCCGCCATCGACGCGCTGGTGCGGGAGAGCAGCGAGGGGCCGCTGCCGGATGAAACGCAGGTACTGTACGTATCGCCGCTGAAGGCGCTGTCGAACGACATCCGCCTCAACCTGGAGGCGCCGCTGGAGGGAATCGGTGCGCAACTGGCCGCGATGGGGCTGCCGCCGCACGGCATCCGCACCGCGGTGCGCACCGGCGACACCACCACCGCCGAACGCAACGCCATGCGCCGGCGGCCGCCCCACATCCTCGTCACCACCCCGGAATCGCTGTACGTCCTGCTGGGATCGGACAGCGGGCGCGCCATGCTGGCCAGCGTGCGCACCGTGATCGTCGACGAAATCCACGCTGTCGCCGGCAGCAAGCGTGGCAGCCACCTGTCGCTCAGCCTCGAGCGGCTGGACGCGCTGTGCGCGCGGCGCCCGGTGCGGGTGGGCCTGTCCGCGACCCAGAAACCGCTGTCGCTGGTCGCCGATTACCTGGTCGGGCGCGGCGGCGGCGAGTGCGCGGTGGTCGACGTCGGCCATGTACGTGCACGCGACCTCGGGCTGGAGCTGCCGCCGGTGCCGCTGGAAGCGGTGATGCCGAACGAAGTGTGGGACCGCGTGTACGACCGCATGGCCG
>DASWYE010000215.1:0-8452 GCA_036405115.1 Telluria sp. | reverse complement strand
CAAGCCTTTGCGCGCGTCCAGCAGTGCGATGTCCTGCGGAGTCGTCACGATCACGGCGCCGGTCACTGGCACCTTCTGCGATAGCGTCAGCTGGATGTCGCCGGTGCCCGGCGGCATATCGACGATCAGGTAATCCACATCGCGCCAGTTGGTCTGGTCCAGCAGCTGCTGCAAGGCCTGCGTGACCATCGGGCCGCGCCATACCATCGGCTCGTCCGGGTCGATCAGGAAGCCGATCGAGGACACCTGCACGCCATAATTCTCCAGCGGCTCCATGGTGCGGCCATCCTTGGATTCCGGCCGGCCGGCGATCCCCAGCATCATCGGCTGCGACGGGCCGTAAATATCGGCATCCAGCACGCCGACCTGCGCGCCCTCGGCCGCCAGGGCCAGCGCCAGGTTGACAGCGGTGGTTGATTTGCCGACGCCGCCCTTGCCCGAAGCGACGGCAATGATGTTCTTCACGGTCGGCATCAGCTTGATCCCGCGCTGCACGGTGTGCGCGATGATCTTCGAATAGACGTTGGCGGTGACGGTGCCGGCGCCCGGCAATGCGCGTACAGCGCCCTCGGCAGCCGCGCGGATTGCCGCGACCTGGCTGCGCGCCGGATAGCCCAGCTCCACGTCGAAGGACACGTTGTCGCCTTCGACCTTGATATTCCTGACCGTTTTGGTCGAGACGAGGTCCTTGCCCGTGTTCGGATCGATGACCGCCGACAGGGCTGTCTTGACTGCGTCCTGGTTGATGCTCATGTGATTCTCCATTGGTGAGATGGCAAGTCTATAGCAAAACAACTCCTGCCATAGTGATACATCCGCTGTTAAAATGGTCTTTTTTACCGTTTCCGACTCTCCCGAGACCATGACCCGCAAGCTGTTCGTCACCACCGCCCTACCTTACGCTAACGCCGCCTTCCACATTGGCCACATGATGGAGTACATCCAGGCCGACATCTGGGTGCGTTTCCAGCGAATGCAGGGCTCGGAGGTGCACTTCGTTTGCGCGGACGACGCCCACGGCACACCGATCATGATCGCAGCGGAGAAGGAAGGCATTACGCCGCAGGAGTTCGTGGCGCGCATCGCGGCCGGCCGCCAGCAGTACCTGGACGGCTTCCACATCGCCTTCGACAACTGGCATTCGACCGATTCGCCTGAAAACGTGGAACTCTCGCAGGGCATCTATCGCCGCCTGCGCGACGCCGGCCTGATCGTCACCAAGACCGTGGACCGCTTCTTCGACCCGGTCAAGGGCATGTTCCTCGCCGACCGCAACATCAAGGGCGAGTGCCCGAAGTGCGGCGCGAAGGACCAGTACGGCGACAACTGCGAAGTGTGCGGCGCGGCCTACCAGCCGACCGAGCTGGTGAATCCGTTCTCCGTATTTACCGGCTCGACCCCGGTCATGAAGCCTTCGGAGCAGTATTTCTTCAAGCTGTCCGACCCGCGCTGCTTCACCTTCCTGAAGGAGTGGCTGAACACGCCGGGCCGCCTGCAGTCGGAAATGGTCAACAAGGTTTCCGAGTGGCTGGGCGAAGCCGGCGAAAAGCTGGCCGACTGGGACATCTCCCGTGATGCGCCCTACTTCGGCATCCCGATCCCGGACGCGCCGGGCAAATTCTTCTACGTGTGGCTGGACGCGCCGGTCGGTTACCTGGCCTCGCTCAAGAACTACTGCGCCAAGTCGGGCATGGACTTCGACGCGCTGCTGAACGATCCGTCGACCGAGCAGGTGCACTTCATCGGCAAGGACATCGTCTCCTTCCACCTGCTGTTCTGGCCTGCGATGCTCAATTTCGCCCAGCACCCGATCATCGACAAGCTCAAGGTCAACGTGCACGGCCACCTGACCGTGAACAACGAGAAGATGTCCAAGTCGCGCGGCACCGGGATCTCGCCGCTGCGCTACCTGGACCTGAACATGAACCCGGAATGGCTGCGCTACTACATCGCGTTCAAGCTCAACTCCAGGGTCGAGGACCTGGACTTCAACGGCGACGACTTCGTCGCCCGCGTGAACTCGGACCTGGTCGGCAAATACGTCAACATCGCCAGCCGCTGCGCGGGCTTCATCAACAAGAAGTTCGGCGGCAAGCTCGCCACCTCGCTGTCGCCGACCGCGCAGGAGTGGATCGGCCGCGCACTGACCGTCGATGGCGCCGAGCGCCAGGCCAGCATCGCTGCCAACTTCGAAGCGCGCGAGTACGGCAAGGCGCTGCGCGAGATCATGGAAATCGCCGACATCACCAACCAGTACGTCGACGAGAACAAGCCGTGGATCCTGGCCAAGGATGAAGCGAAGCTCGCCGAGCTGCACGACGTGTGCACCACGGCCCTGATCCTGTTCCGCCAGCTGACGATCATGCTGGCGCCGGTGCTGCCCGAAGTGGCGCGCCGGGTGGCCTCGTTCCTGAACGATTCGACGCTGGCGTGGAGCGCCACCCGTGGCTCCGCGGTGTACGAGACGATGCTGGGCCGCGAAATCGGCGAGTACGCCCATCTGATGACCCGCGTGGACGCAAAGATGGTCGAGAACCTGTTCGACAAGCCGGTGCTGGCCGCTCCCGCCGCGGCGCCAGCGGCTGCGCCGTCCGCTGCTGCCGCAAGCGAAAAACCATCGACCGGCATCGAGGAGATGGCGCCCGAGATCAAGATCGACGACTTCACCAAGGTCGACCTGCGCATCGCAAAAATCGTCGACTGCGCCCACGTGGAAGGCTCCGACAAGCTGCTGCGCCTGACGCTGGACGTGGGCGAAGGCCGCATGCGCAATGTCTTCTCGGGCATCAAGGCGGCGTACAAGCCCGAAGAACTGGTGGGCAAGCTGACCGTGCTGGTGGCAAACCTGGCGCCACGCAAGATGAAGTTTGGCGTTTCGGAAGGCATGGTGCTGTGCGCATCGGCTGCCGACGAGAAGACCAATCCGGGCCTGTACCTGCTGGAGCCGTGGCCGGGCGCCCAACCTGGCATGCGCATCCGCTAAGCCATGGGGATAGTTGTACGGCCCGCGCTTGACGAAGACGCCCGGCTGATCGCGGACCTTACCCGCGCCAGCTGGGCCGGCAAGATCGTCGACACCTCCAGCGGCCACCGCGAGACCGCGGAGCAGGTCGCGCAGAACCTGCGCATTGGCGGCGCCTTCATCCTGCTGTCCGGCGGCGAACCGGTCGGCTCCGTGCGCTGGCTGCCGCTCGAGCTGGACCCGGACGTGTGGGAAATCGTCCGCATGGGCATCCTGCCGCTGCACCGCGGCGCCAGCCTGTCGCAACACCTGCTCGAAGCGGTGATCCACCATGCGCTGGAACGGGGCACGCGCGAACTGCGGCTGGCGATCCGCGGCGACCAGCCGCTGCTGATCGACTTCTACGCCGCGATGGAATTCGAGCTCGCCGACGAACTGGAGCACTCGCACGCGCGCGACGCCGAGCCCTCCCCGCGCGTCATGCGCCGCCTCCTGCGCTAAACAAAATGGGGACCGACCCCATCTTGGGAAGTTGCCTGTAAATGGGGTCTGTCCCCATTTTGTGGCGCTCGCGGTAAAATAGCGCCGACTTTTCCCCTTCTGATCGAATCATGAAATTCTTGAAACAACATTCGCTGTACGAGTCGGACCATTCCCTGTTCATCAAGAAGCTGAAGGAACAGAATCCGCAGATCGAAGAAGACCAGCGCCGTGGCCGCAGCATGCTGTGGGATAAGGCACCGCTGACGCTGGACGAGCAGAAGCGCCGCGCCGAGTCGCGCGTGAAGCAGAACGCGTACGTGTACCAGACCAAGGTCTGATACCCGGGCCACGCACATGTTGCCAACAGAGTCGGCGGCCATCGCCCTGGCCGATCCGGTCGCCGAACTCGATGCGCTGGCCAACGCCGGCGCCGCTGACCAGCGCGACCCGAACGACGCCGCACCCGGCGAGCCCGCGCTCGCCCGTCTTTACGGCGAACCGCTCACGCGCCTGCCGCAGGACCTCTACATCCCGCCCGACGCGCTCGAGATCTTCCTCGAGACCTTCGAAGGCCCACTCGACCTGCTGCTGTACCTGATCCGCAAGCAGAACTTCAATCTCCTCGATATCCCGCTGGCGCAGGTCACGCTGCAGTACCTCAAGTACGTGGAGCAGATCCGCCTGCACAACCTGGAGCTGGCCGCCGAGTACCTGCTGATGGCGGCCATGCTCATCGAGATCAAGTCGCGCATGCTGCTGCCCCAGAAGCAGTCCGCCGGCGACGAGGAAGCCGACGACCCGCGCGCCGAACTGGTGCGCCGCCTGCTCGAGTACGAGCAGATCAAGCTGGCCGCCTACGACCTGAACGCGATGCCGCAGCTGGACCGCGATTTCACGCGCACCGAGATCTTCATCGAGCAGAGCCTCACGCCGGTGTGGCCGGACGTGAACGTGGACGACTTGCAGCGCGCCTGGGCCGACGTGCTGCGGCGCGCCAAACTGGTGCAGCACCACAGGATCAGCCGCCAGGAGCTGTCGGTGCGCGAGCACATGTCGAGCATCCTGCGCCAGCTGCAATCCTCGCGCTTTGTCGAGTTCTCCGACCTGTTCGACCATGGCGCCAGCGTGCCGGTGGTGGTCGTACACTTCGTCGCGATGCTCGAGCTGGCGAAGGAAACCCTGATCGAAATTACCCAGGCCGAACCATTCGCGCCCATCTACGTACGCCTTGCGTATTCGCCGGACTGAGTCCGCGCTCCCGATTTACACGGAAAGACCAACAATATGAAGATCGTTACCACCATTGAAGAACTGCGCGACCAGCTCAGTGGCCAGCTGCGCACCGCCTTCGTGCCGACCATGGGCAACCTGCACGAGGGCCACCTGTCCCTGATGCGCCTGGCGCGCAAGCACGGCGACCCCGTGGTGGCATCGATCTTCGTCAACCGCCTGCAGTTCGGGCCGAACGAGGACTTCGAAAAGTATCCGCGCACCTTCCACGCCGACGTCGAGAAGCTGGAGAAGGAAGGCGTCTACGTGCTGTTCGCGCCGACCGAGAAGGACCTGTATCCGGAGCCCCAGGAATACCGCGTGCAGCCGCCGTCGGGCCTGGGCGATACGCTGGAAGGCGAGTTCCGTCCGGGCTTCTTCTCGGGCGTGACCACGGTGGTGCTCAAGCTGTTCTCGTGCGTGCAGCCGCGCGTGGCCGTGTTCGGCAAGAAGGACTACCAGCAGCTGATGATCGTGCGGAACATGGCGCGCCAGTTCGCGATCCCGACCCAGATCATCGCGGCCGAGACCTGGCGCGCGGACGATGGCCTCGCACTCTCTTCACGCAATATGTACCTGTCGCAGGACGAGCGCGCCGAGGCGCCGCAGCTGTACCAGGCGCTCAACTACGTGGCAAGCGAGATGCGCGCCGGCCACACCGACGTGTTCTCGCTGGAGCGCGCGGCGATGGACCAGCTGACGCAGCGTGGCTGGAAGCCGGACTACATCTCGATCCGCAAACGGGTGGATTTGCAGCCGCCGACCGGTGGCGACCTGGCGCAGGGCGAGCCGCTGGTGGTGTTGGCCGCAGCGAAGCTGGGCACCACCCGCCTGATCGACAACCTGGAGATCTGACCTGCATCGGTAGTGTACGCACACCACCGTCATACCCGCGGACGCGGGTACCCATGCTGGCACCGCCAACCGCCGGCTTGTGTATCAACTTCGAAAACTCAGCAGGGGTCCCCGCGTTTGCGGGGACGACGTGGCATCGCCACCGCGACTTACATCGAGAGGTTCTGGGCCCAGGCGAGCGCCGAGAGGTGGGCTTTATTGACTTCGTCCGGGCTGATGCCCAGCGATTGTGCCAGCGACTCGACCAGCGCGGAATTGAGTTCGCAGGCCTCGGCCAGCGCCAGGTACGGCCCGTACATGCCGCCGCGCGTCAGCAGCGCACGCACCACTTCATCCGGCAGCTGGATCGTGTCCAGCACTTCCTTCATCGGCAGGCCGAGCAGGCGGTCCAGCAGCGAGAACATGCCGGTCACGAACAGGTTCTCGCCCTCACCGCGCGGCAGAGCCTTCTGGCCCAGCAGCTCGGCCAGGCGGCCGCGCACGACCGCGGTCTCCATCAGCACCGGCGAGTAGCCGCTGGTCGACGCGGTCGCCAGCAACAGCGTCAGCCAGCGGTACATCGGCGAGTAGCCGAGCAGCGTGATGGCCTGGCGCAGCGACTGGATCTCGCGCCCGGCGCCAAAGCCGGCCGAATTGATGAAACGCAGGAGCTTGTACGACAGCGCAGGATCGCGCTTGAGCACATTCTCGATCTTGGGGATGTCTTCGTTCTGCTGCACCATCTGCATCAGCTGCAGGATGATGGTCTGCGCGGGATTCATGCCCTTGACGGTGCTGCCCGGGCGCGGGGTCAGGTGCAGTTTGCCGACGAAAGCGTCGAGGCCGAGCGATGCGCAGGCGTCGAAGTCGGCCCAGGTGGTCACCGGGCGGCCCACCATGCGCACGCTGGTCTGCTTGAGCGCCGCGTAGGTACGCGCCTGCGCAGCCACGTCGGCGCCGGCAAAGCGCACTTCCACATAAGAGGCGCTCTGCGAGACGTTGCGGCCAAGGTGCGCCAGGTCGCCGTCGCGCAGCGAAATGCCGACGCCGCCCGCGCGCAGCCCCTGGGCCGCGGCGAAGGTGTCGGGATCGGCCAGGTCGGACGCGGCCAGCGTCAGCACGGTCTTCTCGGGCGGCAGTTCGTGCAGCGCGTCGAGCGACAGCATCGCCGGCACCGCGTCCAGGAACAGGATCTTGTCGCGCAGGAGCCAGCCGTCGTCCTCGTCGTGCACGTGTTCCGCGACGAAGGCGACCAGCGACTCCAGGTCGGCGCCGGTGATGACCTGGCCCTTGTGTTTTTGCCAGCTCAGCTCATAGCCAAGTACGCGCTGCTTCGGGTCGAGCAGCGGTTCGCGGACGAGGAAGTTCGTTTGGTGCATGGGATAGTCTTGTCGCTGCCCGTCAGAAGCCGAGCGAGTCGAGCAGGTCGTCGACCTGGCCCTGGTTGGCCACCACGTCGTGGTTGCCTTCCGGGTTGATCTGGGGGCCGTTCAGCAGGCTGTTGTCGAACTCGCGCTTGACTTCGGCCGGCGCGAAATCGACCAGCATCTGCACCAGCTGCTGTTCGAGGTTCTGGGCGATGGTGGTCACGCGCGAGATCACCTGGCCGGTCAGGTCCTGGAAGTCCTGCGCCATCATGATGTCCAGCAGGTAGCCGCGCGTCGCGGCGGTGCCGGCCTGCGCGTCGCCCAGCTCGGCGATGGTGCGCTCCGCCAGTTCGCGCGCCGGCCCCGCCAGCGTGCCGCCGTCGAGCAGGGCCTGCCACGAGGACGACAGCCCGGCGGCGCTGGCGCCGATCTTCTCCTGCAGCGGGCCGGCGGCATCGGTGGCGTTCAGCACGCGCTGGGCAGCCTGCTCGCTCATCTTGGCGACATACGACAGCCGGTCGCGCGCGTCGGGGATGTCGCTGGCGGCTTTCTCGATCAGTTTATCCAGGCCCAGGCCGCGCAGGTTGTCGTGCAGCGCGCGCGTCATGTGGCCAATACGGACGAGAACCTCCTGGTTCGCGCCGTCGGTCGCCGCATCGGCGGCGCCGGCTTGCTGGGACATCAGGCAGCTCCCAGCTTCTCGAAGATCTTGTTCAGCTTTTCGTCCAGCGTGGCAGCGGTAAAAGGCTTGACCACGTAGCCGTTGGCGCCCGCCTGCGCGGCGGCGATGATGTTTTCCTTCTTGGCTTCGGCGGTCACCATCAGCACCGGCAGCTTGGCCAGCTGGGGATCGGCACGGATGTTCTGCAGCATGGTCAGGCCGTCCATGTTCGGCATGTTCCAGTCCGAGACCACGAAGTCGAACGGTTCGCTGCGCAGCTTGGCCAGTGCCATCACGCCATCTTCGGCCTCATCTACGTTGGCATATCCCAGTTCCTTCAACAGATTCCGGACGATGCGCCGCATCGTCGAGAAATCGTCTACTACTAGAAAACGCATCTTTGGATCTGCCATGAAGGACTCCGTTGTTTCTTTAATTCTGGTTGGTTGGTATCAGCCATGCTGAAGCAGGAGCATAGCATTTTTTCGTTGCCGCCAAGCATAAAAATGGGCCTGAAGGCGCACGCTTTGCAAGGATCAGACACGCAATGCGCGGCTGCTGTTGGCCGCCAGGTGCCCCAGCACCATGCCCGGCAGCGCCGCCAGCGATCCCACCTCGTGGGCCGCGCCCAGCGCGATCGCCTCGCGCGGCATGCCGAACACCACGCAGGAAGCCTCGTCCTGGGCGAAATTATACGCGCCGGCCTCCTTCATCTCCAGCATGCCCTGGGCGCCATCCTTGCCCATGCCGGTCAGGATCACCCCGACCGCGTTCTTGCCGGCCGCGCGGGCGGCGGAGCGGAACAGCACGTCGACCGAGGGACGGTGCCGGTTGACCGGATCGGTCTGTTCGACCCGGGTCACGTAGTTGGCGCCC
>DASWYE010000214.1:0-11307 GCA_036405115.1 Telluria sp. | reverse complement strand
TTCCTGTGCAGCCGCACCAACAAGCGCACCGACCGCTGGGGCGGCAGCATCGGCAACCGCATGCGCCTGCCCGTGGAGATTGTGCGCCGCATGCGCGCGGCAGTCGGCCCCGACTTCATCCTCATGTACCGCCACTCGCTGCTGGACCTGGTCGAAGGCGGCAACAGCTGGGACGACGTGGTCGAGGTCGCGAAAGCGCTGGAGCAGGCCGGCGTCACGATCCTCAACAGCGGCTATGGCTGGCACGAGGCGCGCATTCCGACCATCGTGACTTCCGTGCCGCGTGCGGCCTTCGCCGGCATCGCCGGCAAGCTGCGGCGCGAATTGCGCATCCCGGTGGTCGCCTCGAACCGCATCAACATGCCGGCCGAGGCGGAAGCGGTGCTGGCGCGCGGCGACGCCGACATGGTATCGATGGCGCGCCCGTTCCTGGCCGACGCCGACTTCGTCAACAAGGCGGCGAGCGGCCGCAGCGACGAAATCAACACCTGCATCGGCTGCAACCAGGCCTGCCTGGACCATACCTTCTCGAACAAGCGCGCCACCTGCCTGGTCAATCCGCGCGCCTGCTACGAGACCGAACTGGTGCTGCACAGGACGAAGTCCAGGCGCAAGGTCGCGGTGGTAGGCGCGGGACCCGCGGGCCTGTCCGCTGCCACCGCCGCTGCGGAGTGCGGCCATGACGTCACGCTGTTCGAAGCGGGAGGCACCATCGGCGGCCAGTTCCGGATCGCGATGCAGATCCCGGGCAAGGAGGAATTCGCCGAGACGCTACGCTACTTCACCCGCAAGATCGAACTGACCGGCGTGAAAGTGGAGCTGAACCGGCGCGTGACGGCAGCCGACCTGGCCGGCTTCGACGACGTGGTGGTTGCGACCGGCGTGGTGGTGCGCAAGCCGAAGATCGAAGGCATCGACCATCCCAAGGTGCTGTCGTATGTCGATGTCCTGCGCGACAAGGCCCCGGTGGGCAAACGCGTGGCGATCATTGGCGCCGGCGGCGTCGGCTTCGATACCGCCGAATACCTGGTGCACAACCCGGAGGTTCCGCTGCCGCTGACGCCGCGCACCTGGGCGGCGGAGTGGGGCGTCGACCTCGACATGGAGCATCCCGCAGGGCTCACCGAACCGGCGCTGCCGCATCCGGCACGCAAGATCTTCCTCATGCAGCGCAAGACCAGCAAACCAGGCGCAGGGCTGGGCAAGACCTCGGGCTGGGTGCATCGCGCGACGCTGGTGCGCAATGGCGTGACCATGCTGGCGGGCGTGCAATACGACCGCATCGACGACGCCGGCCTGCACATCACCGTGAATGGCGAGCGGCGCGTGCTGGAGGTGGATAACGTGGTGATCTGCGCGGGACAGGAGAGCCTGGCCGACCTGATGCCGGGCGAGGGCGCCGCCACGGGCGGGCCGCGCTTCCACAAGATTGGCGGCGCGGCGCTGGCGTCCGAGCTGGATGCCAAGCGCGCCATCCGCGAAGGCTTCGAGCTCGCCGCCCGCCTCTAGCAGGTAGCGCAAACGCACCCACCGTCATCCCTGCGAACGCGGGGACCCGTGCCGAGTTGAACGGAGTTACGTACTTAAACGATACGCACCCTCACTAGGGGTCCCCGCGTTCGCGGGGAGTCATTCAGGGCAGTGCCCGGAATGACGAGTAGCTTAGCGCTTGCGGACGACGACGCAGCCGATCGAGTAGCCGGCGCCGAACGAGCAGATCACGCCCAGGTCGCCCGACTGCAGGTCGTCCTGGTATTTGTGGAAGGCGATGATGGAGCCCGCCGAGGAGGTGTTGGCGTAGGTGTCGAGGATGACCGGCGCTTCGTCCGGCTGCGCTTCGCGGCCCAGCAGCATGCGCGCGATCAGCTGGTTCATGCTCAGGTTGGCCTGGTGCAGCCAGAAGCGGCGCACCTGCTCCACCTTCAGGCCGGCCGATGCCACCGTGGCGGCGATCATCTCGGCCGCCATCGGGCAGACTTCCTTGAACACCTTGCGGCCCTGCTGGCGGAACAGCTTGTCCGGCTTGCCCACGCCCGCTTCGTCGAAGCGGTTCATGAAGCCGAAGTTGTTGCGGATGTTGTTGGAGAACGAGGTCTTCAGCTTCGATTCGACGATCTCGAACTGGTGTGCGGACACCGCCGTGTCGGCCGCTTCCACCACCATCGCGGTGCATGCGTCGCCAAAGATGAAGTGGCTGTCGCGGTCGCGGTAGTTCAGGTGGCCGCTGGTGATTTCCGGGTTCAGCACCAGCACCGCGCGCGCCTGCCCGCTCTGCACCGCCGCCGCAGCGGTCTGGATGCCGAAGGTGGCGGACGAGCAGGCCACGTTCATGTCGAAGCCGTAGCCGTCGATGCCGAGCGCCTGCTGCACCTCGACCGCCATGGCCGGGTAGGCCCGCTGCATGTTGGAACAGGCCACCAGCACCATGTCGATGTCGGCAGCGGTGCGGCCGGCGCGCTCCAGCGCCTCGCGCGCCGCGGCCACGCAGATCTCGGCTTGCAGCGACAGTTCGTCGTCGCCGCGCTCGGGAATGCGCGCCACCATGCGGTCCGGATCGAGGATGCCGGACTTCTCCATCACGTAGCGCGACTTGATGCCCGACGCCTTCTCGATGAAGGCGCTGCTGGACATCTCGACCGCGGCAACCTCGCCGGCCGCAATCGCGGCGGCGTGTTCGGCGTTGAACTTTTCGGCGTAGGCGTTGAACGCCGCCACCAGTTCGTCGTTGGAGATCGAGTAAGGAGGCGTGAACAGCCCGGTGCCGCTGATGACGACTTGTTTCATTGTAAATGTCCTGTGCTGGCCAGCGGCCAATTCTACACATCCGCTCTGGTGCGCGGACTCTAATGACCTGTGGCAGGGGCTTGCAGCGCCGCGGTCCTGGTGGCGCTGGCGGACAGGGCGACGCTCTGGCCCTTGAGGTGGCGGATCGCCTGCGCCAGCTGGAAGTCGTCCGGCGCGCCGAAATCGAGCGGTTTGCCCGTGCGTCGGGCCAGGTAGGGGGCGGGTTCATGCTGGCTGCCGGCGTGCGGTTCGGTGGCGCTGTCGTTGCCGCCGTCACCGGACAGGTGATGGGCCAGGTCCGCCTCGCGCAGGCGCAGCGCGTTGGCGCCGTCGCCTTCCGCGGTTTCATCCACCGGCAGGTCGGGCACGATGCCGCGCGCCTGGATCGAACGGCCACTGGGCGTGTAGTAGCGCGCTGTGGTCAGCTTGACCGCCGTGTCGTTGACCAGCGGGCGCACGGTCTGCACCGAGCCCTTGCCGAAGGTGCGTGAACCCATGATGGTGGCGCGCCGGTGGTCCTGCAGCGCGCCCGCCACGATCTCGGAGGCGGATGCCGACCCGGAGTTCACCAGCACCACCATCGGCAGCCGCTTGACGGCGGCAGGCAGGCGGGCCAGCGGGTCGCCGTCGCCGCTCAGCACGTAGTATTCGGGACGGCCAAGGTACTGCTGGCGCGAGTCCGGCAGCTGCCCGTTGGTCGACACGATATGCGCATCGCTGGGCAGGAAGGCGGCGGCCACGCCGATTGCTCCCTGCAGCAGCCCGCCGGGATCGTTGCGCAGGTCCAGCACCAGCCCTTTCAGGCCGGGTTCCTGCCGGTACAGGGCGGCCAGGCTGGCGGCCAGGTCGGCGACGGTCGGCTCCTGGAACTGCGAGATGCGCAGCCAGGCGTAGCCCGGCTCGACCAGCCGGGCCTTGACGCTCTTCTGGACAATCTGCTGGCGGGTGAGAGTGAACTTGAGCGGCGCCGCCTCGCCATCGCGCAGGACGGTGAGGATTACCCTTGAACCGGGTTCGCCGCGGATCTTCCTGATGATTTCGGCGCCCTTCAGGCCGACGATCGACACCGCGTCGATGCTGATGACCATGTCGCCGGCCTTCATTCCGGCCAGCTGCGCGGGCGAGCCGTCGATCGGCGCTGCGATGCGCAGGTAGCCGTCCTGCATCTCGCCGGCTTCTATGCCCAGGCCGACGAAGCGGCCCTGCGTGCCTTCGCGCAGCTCGCGGTAGGCTTTCTTGTCGAGGAAGGCGGAGTGCGGGTCGAGCGACCCGACCATGCCGTTGATCGCCTCCGTCAGAAGCTGGCGGTCGTCCACCGATTCGACGTAATCTGATTTGATCAGGCCATACACGTTCGCCAGCTCGTGCAGCTGTTCGACGGGGATGGCGGGCGCGACCGGCCGCTGGGCGATCGCTGAAAACTGCATCGAGACGGCTACGCCCGCGACCACGCCCATTCCGACCAGGGCGAAGTTCTTGAGTTTGGCGCCAAGGGTTCGCACGAAGACATTCCCTCCGAGGGTCGATGGGCCGAGTATAAACCTGAAACCCAACCATGGCTTATGCACGATCCAATTGTGATTGCACAGCTTGTAACCAAATTGTGACTGCGGAACCAGAGCGGTAAATAATTGTAAGAACTTCATGCGTGCGCCAAACCGGCTCCTAATATGAAGCTGTTTTTCTCTCTCTCCACAGTAAGTGGTCTTGCCCGCAGCCCCCTGCGGGCTTTTTTTTGGCGAAAATGGTGTCTGTCTTCCATTTCTGTTTCCAGATTTTGACTGGCTTGTATCGTTAAGTAACAGGCGCGCCGGCCTGATCCATCAGGGCTAGAATGATCGCCACCGCCAGCAATGCGGCTCGCGGTACCATACGATAAGTCATGAATAAACTGATACCCCTGGCGGCATGCATCGCCGCTATATTCCCTCCGGCCCAGGCATTTGCCGCAGGCCAGGCGACAACCCGGAACCCACCTGCGACGGACAGCAACACGGTCCAGGCAGCGCCTGCGCCGCAACCGGCCGCGTCCGCGCCCGCAGGCGTGCTGCCGCAAGTGACCGTCAGCGCCACCCGCTCCAACGAGAACGAGCAGCGCCAGTTGTCGACTGCGGCCAAGATCATCATCGGGCGCGAGGAGCTGGATCGCAACGGCGACACCAGCATCGGCGAGGTGCTCAAGCGCCTGCCGGGCGTGACCGTGGGCGGCCGCCCGGGTCGCGGCGGTGGCGGGGTGCGCATGCGCGGCATGAGCGGCGGCTACACCCAGATGCTGGTCAACGGCGAGCGTCCGCCTCCGGGATTCTCGCTCGAGTCGCTGCCGCCGGAACAGGTCGAGCGCATCGAAGTGATGCGCGGGCCGGTCGCGGAACACAGTACCCAGGCCATCGCCGGCACCATCAACATCGTGCTGCGGGAGGGCTATCGCCAGAAGGACCGCACCCTGGTGCTGGCCGACAGCATCGAGAACGGCCGCCATCGCGCCAACGTTTCGCTCACCATCCCCGGCACCAGCGGCAACCTGACCTGGCTGCTGAGCGGTTCGGCTTCGGTGGGCAAGGATTCCGACGAGAGCAGCACCCAAATCGAGGAAGTGCAGGACGACGGCACGCCACAGCTGCGCCAGGACATCGCGGACACCGGTGCGAGCAGCCGGAAGATGCTGCACCTGTCGCCGCGCCTGTCGTACAAGTTCGAAGATGGCGACACGCTGACCTTCCAGCCCTTCCTGATGGTCAACCGCAGCAGCAGCGAGTCCACCAGCGATATCGCGCAGTCGTTCGGCCCGCGCCCGCCGGAATACACGCACCTGGACGCGAGCGGCGAGTCCGAGGCCACTTTCGCACGTGGATTCGGCAACTGGCTGCACAAGATGGAGAAGGGCGCCAAGCTGGACGTGAAATTCGGCTTCGGCGGTGGGCGCTTCAACAACGAGAACGTGCGCAACGGCTTCGACGGCGGCGTGCTGACGAACCGCTGGTCCGACACTTCCGAGACGCGTCAGCGCGGCGCCAACTTCGGCGGCAAGTACACCCGCCCGATGGGCGAAGGGCACCTGCTCGCCGCCGGCTGGGACCTCGAGGGCCAGAGCCGCGACGAGACCAGGATCTCGCTGCTGAACGATGCGCCGCGCTTCGGCGATTCGGGCCGCCAGCTATCGGCCGATACGCGTCGCGTGGCCGGCTTCGTGCAGGACGAGTGGGACGTGAGCAAGCAGTTCTCGACCTACCTCGGGCTGCGCTGGGAAGGCATCCGCACCACCAGTTCAACCACCGGTTACGAAACGCGCAACGACAGCAGCGTGTGGAGTCCGGTGCTGCATGGCGTGTGGCGCATTCCGGGGCGCGAAAAAGACCAGGTGCGCGCCAGCCTGACGCGAAGCTACAAGGCGCCCGGCATCAATGAGCTGATCGCCGCGCCGCAGTTCTCGACCCGTAACAGCCCGTCCAGCCCGGACAGCGTCGGCAACCCGGATCTCAGGCCCGAGCTGGCGACCGGCATCGACCTGGCCTATGAACACTACATTGGCCGTGGCGGTATCGTCTCGGCCAGCGCGTTCGTCCGCAACATCGACAACCTGATCCGGCGCGAGATCGTGCTGCGCCAGACCGAGCTCGGTCCGCGTTATGTGGCGATGCCGGTCAATGTCGGCAGCGCGAAGAGCCGCGGCATCGAGCTGGAAGCCAAGTTCCAGCTGGCCGACGTGATGAAGGACGCGCCGAACGTGGACCTGCGCGCCAACTACAGCCGCTTCTGGTCCAGCGTGGACGGCATCCCGGGACCGGATAACCGCCTGGCCGAGCAGCCTTCGCAAACCGGCAACATCGGGATGGACTGGCGGCTTAAGGAACTGCCGCTGACCCTGGGCGGCAGCATCAACTGGACGCCGCACTACGACATCCGCATCAGCGAGAGCGAGATCACGCGCGTCGGCGTGAAGCGCCAGGTCGACCTGTACGGCCTGTGGAAGATCGACCCGCGTACCCAGCTGCGCATCTCGGCCAACAATGCCGGGGCGCGCGACTACGAAAGCGGACGCACGGTGTTCGCGCCGGGCTACGTGCACACATCAGGCACCGCCAGCCGCACATTCACCACGCTCGGCGTGCGCTTTGAAACCAAATTCTAATAACACCCACCTGAAAGAGAGAGTAGCCAATGAAGAGACAAATCCTCACCACCCTGGCCCTGTCGATCGCCGCCGCCTTCGGCAGCGCACATGCAGCTCCGGTATCGGGCATCGAGACCCAGCACATCGACCCGAGCGTGCGCGCGCAGGACGACTTCTACCAGCACCTGAACGGCGGCTGGATCAAGACCGCCGAAATCCCTGGCGACCGCTCGAGCTGGGGCAGCTTTGCCAAGCTGCGTGAAGACACTGTGCCGAAGGTGCAGAAGCTGATCGAAGCGGCACAGAAGGACGCCGGCGCGAAGCCCGGTTCGGAAAAGCGCAAGATCGGCGACTTCTATTCGACCTACATGGACGAGCAGGCCGTCGAGAAGCTCGGCTACAAGCCGCTGGCGGGCGAACTGCAGCGCATCCGCTCGGTCAAGGACAAGAAGGCCATCCCTGCGCTGATCGCGCACCTGTCGAAGATCGGCGTGTCGACCCCTTACCGCCTGGGCGTGAGCCAGGATGCGCGCGCATCCACCGTGTACGCCACCTACATGATGCAATCGGGCCTCGGCATGCCGGACCGCGACTACTACCTCAAGAAGGACGATCCGAAGCTGTCCGCAGTGCGCGACAAGTACCTGAAGCACATCGAGACCACCCTCGCACTGGCCGGCAACAAGGACGCCGCCGCGAAGGCCGCGCAGATCCTGGCGCTGGAAACCCAGCTGGCCGAAGCACAGTGGACCCGCGTGGAAAACCGCGACGCCAACAAGCGTTATAACAAGTTCGACGTGTCCAAACTCGACACGCTGGCGCCGGGCTACGACTTCAAGGGCGCGCTGGCAGCATCGGGCCTGGGCAAGGCCGAATACGTGATCGTGTCGCAGCCGAGCTATGTCACCGGCTTTAACAAGGTGCTGGAAACCCAGAGCCTGGACGCGTGGAAGTCGTACTTCGAGTTCCAACTGCTGCGCAACTACTCGGAGTACCTGTCCAAGGACTTCGTCGATGCGGACTTCGAGTTCTACGGCAAGACCATCAGCGGCGTGACCGAGCAGCGTCCACGCTGGAAGCGCGCGACGGCAGCGACCGAATCGGCGCTGGGCGAAGCTGTCGGCAAGCTGTATGTGGCCGAGCACTTCCCGGCGGAGCGCAAGGCGAAGATGGAAGTGCTGGTCAAGAACCTGATGGCCGCCTACAAGGACAGCATCGACCAGCTCGACTGGATGAGCCCTGCCACCAAGCAGGAAGCGCAAGCCAAGCTGGCCAAGTTCTCGACCAAGATCGGCTACCCGAACGTGTGGCGCGACTACTCGGCCTACAACGTGGTCAAGGGTGACCTGGTCGGCAACATCATGCGTGCGTCCGAGTTCAACTACAACCGCAACATCAACAAGCTGGGCAAGCCGATCGACCGTGAAGAATGGGGCATGACGCCGCAGACCATCAATGCGTACTACCGTTCGACCATGAACGAGATCGTGTTCCCGGCCGCGATCCTGCAGCCGCCGTTCTTCGATGCGAACGCGGACGACGCGGTCAACTACGGCGCGATCGGCGCCGTGATCGGCCACGAGATCAGCCACGGCTTCGACGATAACGGCAGCAAGTCCGACGGCGACGGCAACCTGCGCAACTGGTGGACCGAGGAAGACCGCAAGAACTTCATGGTCAAGGCCGATGCGCTGACGAAGCAGTACGACGCCTACAGCCCGATCCCCGGCTACAACGTCAACGGCAAGCTGACGCTGGGCGAGAACATCGCCGACAACTCGGGCCTGGCGATCGCCTACAAGGCCTACAAGATCTCGCTGGGCGGCAAGCCGGCCCCGGTGATCGACAACCTGACCGGCGAGCAGCGCTTCTACATGGGCTTCGGCCAGGTATGGCGCGCCAAGATGCGCGACGAAGCGATGATCGTGCAGCTCAAGACCGACCCGCACTCGCCAGGCATGTACCGCGCCAACGGCACCGTGCAGAACCAGCCGGGCTTCTATGAAGCGTTCGGCGTGAAGGAAGGCGACAAGATGTACGTGGCGCCGGAAAAGCGCGTCATCATCTGGTAAGCACTACTGCTGAACAGTGATACAGTGAAGGGCTGGGCGACCAGCCCTTTTTTATTTAGAAGAATACAAACACGGAGAAAGAGACGTGAAAACCCATCTCGTAAGTGCCCTCGCACTGAGCCTGATCGCAGGCCTGGCCCACTCGGCCGATTCCGCCAAATCCGGCGCCCCCAAGCCGATGGCCAAGGGCGCCGCCACGGCAGCGCTGTCCGGCATCGAACTGCAGCACGTGGACAAGGGCGTGCGCGCCCAGGACGACTTCTTCCGCCACCTGAACGGCGGCTGGATGAAGAGCACCGAAATCCCTGCCGACCGTTCCAGCTGGGGTTCGTTCCACAAGCTGATCGAAGACACCCAGCCGAAGCTGCTGGCCATCATCGAAGGCGCGGCCAAGGCGCCGAACAAGGCCGCCGGTTCCGACGCCCAGAAGATCGGCGACTTCTACGCCAGCTTCATGGATGAACAGAAGCTCGACCAGCTGGGCATCAAGCCGCTGGCAGCCGAACTGGCAAAGGTCGCGGCCATCAAGGACAAGGCGGAACTGCCGGCCTACATGGCGCATGCGAGCAGCCGCGGCATCGCCGCACCGTACGACTTCTACATCCACCAGGACGCCAAGGATTCGACCCGCTACGTGGCCGACATCGTGCAGAGCGGCCTGGGCATGCCGGACCGCGACTACTACCTGAAGGCGGACGACGCCAAGCTGGCCGCGATCCGCACCGCCTACCTGGCGCACGTCGGCAAGATGCTGGCGCTGGCCGGCGACACCAACGCGGCAGCGAACGCCAAGGCCATCGTCGACTTCGAGACCGAACTGGCCAAGGCGCAGTGGACCAAGGTCGAGAACCGCGACCCGGTCAAGACCTACAACAAGGTCGAGATCGCGAAGCTGGCCGAGATGGCCCCGGGCTACGACTGGAAATCCTACCTTGACGCCAGCGGCATCAGCGCCAAGGCCTCGTCGGTGATCGTGAGCCAGCCGACCTACCTGAAAGCGTTCGCCGATATCGCCGCCAAGACCCCGCTGGAGACCATCAAGTCCTACTTCCAGTGGCAGGTGATCCGTTCGTACGCCAGCTACCTGTCCAAGCCGTTCGCGGACGAGAGTTTCGCGTTCTACGGTACCACCCTGTCGGGCGCCAAGGAACAGCGTCCACGCTGGAAGCGCGGCGTGGCGAGCGTGGAAACCGCGATGGGCGACCTGCTGGGCAAGGTCTACGTCGAAAAGCACTTCCCGGCCGAGTACAAGGCGCGCATGGAAGTGCTGGTCAAGAACCTGCTGGTCGCGTACAAGGACTCGATCGACACGCTCGACTGGATGAGCCCTGCGACCAAGAAGGAAGCGCAGGCCAAGCTGGCCAAGTTCACCCCGAAGATCGGCTACCCGAACAAGTGGAAGGACTATTCGGCGCTGACCGTGTCGAAGGACGACCTGGTGGGCAACGTGGCGCGTGCGCGTGAAGTGTCGCACAAGCGCGAGCTGGCCAAGCTGGGCGCGCCGATCGACCGCGACGAATGGCTGATGACGCCGCAGACCATCAACGCCTACTACAACCCGGAACTGAACGAGATCGTGTTCCCGGCCGCGATCCTGCAGCCGCCATTCTTCGACCCGAAAGCCGATGACGCAGTCAACTACGGCGCGATCGGCGCCGTGATCGGCCACGAGATCAGCCACGGCTTCGACGACCAGGGTTCGCAGTATGACGGCGACGGCAACCTGCGCAACTGGTGGAGCGAGTCGGACCACAAGAACTTCGGCGCCAAGGCCGACATGCTGGTCGCGCAGTACAACGGCTACAGCCCGCTGCCGGGCTACAACGTCAACGGCAAGCTGACGCTGGGTGAGAACATCGCCGACAACTCCGGCCTGGCGATCGCGTACAAGGCGTACAAGATCTCCCTGAATGGCAAGAAGGCGCCGGTGATCGACGGCCTGACGGGCGAGCAGCGCTTCTACGCCGGCTTCGGCCAGGTATGGCGCAGCAAGATGCGCGAAGCGGCGCAGATCCAGCAGGTCAAGACCGACCCACACTCGCCTGGCGAGTTCCGCGCCAACGGCACGCTCAAGAACCAGCCTGGATTCTACGAAGCTTTCGGCGTGAAGAAGGGCGACAAGATGTACCTTGAGCCGAAAGACCGCGTCATCATCTGGTAACCCGCCGTTTGGGGACTGTCCCCGCAGGGGACCGTCCCCCGATCTTCTGCCGATGCAGAGGCCCGGCCAGAAAAGGGCAACGCCACCTTGCGTTGCCCTTTTTTTCGTACCGTGGTGCCCCATCCCTCACTAGCAAACGCCTCGTTTTCCCGACCACGCATGCCACCAGAAAACTGGCG
>DASWYE010000213.1:0-7838 GCA_036405115.1 Telluria sp. | reverse complement strand
CGGGTCCGCCCACGGCTGCCAGGACGCCGTTCAGGGCCTGGGCATGGGCGCGCATGGCGCCAGCTGCCTCGCCCGTGCGCCCGACCAGCGCGGCGTTGCCTTGCGTGGCCTGGTCCATTTCGGCGATCACGCGGTTGACCTGTTCGATGCCGGCGGTCTGTTCGCTGCTGGCCGACGCGATCTCGCCGATGATCGACGCCACCCGTTTGATGCTGGCGACCACCTCCTGCATGGTGTGGCCGGCACGGTCGGCCAGTTCGGTGCCCGCGTTGACCTTCTGGACCGAGTCGTCGATCAGCACCTTGATTTCCTTGGCTGCCGCCGCCGAACGCTGGGCAAGGCTGCGCACCTCGCTTGCGACCACGGCAAACCCGCGGCCCTGTTCGCCGGCGCGCGCCGCTTCCACCGCGGCATTCAGGGCCAGGATATTGGTCTGGAACGCGATGCCGTCGATGACCCCGATGATCTCGCCAATGCGCCCGGACGATTCGTTGATCGAGGCCATGGTGCCAACCACCTGCGACACCACGTCGCCGCCCTTGACCGCCACGCCCGATGCGGTGGCCGCCAGCTTGCTCGCTTCCTGCGCGTGGTCGGCATTCTGGCGCACGGTGGCGGTCAGCTCTTCCATCGACGAAGCGGTCGATTCCAGTGACGCGGCCTGCTGGCTGGTGCGATCGGCCAGTTCGGCGCTGCAGAGCGCGATGTCCTCCACCCGCAGCGCCAGCGCCGCGCCGCCGGTCCGCGCCGAGGTGAATGCCGCGGACAGTCGATCTCCGGCCTCTCCCAGCGTGCGCAGCAGCGGGTCCTTGAGCGCAATATCGCCAGCCGGCGGCGTTGGCTGGCCTTCTGCGATCCGCCGTGCCGCCTCGATTGCCGCAGTCGCGCGCCGCACGCTATCGCGTCGCAGCCACCACCACGCCCACACTGCCGCCGGCGCACTGGCCGCGACGCCAGCCCAGGTCGAGCCGGTCCGTGCGCCGATTGCCGGGATTGCCCAGACCAGGGCGAGGGCCACGGCCGGCCGTCCGGCATCGGCAAGGCTGCGCAATATGCTCATCGGTTCCCCTTGAAGGATCTGCGGTCGCTCCATGTTAGGGAAACTTGCTCATCTGCATTTGTTCAATCTCAAGCTGCGTCACCTGTTCCTCGGCGAGGCGATGGGCCGCTGCCCCTGTGTTCAATAGAAACATTGAAATTATTTCAGCATTGCTACAATCAATCATCGCAACCCTCACACACGGCATGGAGTTCTGGAAGTTCGCCACCGCCCTCGGCGGCCTGTCATTCGCCGGTCCCCTCGCTTTGCTCGTCGCCGTCCTGATGGCGGCACGCGGGCGCGTTGCGCTGTCCCTGTACTGGTGCGTGCTGTTCGGCGCCGCCATGCTGGTCGTGATCGCCACCAAGGTCGCCTTCCTCGGCTGGGGTATCGGCATCCGCGAATGGGGCATGGCGGGATTCTCCGGCCATGCCACCCGCGCCGCCGCCATCTTCCCGGTGGTCTGCTTCCTCCTGTTCCAGGACTCGGGCATGAAACGCGTGCTCAATACCGCCGTGATCGTCGGCGTGGTCATCGGCGCCATCGCGTCCTGGTCGCGCTACGAGGTGCGCGCCCACACGGTGTCGGAAACCCTGTTCGGCTTCGCGCTCGGCACGGCGGTGGCGCTGCTGTTCATTCGCCGCGCGCTGCACGAGCCGCGCATCACGCTGCGCCTCGTGCTGCTGGCGCTGTGCGGGGTGCTGCTCCTGCTGAAGCCGGAGCGCGAGCCCATCGACAGCGAAAAATGGATCACCGTGCTGGCAATGAAGCTGGCCGGGCACGACCGGCCCTACCAGCGCTGGAGCTGGCAGCCCAAGCGCCAGCCCTACACGGTGCGTTGCCGGCCTCCCGAAGTGGCGCGGGGCTATGGCTGTTATTGGCCGAAGGGCAACCATTAAATGGTATGATGGCCCACTATTGTCTGTCCCTCTAACCCAATCGGCCTGTCTGGCTCTTAACTGTCGAGAACGTGCGTCTATCTTCCATTAAATTGTCGGGATTTAAGTCGTTTGTCGATCCTACCAATTTCCAGGTCCCGGGGCAGTTGGTGGGCGTGGTCGGACCGAACGGCTGCGGCAAATCCAACATCATCGACGCGGTGCGCTGGGTGCTGGGCGAATCGAAAGCGTCCGAGCTGCGTGGCGAATCGATGCAGGACGTTATCTTCAACGGTTCCACCCATCGCAAGCCGGCTGGCCGCGCATCGGTCGAGCTGGTGTTCGACAACAGCCTGGGCAAGGCCGCCGGCCAGTGGAGCCAGTACGCCGAGATCGCCGTCAAGCGCACGCTGACGCGCGACGGCACCTCCACCTACTACATCAACGGCCAGCCGGTGCGCCGGCGCGACATCCAGGATATCTTCCTCGGCACCGGCCTCGGTCCGCGCGCCTACGCCATCATCGGCCAGGGCATGATCTCGCGCATCATCGAGTCGCGCCCGGAAGAACTGCGCGTGTTCCTGGAGGAGGCCGCGGGCGTGTCCAAGTACAAGGAACGCCGGCGCGAGACCGAGAACCGCCTGCACGACACGCGCGAGAACCTGCTGCGGGTGGAAGACATCCTGCGCGAGCTGAACGCCAACCTGGAAAAGCTGGAAGCGCAGGCCGTGGTCGCGACCCGTTTCCACACGCTGCAGGCCGACCAGGAAGAAAAGCAGAAGCTGCTCTGGCTGCTGCGCAAGACCGAAGCGCAGGCCGAGCAGAAGCGCTATTTCCTCGAGATGGAGCAGTCGCAGACCGCGCTCGAAGGCCAGACTGCAAAGCTGCGCCACGTGGAACTGGAACTGGAGCAGATGCGCCAGGCCCACTTTGCCGTTGGCGACCGCCTGCACACGGCGCAGGGCCACCTGTACCAGACCAACTCCGAAATCGGCAGCCTGGAAGCGCAGATCAAATACGTGATCGAGTCGCGCACCCGCCTGCAGAACCAGATCGACACGCTGCAGGCGCAGCGCGCGCAGTGGCAGTCGCAGCGCGAGGCCTACCAGGCGCAGCTCGAGGAAGCAGAATTCACGCTGGAAGAACTGTCCGCACGCGTCGAGGAGGCGCAGGTCGAGGCCGAGCAGCAGCACGAGCGCATTCCCGGCCTGGAGGCCGCCTGGCGCGAAGCGCAGCAGAAGTCGACTGCATCGCGCGAGCGCATCATGCAGCTGCAGCAGCGCATCGAGCTGGAATCGGCGCACCAGCGCAACGCATCGAACATTCTCTCGCAGCTGGCCAGCCGGCGCGAACGCCTGCAGCAGGAAAAGAACGGCCTGAACCTGCCCGACAGCACGCACCTGTCCAACCTGCGCATGCAGCTGGAAGAGAAGCAGCAGGCGCTGGAAGAACAGCAGATGATCCTCGAGGAGGCGCTGCAGCAGCAGGCGCAACTCGACGAGGAACGCAGCGCGGCCGCCGCGCTGGTGCAGAAGGAAACCGCCGCCAACGCGCAACTCGAAGCGCGCCTCGCCGCGCTCAAGCAGCTGCAGGAGCGCATGCAGACAGAGGGCAAGGTGCAGCCATGGCTGGACAAGCACGAGCTGGGCAAGCTGCCGCGCCTGTACCAGAAGCTGCACATCGAGCAGGGCTGGGAGACCGCGATGGAAGCGGTGCTGCGCGAGCGCACCGGCGCGCTGGAAATGTCCAACATCGAATGGGCCAAATCCTTCTTCAGCGATGCGCCGCCGGCGCGCCTGGCAATGTATTCGCCCTCGGTCACGCCAGCGACAGCGCATGAAGTCCCGGGCCTCAAGCCGCTGGCATCGCTGCTCAAGCTGAACGAACCGGGCCTGCGCGGCCTGATGAACGACTGGCTGCACGACGTGTTCGTGGCCGATAATGCCGAGAGCGCGCTGCACGACCGTAGCAAGCTGCCGGCCGGCGCCTGCTTCGTCACGCCGCAGGGTCATATCGTCACGCAGTCGTCGGTGCGCTTCTACGCGGCCGATGCGGAAAGCGACGGCACCCTGTCGCGGCTGCAGGAAATTGAAAACATCGGCAAGCAGTTGCGCGCCCAGCACATGCTGGCCGACGAGGCGCGTTCGCGCTCGGTGCGCGCAGAAGCGGCCGTGTCCGAACTGGCGCGCAAGCTGCAGGATGCCCGCGCCCGGGCCGCCACGTTGACGCAAGCTGTGCACGTGTTGCAGATCGAAGTGGTCAAGCAGTCCGAGATCGAGGCGCGCTTCAACCAGCGCAGCAGCCAGATCGAGAACGACCTCGCCGAAATCACGGCGCAGGAAGCCGAGCAGCAGCAGGTACGCGCCGAATCCGAGCAGCAGTTCGAACAGCTCGACATCGAACTGGCCGAGCTGCAGGGCACGCACGAGGACGGCCAGACCGAATTCATGGTGAAGGAACAGGCGCTTGCCGACGCGCGCCAGCGCCAGCGCGACCTCGAACGGGCCGCACAGGAAGCGCAATTCGCCGAGAAATCACATCGCAGCAAGATCGAGGAACTGGGCCGCAATATCGCCACCGCCGCGCAGCAGGCCGACCAGGTCGCCGAAAGCCTCGAGCTGGGGCACCAGGAGCTGGAGTCTCTCGACGCCGCCGCCGCCAACGAGGGCCTGCAGGAACTGCTGGACCGCCGCTCGGCGCAGGAACACGCGCTGGCCGACGCCCGCCATGAACTCGACCAGGTGGCGCAACAGCTGCGCCACGCCGAGGAAGCGCGCATGCAGGCCGAGCGCAGCCTGCAACCGCTGCGCGACAAGATCACCGAAATGCAGCTCAAGGAACAGGCCGCGCGCCTGAACCAGGAGCAGTTCGCCGAAGCGCTGGCCGCCACCGGCGCGGACGAGGCGACGCTGGCCGAAAAGCTCACGCCGGACATGAAGGCCCAGTACCTGCAGGGCGAAGTGACGCGCCTGACCAACGCGATTGCAGCGCTGGGCGCTGTCAACCTGGCTGCGCTGGAAGAACTGGCGCAGGCATCGGAGCGCAAGAACTTCCTCGACGCGCAGAACGCCGACCTGACCGAGGCGATCACCACGCTGGAAGACGCGATCTCGAAGATCGACAAGGAGACGCGCGAACTGCTGCAGGACACCTTCGACCGCGTCAACAGCCATTTCAGCGAGCTGTTCCCGATCCTGTTCGGTGGCGGCAACGCCAAGCTCGTGATGACCGGCGACGAGATCCTCGACGCCGGCGTGCAGGTGATGGCCCAGCCGCCCGGCAAGAAGAACGCGACCATCCACCTGCTGTCAGGCGGCGAGAAAGCGCTGACCGCGACCGCGCTGGTGTTCTCGATGTTCCGCCTGAACCCGGCGCCATTCTGCCTGCTCGACGAGGTGGACGCGCCGCTGGACGACGCCAATACCGAGCGCTTCTGCCGCATGGTCAAGCGCATGTCGGACCATACCCAATTCCTTTTCATCTCCCACAACAAGATTGCGATGGAGATGGCCAATCAACTGATCGGTGTGACGATGCAGGAGCAGGGCGTATCGCGCATCGTGGCGGTGGACATGGAGTCCGCCGCCCATTTCGCTACAGAGGCACAAGCAGCATGACAGACGACCTTCAATTGAGTTTGCTCGCCGCGGCGGGCGTTTTCGTCGCCGTCGTTATCGGCTACAACAAGTACCACGAGTACAAGGCGCGCAAGAGCGTCGAGCGCGCATTCTCGTCGGACCATGACGACGTGCTGATGAAAGCGCCGGGCGACCGCGCCGAGCCGTCGCTGGACCTGGGCGCCGGGCCGCAGGATGCTGGCGAGCCGGTGCTGGACGAAGTGGTGGTGCAGGGCGCCAACGAAGGCATGCCGGAAGCCGAAGTCGCCACCAGCATGGTCGATCCCCTGATCGACGTGCTGATCCCGCTCGAGCTGGACATCGCGGTACGCGGCGACAAGCTGCTGCCTGTGCTGCAAACGCTGCGCCACGTCGGCAACAAGCCGATCCACTATATCGGCCTGGCCGTATCGGGCGAGTGGGAGCCGATCCGCCACGGCAGCGTGTACACGAAATTGCAGGCCGGCGTGCAGATGGCCAGCCGCACCACGGCGCTGAACGAAATCGAATACTCGGAACTGGTCACGCGCCTGCGCTCGATGGCCGACGAAATCGGCGCCGAACCTCAGATCCCCGACATGATCGAAGTAATGGCCGAAGCGCGCAACCTGCACCGCTTCGTGGCCGGCCACGACGCCCAGCTGGGCGTGAACCTGCTGTCGAACGGGGCCCCGTGGGCCATCCCGACCCTGATCGGCGCACTGGAAAAGCAGGGCTTCGACGTGCGTCCGGACGGCCGCTTCGTGATGCCGGACGGCGAGGGCGGCCACCTGTTCTCGCTCTCGACCAATGTCACGCTGGCCGAGGAAACCACCACCCAGCTCACGCTGCTGCTCGACGTGCCATGCGTGGCGCCGTCGCGCGACGGCTTCAATGCGATGATCGCCTGCGCCAGGGCGCTGGTGGCGCGCCTTGACGCCACCATCGTCGACGACAGCGGCCAGCCCTTGTCCGACGAGGCGATCGCCGCCATCAACGGCCAGGTGCTCGAGTTCTACGAAGAGATGGCCCAGGCCGACATTCCGGCCGGTTCGACCCGCGCGCTGCGCCTGTTCTCCTGATGCAGCAACAGGCTGACCACCTGGCCCGCATGGCGTGGCTGACGCAGGAGCTGAACCGGCACATCTTCGCCTACCACGTACTGGACGCGCCCACCATTCCGGACGCGGAGTACGACAAGCTGTTCGCCGAGCTGCAGCAGCTGGAAAGCCAGCATCCCGAGGCGGTGTCGCAGGATTCGCCCACCTACCGCGTGGGCGCCGCGCCGATCGCAGCGTTCCAGCAAGTCACCCACACCGTGCCGATGCTCTCGCTGAACAACGCGTTCAGCGACGAGGATATCGAGAATTTCGACCGCCGCGTGCGCGAAGGCCTGGGCGCGCCGCAAGTCGAATACGCGGCCGAACTCAAGTTCGACGGCCTGGCGATCAGCCTGCGCTACGAGAACGGCCTGTTCGTGCAGGCTGCGACCCGTGGCGACGGCACCACCGGCGAAGACGTCACCACCAACATCCGCACCGTCAAGGCGATCCCGCTGCGGCTCGCCGGCGGGCAGGTGCCGGCAGTGCTGGAAGTGCGCGGCGAGGTCCTGATGTACAAGGCCGACTTCGCGCGCCTGAACCAGCGCCAGCGCGACGCCGGGCAGAAGGAATTCGCCAATCCGCGCAATGCCGCGGCGGGCAGCCTGCGCCAGCTCGACTCGCGCATTACCGCCCAGCGCACCCTGCGCTTCTTCGCCTACGGGATCGGCGCGCTGGACGGCATGCCGATGCCTGACTCGCACAGCGCCTTGCTGGACTGGTACGAACGCATGAACCTGCCGGTGTGCCGCGAACGCGCGCTGGTCACCGGGGCGTCCGGACTGACGGCGTTCTACCAGGATATCGGCGCCAAGCGTCCGGGCCTGCCGTATGACATCGACGGTGTCGTATACAAGGTCAACGCGCTCGAGTACCAGCGCACGCTGGGATTCGTGTCGCGCGCGCCGCGCTTCGCCATCGCGCACAAGTTCCCGGCCGAGGAAGCGCTGACCACGGTGCAGGACATCGAAGTGCAGGTCGGCCGCACCGGCGCGATCACGCCGGTTGCGCGCCTGGCGCCGGTGTCGGTCGGCGGTGTCACCGTCACCAATGCCACGCTGCACAACGAAGATGAGGTGCGCCGCAAGGACCTCCGGATCAACGACACCGTGATCGTGCGCCGCGCCGGAGACGTGATTCCCGAAGTCGTCTCCTTCGTGCCTGAGCGCCGGCCCGCCAACGCGCGCGAGTTCGTGATGCCGTCAGCGTGCCCGGTGTGCGGCTC
>DASWYE010000212.1:0-18755 GCA_036405115.1 Telluria sp. | reverse complement strand
CATCGCTTTCCAAACCAATATCCTCGCACTGAACGCCGCGGTGGAAGCCGCGCGCGCGGGCGAGGAGGGCAGGGGCTTTGCCGTGGTGGCCGGCGAAGTACGCAACCTGGCACAGCGCTCGGCCGCCGCCGCGCGCGATATCAAGCACCTGATCACCGAATCGGAGCTGCAGATCGGGGCCGGCCGCAACAGCGCCAACACGGCCGGCGACACGATGCGCGAGGTCCTGGACAGCGTGCAGCGGCTGGCCGGGATCCTGGTCGCGATCAATGAGGCAAGCTCCGAACAGGCTTCGCGCATTGGAGCGATCGGCCGCGCCATCACGGAGCTGGACGGCGCCACCCGGCAGAATGCGGCCTTGGTCGAACAGGCGGCGGCCGGGGCGCAAGGCATGCGCGAGCAGGCCGCGCACCTTGCCGCGCTGGTGGATACCTTCCGGCTGAAAGGAGGCCGCTCGTTGCGTGCGTCCCGACTGGCATTGCAGGCTGCCTGATGAACGATGCCCGCCGCCGCGAATTGCGCGATCGATTACTGGTCCTCTCGGTGCCGCTCCTGGCGTTCGGTGCCTGCCTGATGCTCTGGCGCCGCCTCCCGGCCAGCGAGGCTGCCTTCCTGGGCGTGCTGGCGACGCTGCTCGCGCCATGGGCCAGCGTGCTCCTGCACCGCATGTTGCGCGGATGGCGCGAGGACGCGGAGAGCCGAAGCGTAAATCGGGCCGCAGTGCAGAACGCAGAAGACGGGATGGTGATGGCGACCGCAGTGCGCGACCGGCGGGGCGATGCCGTCGACTTCGATATCGTGGACTGCAATGCGCGCGGCGCGGCTTTCTTCGGCGTCGCCCGCGCCGAGCTGCCTGGCATGCGGGTGTCCACGCTGGACCAGGGTGCATGCGGGGCGGGTTTGCTCGACGGCTGCCTCCGCGCCATGGCGTGCGGCTTCGACCAGGAGGAGCGCGAGATGCCGCCGGGTGGACGGCAACGGATCGCCTGGATCCAGCGCCGCATCGTCCGCGTCGGCAACAGCCTCTCGATCACGCTGCAGGATATCAGCGAGCGCAAGGCGCACGAGGATGCGCTGTGTCGCGCCGCCAACGAAGACATGCTGACCGCGCTGCCCAACCGCCACTGGCTGGCGCAATCGGCAGCCGGGCTGCTGGCGCAGGCGGAGCGCCAGGGGAGGGTGCTGCCGGTGCTGCTGGTCGACCTCGACGAGTTCAAGCAGGTGAACGACACGCACGGGCACGCGGCCGGGGATAAGGTGCTGGAGCAGACCGCCCGCAGGCTGAAGTCCCTGCTCCGGCCGGGGGATGTGCTGGTGCGCTTCGGCGGCGACGAGTTTGTAGTGCTGCTGGGCGAGGATGAAAGCGATGCCCACATCGGCACTGTCGCCCGGCGCATCGTCGATGCGCTGGCGCGGCCGTTTTCAGTCGGTGAGCAGCTGCATTCGGTGGGCGCATCGATCGGCATCAGCGTGTTCCCGCGCGACGGGCGCGACCCTGCCACCCTGCTCAGGCATGCGGACATTGCGATGTACTGGGCCAAGGACGATGGCAAGGGGTGCTTCCGCTTTTTCGACAGCCTGCGCTATGCCAGCATCAGGGGACGCGCGCAGCTGAAACAGCAGCTGGCGCTGGCGCTCGAGCGCAACCAGCTGACGCTGCACTTCCAGCCGCGCGTGGACCTGGCTACCGGCACACTGTGCAGCATGGAGGCGCTGCTGCGCTGGGAGCATCCGGAGATGGGCTTCGTGCCGCCATCGGACTTCATTCCCCTGGCCGAAGCGGGCGGGCTGATTCACCGCATCGGCGACCTGGTGGTGGATAAGGCGTGCGCACAAGTGGCTGCCTGGCGCGCCAACGGGCTGGAGCTGGTGCCGGTGTCGATCAACGTGTCGCCGCGCCAGTTCGAGCAGGGCGGGGTGCACCGCATGCTGGCGGCGCAGCTGGCGCTGCACAAGCTCAGCCCGCGCCTGATCGAAGTGGAGATCACCGAGTCGGCCATGATGGGCGAGCAGAAGCACATCCTGGAGCAGCTGGCGGCGATCCGCAAGCTGGGCGTCAAGCTCCATGTGGACGACTTCGGTTCCGGCTATTCGTCGCTGTCGCAGCTGGCGCTGCTGAAGATGGATGTGCTGAAGGTGGACCGTTCGTTCACCGCCGGCCTGGAACGCTCACCGGAAGGGCGCGTGTTCTACCAGGCGATCGTATCGATGGCGCACGCGCTGGGCATGGCGATCGTGGCGGAAGGAGTGGAGAACGAGGAGCAGCTGCGCCTGGTGCGCGAGCTCGGATGCGACGAAGCGCAGGGCTACCATCTGGGCCGGCCGGCGCCGGCCGCGGAGATCGCCAGAATGCTGGCGCCGTCGTCATCCCCGCGTATGCGGGGACCCCTGCTGAATACGCAGTAGTTACTGCTTGCGCGCCTTGCGCATGCGCCAGATCACGAAGATCGTCGAGACGGCGACAACGACCAGCATGGCGAGCGTGAAGTAGGTGCGGGTGCGCGGTTCCAGCGTATCGAACCACTGGAGGATGGCCTGGCCGAGGTAGACGGCGAGATAGACGCTGACGATTGCCAGCGCCGCGGAGATCACGATCGCGAGCAGGATCTTGACCAGCTGCTTTTTGTTCAGGTTCATGGAAAACGGTTGTGCAGGAGCTAAACCGGAACGATACACGAAAAACAAAGGGGACTGTCCCTTCAGGGACCGTCCCCGGATCTTTACCTTGAATGGAGGTATGGCATGCTAAAGAGCCGGGGACGGTCCCCTTTGGGACGGCCCCCTTTTTTACGCTTACTTGTCGGTGACGGTGAACTCGCCGTACTTCTTGAGCTGCTCCGAGATCGCCTTGCTGTCGCCAACCACCACGACCGACTGCGCTTCAGGGTTGAAGTACTTCTTGCCCATGTCGCGCACCTGCTCCGGCGTGACCTTCTGGATCGCCGGCACGAACTGGCCGAGGAACTCGGACGGCAGGCCGACCAGCCAGTTGTTGGCCAGCGTGGACGCCACCGCGCGCTGCAGCTGGTTGGTGATCAGGTAGCTGCCGGCGACGTAGCGCTTGTTCATGCTCATCTCGTCGGCCGGCACCAGGTCGGCCCCCAGCTTGCGGTACTCCTTGAAGTATTCCTCCAGCGATGCAGCCGTGACTTCGTTGCGCACGTCTGCGCCGCCGACGATGCCGCCGCCTTCGCGGTAACTGCGTGCACCGGCCGATGCGCCGTAGGTGTAACCCTTCTCTTCGCGCAGGTTGGTGTTCACGCGGCTCGAGAAGCTGCCACCCAGGATGGTGCTGGCAAGGCGCAGCGGCACGTAGTCGGCCGAGCGTGCCGGAATGGCGGGCGCGCCCAGGCGCAGTGTCGATTGCACGCTGCCGTCGCGCTGCAGCAGCACCCGCACCGGCTTGGCGCTGGTTGGTGCCGCGCCAGGTTCCGCGACTGCGGCGCCGGTTGCCTTCCAGTCGCCGAACGCGGATTGAGCGAACTTCATCGCATCCGCTTCGCTGATGCGGCCGGTGACGACCAGGAGGCTGCGCTCCGGACGGAAGCGCTTCGCGTGTTCCGCCTTCAGCAGTGCTTCGGTGGTGCTGTTGATCGACTCGACCGTGTGCTCGGTGCTGCCGTACGGGTGCTCGCCGTAGATGGCGGTGGCGAGCGCGCGTTCGGCGCGGAAGCGCGGCTGGGTTTCCGCGACCTTCAGCGCCTGCAGTGAGTTGGCCTTGGCCAGCGCGACTTCCTTGGCAGGGAAGGAAGGAGTGCGCACCACTTCGGCCATCAGGTCCAGCATCGGAGCGGCATTGGATGCGAGTGCGTTGCCAAACACGGTAATGCCGTCAAACCCGGCACTGGCGCCAACCGAGCCGCCGTAGCCCTGCGCCAGTTCGGCGATGGCACGCGAATCGCGCTTGGCGCTGCCTTCGGACAGCAGGCCGGCCAGCAGCTTGGCGAAGCCGGGGTGCGCCTTGTCGTCGGACGCGAGGCCAGCGCCGCGCACGGCCAGCACGTAGTCCACGCGCGGCACGCCGTTGCGCGGTACCACCCACACTTCCAGTCCGTTCGACAGGACCTTCTTGGCGATCTTCGGCGCCGGGATGGTTTTCTCCTTGCCGAACGGGGGCAGGGCGGTGGATTTGGCTTCTGCCCTGGTCGATGCGGCCTTGGTGTCCTGCTGAGCGTAGGCGGCCGGGAATGCCAGGGTGATCGTCAGTGCAAGCATCAGTTTTTTCATCGATGCGCTCCTTATTTGGTGGCGGCAGCTGGTGCTGGCGCAGGTGCAGGGGCGGCCGCAGGTTTCGCTGCCGGCGCAGGGGCCGGTGCAGCTGGCGCTTTTGGCGCGGGCTTGCGGTCGATGACCGTGCGGTTCTCACGGGTCAGGTAGGTTTTTGCGGCGCGCTGGACGTCGGCCGAGGTCACGCCATCGATCCAGCCGGGGATCTTGTTGACGACATTGGCGTCGCCCCACAGGGTCTGCAGGCGGGCCAGGCGGTCGGCGCGGCTGATGAAGCTTTCCAGGCCGTTGTTCCAGTCCGCCAGCATGCGCGTCTTGACGCGCTTGAGGGTGGCGTCGTCGACACCGTTGGCGACGATCTTGGCCACTTCTTCATCGATTGCGGTGAGCACGGCGTCGGCGTTGGTGTTCGGCTTGTACAGCGCGAACAGCGTGAACAGGGTAGGGCCGTTGTATTCCCATGGGCTGGTCAGGCCGTACAGCGAGTCGATGTTGAGCGCCAGCTCGCGGCCCTTGACCAGGCCCTGGTACAGCACCGAGGCGTCGCCGCCGGCCAGCAGCTCGCCCAGCACCGCCATCGGCGCCTGGTCGCGGCTGCCGCGGTCCGGCATCTTCCACGCGGCGGCAATCGCAGGCACCTGCGCCAGCGCGTCGCTCTGCTCGATGCGCTTCTCCCTGGTGTTGAGGGGCTCGCTGAAGTCGCCGCTCTTCGGAGTCGGGCGCGCGGCGATGCCGCCGAAGTACTTTTGCGCCAGCGCGAAGCCCTGCGCCGGCGTGATGTCGCCGGCGATCGACAGCACCGCGTTGTTCGGGCCGTAGTAGTCGCGGTGGAAGCCGCGCACGTCATCGAGGCTGGCGCCTTCCAGGTCCTCGAAGCTGCCGTAGCCGTCGTGGTTGTTCTCCCACTTCTGGAAGGCGTGCTGGCCGATGTCGATCCACATGAAGCCGCCGTATGGCTGGTTCTTCACGTTGACGCGGATTTCTTCCTTCACCACGTCCTGCTGGTTCTTCAGCGTGGCCGGGTTGAAGTCGAGCGTTTTCATGCGGTCCGCTTCCAGCCACAGGATGGGCTCGAGCGCGGAGACCGGCGCGGTCTCGATGTAGTTGGTGAAGTCGGCGCGGGTGGAGCCGTTGTTGTTGCCGCCGCCGCCGGTGATGGTCTTGTCGAACACGCCCTTCGGTGCGTTCGGCGTGCCCTGGAACATCAGGTGTTCGAACAGGTGGGCGAAGCCGGTGCGGTTCCTCGGCTCGAGTCGCATGCCCACGTGGTACACCACGGAGACGCCGACGGTCGGGGAGCTGTGGTCGGGGGAGATGATGACGGTCAGGCCGTTATCGAGTTTCTTGACGTTGACGGGGAGCGTCCAGCGGTCGGTGCTCGCGGCAAGCGCGGACAAGGACAGCGTGAAGCCCGCCAGCAGGACAGGCAGGTGGCGTAAGCGCATAGATGACCTCAGGTGCGGTTGGCTTGTAAGTTTTATTCGTCGACCCCGCCGGGGTGGGGCCGCGCTCAAGAATAGTACCGCAGCAACATTATGTTTCCATAACTTTTTCACATGCATATGTGAAGGGGCTGTCCCTGCCGCCTTGGCATGTAGGGACAGTCCCCTGTGGTGAATTGGCGACGCTTGTTGCCATGTCATGAGCTTGAAACTTTTGCCCATCAAGATTCGTTTCGGCAATTACTTTTTCAACCACTCGTGAAAATCCAAGTGAAAAAATCTCTCTTCGCTCTCCTCGCCCTGTCCGCCGTCGCCACCGCCCAGGCGCAAAGCTCCGTCACCGTGTACGGTGTGGTCGACGTCGGTTTCGCCAAGCAGACCGGCAAGAAACTGATCCAGCGCGAGAACCACGCGTCCCGCCTCGGCTTCCGCGGCGTGGAAGACCTCGGCAACGGCCTGTCGGCCGTGTTTACGCTGGAAAATGAATTCCTGCTCGATAGCGGCGCCCAGAAGGGTGTGCTGTGGGAGCGCCAGGCCAACGTGGGCCTGACCGGCGCGTTCGGCACCGCGCTGTTCGGCCGCACCAAGAACCTGGTCGACAGCGTGCAGTCGAAAGTCGAGCCGTTCGGCGCCGACGGCGTGATCGGCAAGGTCAACGAGCCGATGATGCGCGTGGGCGTGTCCAGCTCGCGCGTGTCCAATTCCGTGACCTACCACAGCCCGAAGACGGCCGGCTTTACCGGTTCGATGCAGTACGTGCTGTCGGAGATCGATGGCGCGTCCAACGGCGTGAGCGTGCTCGGCCAGTACGACCAGGGGCCGGTGTTCGCCTATGTCGGCTTCGAGAAGGCGGCCGAGAAAGCCGCCGGCACCGAGCAGCCGTCGATGTGGACCGCCGGCGGCTACTACAAGTTCGGCGCGCTGCGCCTGTCGGGCCAGTATGCCCAGGGCGATAATGAAGCGGCTGCGGGTGAATTTACCGGCATGCTGCTGGGCGCGGTGTACACGGTGGGCAAGGGCGACTTCAAGGCGGTGATCTCGAAGCAGAAGCAGGAAGCGGCTACCTTCGAGAAGACCACCGTGCGCGAAGTGGGCGTGGGTTACGACTATCACATGTCCAAGCGCACGGACCTGTACGCGTATGCTGGCCGCGAGCGCGTCAGTGGCGTGACTTCGTACCAGATGGGTATCTCCCACAAGTTCTGATCCCCCGTCGTCCCCGCGTAGGCGCGGACCCCTGCTGAGCTTGTCGCAGCGTCAACGCATGCGCATAGGCGGACTCAGTAGGGGTCCCCGCTTGCGCGGGGATGACGGTGTGCGGGCGGCGCAACAGTATTGGGGGGCGTTAGACGAGGATTCGGGAAAGCAGGTGGTCAGAATATATACTTCGTCAGGTAAATATTCTCACCCTAAAGGAAGCCTCATGTTTTACCGCAAGATCGCCGTCGCCGCCTTCGCGCTGTGCGCCACCCCGTTTGCCAGCGCAGCAGACGACATCGACAACCTGTTCGGCTTCAGCCAGTCCGATTTCCGCCTGCTGTCCGAGGACCTCGGCTCCGCGCTGAGCTACAAGCCGCTGACCCCGGCCGAATCGACCGGCACGCTCGGCTTCGACATCGGCCTGGAAGTGACCGCCACCAAGCTGGCCCATCCGGAATTGCTGGACCGCGCCGTGTCCGGCGGCGACGCGCCACGCGCGCTGGTGGTGCCGAAGCTGCACGTGCACAAGGGCCTGCCGTTCGGCATCGACGTTGGCGCGATGTACTCGGCCGTTCCGAACACCAACATCAAGCTGATGGGCGCGGAAGTGCGCTATGCGCTGCTCGAAGGCGGCGTCGCGGTCCCGGCCGTCGGCCTGCGCGCCAGCTACACCACCATGCGTGGCGTCGACCAGCTCGACCTGAACACCACCGGCGTCGACGTCTCGATCTCCAAGGGCCTGACCTTCGTCACCCCGTACGCAGGCGTCGGCATCGTGCGCACCAGCAGCACCCCGAACGGCGTGCCCGGCCTGGTTCGCACCACCTTCAACCAGAACAAGGTATTTGTGGGCGCCAACTTCAACTTCGCGCTGCTGAACATCGCGATGGAAGCGGACCGCACCGGCGACGCCACCACCTACGGCGCCAAGCTCGGCTTCCGCTTCTGATAAGGGCCGGGGGGACTGTCCTGAAAGGGACTGTCCCCAGCTCTTCAGCTCCCTGGAGCAATTTTCCGTGCAATTAGACGAAATTGCTGTAAGTTAAGCAGTTTTCTCGCCCCATCTGTTCCATTTCCCCCGAATACCTGCCGTTCGCCGAAATAGCGCGAATTTGAGCGCATTTAGCGGAAAATCGCTGAAGTTTGCGCGCCATTGAACCATCCGCACCTGTCCAGGTCTATCAGCATTGAGGCCCAGGCTCTCGCTGCTCTGTTAGCCATCGCACGGTGACACCAGCTCCGAAGTTATATTTTTTGTATTCGACGCAGATGTTCTATGCGCGTCCCCACGCACGTTTGTGAACAATTTAATCGAGGAATGGATCATGGAAAATCAGAAATCGAACGCGGGTAGCGGTCGCGACCAGAAAGAAACAGGCACCAACATGGGTAAGGATGTTCGTTCGGGCAGCAGCTCGGGAAGCAGCGTGTCGTCCGGCTCGTCCCAGAGCGGCCAGTCCGGCTCGTCGCAGAGCGGCAAATCCGGTTCGTCCGGCGGCATGCCGGGTTCCTCGCAGCAGAGCGGTATGTCGGGTTCGTCGCAGAGCGGCCTGTCGGGCTCTTCGCAGAGCGGCCAGTCCGGCTCCTCGCAGAGCGGCATGTCGGGCTCGTCGCAAAGCGGCAAGCCGGGGTCCAACAGCGGCCTGTCCGGCTCCTCCGTGGGCGGATCGTCGGGCTCGTCGTCGCAAAGCGGCCTGTCGGGTTCGTCGGGCAGCGGCCTGTCGGGGTCGTCGTCGCAGAGCGGCCAGTCCGGCTCGACCGGTAGCGGCCTGTCGGGTTCCTCCTCCCAGAGCGGCCGTTCGGGCGTGTCCGGCTCGTCGCAGGGCCTGTCCGGCTCTTCCAGCACTGCATCGGGTTCGTCGCAATCCGGCAGCTCGGGTTCGTCGTCCAGTTCGCTCAGCGGCGGCAGCAGCGCAGCCGGCTCCTCGGGCAGCATGGGCTCGGGCATGTCGGGCTCCAGCTCCGGCATGAGCAGCGGCCAGGGTTCTTCCGGCAGCCAGAGCTCGATGGGCCAGGGCAGCTCGTCCTCGGGCAGCCAGAGCTCCATGGGCCAGGGCAGCTCGTCCATGTCGGGCGGCGCCAGCGGCGGTTCGATGACCATGCCGCACAGCGCCCAGGACCTGCACCAGTCGATCGACCGCGCCGCGCACGCAGCGCAGCCAGTCGTGGAACGCCTGGCATCCGGCGCCCACGCAGCGGTGGACAAGCTGGCCAACTCCTTCTCGGGCATGGGCGGCACGCTCGACGACAAGAGCAAGCAGCTGTCCCAGGCGTATGGCCACTTCCTCGATAGTGGCCGCGAGTATGTGCGCGCGCGTCCCGGCTCGTCGGTCCTGATGGCCGTGGCGGCCGGCTGGATTCTGGCCAAGCTGATGGGCGGCCGCAGCCGCGACTAAGCCGGACCGTCCGGCCCCCGCTCTGGCGGGATCGCAGTAACAGCGCCGGGCCGCTCCTGCGGGAGCCGCCCGGCGTGTTCTTCAGATTCATTCCATCCGCACGTTCATTCACCTGATGGCGATGCACGCGCATTGAACCCATACCGGCGCGTGCCGCATTAGCTGCGAGCGCGACCGGCAACAAATACGAGGTGCTACATGGTTTCACGCAAAAAGCCCGCGGGCTCCGGCGCCGAGGGTGCGGGCTCGATCAAGAGCACCGTGTCGGGTCCGTCCGATCCGACCCCACCGTCAACCCTGGGACCATCCAATCCGATTGCGGAGCAGCTGCTCGAGAAGGTCGTCAGCGGCCAGGCGCTTTCGGAATCCATGCCCTTCAATCCCAACAAGGCCGGCGAACACGGCGATGCCGCGCGCACGCCGCAGCCCGGCGCCACGGCGACGCCATCGACCCCGCTGGCAACTGCCAGCACCAGCACCGAGGGCGTCGCCTCGCCGAAAGTCGGCACCGGTAGCCCCGTCATCGGCGGCAACCCGACCGTGCTGCCGCTCGACCGCGTGCGCGTGGATGGCAGCGGCCAGGTGCTCACCACCAACCAGGGGGTGCCTGTCGCCGACAACCAGAATTCGCTCAAGGCCGGCCTGCGCGGGCCGACCGCGATGGAAGACTTCATCCTGCGCGAAAAGCTTACGCACTTCGACCACGAGCGCATCCCCGAGCGCGTGGTGCACGCGCGCGGCTCGGCCGCGCATGGCTACTTCGAAAGCTACAAGGACTTCTCCGATATCACGCGCGCCGCACCCTTCGCGGCCGCCGGCAAGCGCACCCCGGTGTTCGTGCGCTTCTCGACCGTGATCGGCGAGCGCGGCTCGCCCGATACCGTGCGCGACGTGCGCGGCTTCGCCGTCAAGTTCTACACCGAGGAGGGCAACTGGGACCTGGTCGGCAATAACATCCCCGTGTTCTTCATCCAGGACGCGATGAAGTTCCCCGACCTGGTCCATGCCGCCAAGCCGGAGCCGCACCACCAGATGCCGCAGGCATCCACCGCGCACGACACCTTCTGGGACTTCGTTTCGCTGATGCCCGAGTCGGCGCACATCCTGATGTGGGCCATGTCCGACCGCGCGATCCCGCGCAGCTACCGCACCATGCAGGGCTTCGGCGTGCACACCTTCCGCCTGGTGAACGCCGACGGCAAATCGGTGTTCTGCAAATTCCACTGGACCCCGCTGCAGGGCACGCACTCGCTGGTGTGGGACGAAGCGGCCAAGCTGATTGGCGCCGACCCGGACTTCCACCGGCGCGACCTGTGGGAGGCGATCGAGGCCGGCGACTTCCCGGAGTACGAACTGGGACTGCAGGTGTTCACGGAGGAGGAGGCCGAGCAGTTCGGCTTCGACGTGCTCGACCCCACCAAGATCGTCCCCGAGGAGATGGTGCCGCTGCGCCCGGTCGGCCGCATGGTCCTGAACCGCAATCCGGACAACTTCTTTGCCGAGACCGAGCAGGTCGCGTTCTGCACCGCGCACATCATTCCCGGCATCGATTTCACCAACGACCCGCTGCTGCAGGGGCGCATCCACTCGTATGTGGATACCCAGCTGACGCGCCTTGGCGGTCCCAACTTCCACGAAATCCCGATCAACACGCCGGTGGTGCAAATCCAGAACAACCAGCGTGACGGCTTCCACCGCCAGGCCATCAACCGCGGCCGCGTGAACTACGAGCCGAACTCGCTGGCGGGCGGCAGCCCGGCGCAGGCCGGCATGCAGGGCTTCACCAGCTTCCCGCAGCCGGTCATGCAGGATATGGTGCGCGGCAAGCCGGAACTGTTCGCCGACCACTACTCGCAGGCGCGGCTGTTCTACCAGAGCCAGACGCCGGCCGAGCAGGCGCACATCGCCAACGCCTACCGCTTCGAGCTGACGCGCTGCACGGTGCCGGCAGTGCGCAAGCGCGTGCTGGCGCTGCTGGGCAATGTGGACGCCAACCTGGCGAACATCGTCGCCAACGGCCTCGGGATGGAAGCGCCGGACCCGCTGCCGCTGGCCTCCGACCTGCCGATCCCGGAGTACCAGCCGTCGCCGGCGCTGTCGCTGCTGTCGCGGCCCGGCGAGACCGGCATCCGCACGCGCAAGGTGGCGGTGCTGGTGGCGAACGGCGTGGAGGCGTCCTGCGTGCGCGAAGTGTATGCCTCGCTCGCGGCGGACGGCGCGGTGCCGCGCATCGTCGGCAGCATGCTGGGCAAGGTCGCGGGGGCCGACGGGCAGCCGCTCGACGTCGAGATCACGCTGGAGGCCGGGCCATCGGTGCTGTATGACGCGGTGGTCGTGCCGGATGGCGAGAAGGCGGCGCAGTCGCTGGCGCTGGACGCGCACGCGCTCGACTTCGTACGCGAGCAGTACCGGCACTGCAAGCCGATCATGGTAATTGGCGCCGGCGCGGCACTGCTCAAGCAGGCCGGCGTGCCGCCCAAGCTGCCGGACGGTTCCGACGATCCAGGCCTGGTCGGCACCGAATCGGCGGACGTCAGCGCGGCGCTGCAGGCCTTCAAGACGGCGCTGGCCGGCCACCGCGTGTTCGCCCGCGAAACCGACCCGCCGATGGTGTAACGGGGTTGGGGACTGTCCCTACGGGACTGTCCCCAGCTCTTCAGCCCGCGCTGCGAATACCCGAACCAGAAAGACGCGCAGCGCCTACCCCTGCACTTGCGCCGGCTTGCGCCGCAGGCGTGCCGCAGCACGCGCGATCCAATGCTCCAGGTCGTCCACGTAGGTGAATACCGCCGGCACCACCAGCAAGCTCAATAGCGTCGACGTGATCAGCCCCCCGATCACCGTGATCGCCATCGGCGCCCGGAAGCTCGGGTCGCCATTCAGCCCCAGCGCCAGCGGCAGCATGCCGGCGCCCATGGCGATGGTGGTCATCACGATCGGGCGGCTGCGCTTGTGGCACGCATCCACCAGCGCCTCGAACCGGCACATGCCCGCGTCGCGCGCCAGGATCGCGTAATCCACCAGCAGGATCGAATTCTTGGTCACGATCCCCATCAGCATGATCAGGCCGATCATCGAGGGCATCGACAGCGCGTTGCCGGTGACGAGCAGGCCGACAAAGGCGCCGCCGATCGACAGCGGCAGCGCCGCCAGGATCGTCAACGGCTGCATGAAGTCACGGAACAGCAGTACCAGCACGCAGTAGATGCACAGCACGCCGATCGCCATCGCCAGCCCGAAGCTGGCGAACAGCGCCTGCATCTCCTGCGCATCGCCCAGCTCCGCAATCTGCACCGACGGCGGCAGGTTCTTCAGCGACGGCAGCGCGCGTGCCTCCTCGTTCACTTCGCCCAGCGAGCGCCCGCCCAGCTCCACCGAAAGCGTCACGTTGCGGCTGCGGTTCAGGCGGTCGATCTCCGCCGGCCCGGAGTCCATGGTGATGGTCGCCACGTTGGCCAGCATGACCGGCCCGTTCTTGCCGGGCACGGTGAGGCGCCCGATCGCATCGAGGTCGGTGCGGACCCGGTCCGGCAGCTTGACCCTGATCGGCACCTGGCGGTCGCTGAGGTTCATTTTTGCCAGCGCCTGGTCGTAGTCGCCGGCCGTGGCCACACGCACCGTCTCGCCGATGGCTGCTGCCGTCACGCCCAGGTCGGCCGCGCGTGCGAAGTCGGGCCGCACGATGATCTCCGGCCGCACCAGCGACGCGGTCGAGCTGACGTTGCCGACTCCCTCAAGCGTACGCAGCTCGCGTTCCGCCGCGCGCGCTGCCGCCGTAAGCGCGACCGGATCCTCGCTGCGCAGCACCAGCTGCATCTTCACGCCCGTATCCGGCGGCCCCACACTGAAGCGCGCGCCCGGCACGTCGGCAAGCCGTGTCCGGATGCCGTGTTCGATCTGGGCGAGCGATTCGTCGCGGTCGTCCCGGTGCAGGGTGGTCACGGTGAGGACCGCGCGGCGCGCTTCCGCTGCCGCGCCGGGCGCGAACACGTCGCCGGACGAACCTCCGCCCACCGAGCTGAACACGCCGGTCACGCCGGGCACCTGCATCGATGCCTTGCGCGCCTGTTCCGCCACGGCCTGCGTCTCGGCCAGCGTGGATCCGGGCGGCAGTTCCAGGGTAACCTGGGTCTGGCCGCGATCCGCCGGCGGCACGAAGCCGGTCTCCAGCAGGCCCGCCAGGCTCACCGAGCCGATGAAGAACAGGCCCGAGGCGACCGCCGTGGCCAGCCGGTGCTTCAGGCACCATTTCATCAAGTCCAGGTAGCGCGTCATGATCCAGTGGTCGCGCTGCTCCACATGCCTGGCCGGCTTGAGGATATAGGCCGCCATCATCGGCGTCAGCAGGCGCGCCACTACCAGCGATGCGAGGATCGCCAGCACCGCGGTCCAGCCGAACTGCTTGAAGAACTTGCCGGGTATGCCGCTCATGAACGCGGTCGGCAGGAACACCGCCACCAGCGCGAAGGTGGTGGCGATCACCGCCATCCCGATCTCGTCGGCCGCCTCCAGCGCCGCCTTCATCGGCGACTTGCCCATGCGCAGATGGCGCTCGATGTTCTCGATCTCGACGATCGCATCGTCCACCAGCACGCCCACCACCAGCGCGAGCGAGAGCAGGGTGACCATGTTGAGCGTGTAGCCGAACCAGTACTGGCCCAGGAAGGCCGGGATCACGGACAGCGGCAGCGCCGCCGCCGCCACCAGCGTCGCACGCCAGTCGCGCAGGAACCACCACACCACCAGCACGGCCAGCAGCGCGCCTTCGTACAGCAGCTCCATCGAGGCGTCGAAATTCTCCTGCACCGGTTCGGCGTTGTCGATCACTTCGGGCAGCCTGATGTCCGGGTGTTCGGCCTGCAGCTCGCGCATGGCCGCGCGGGCGCCGTTGGCCACGTCGATCTCGCTGGCGCCGCGAGTGCGGAACACCTCGATGCCGACCACCGGCTTGCCGTCCTGGGTGGCCAGCGAGCGCGGCTCGGACACCGTATCCGTCACCCGGGCGACTTCCGACAGGCGCACCCGGCGCCCGTCCGGCAGCGGGATATCCAGCGCGGCCAGTTCTCTTGCACTGGCGACGGTGGCGATGGTGCGCACCGACTGCTCGGCTCCGCCCACGTCGCCGCGCCCGCCCGGCGCTTCGCGCTGCACATTGCGCAGCTGGCGCGACACGTCCAGCGCCGACACGCCGAGCGCCGCCATCATGCCGTCGTCCAGTTCCACGCGCACCTCGCGCGTCACGCCGCCCACGCGCTTGACCGCGCCAAGTCCGGGCACGCTGAGCAGGCGCTTGGTGACCACGTTGTCGACGAACCAGCTCAGCTCCTGCGGATCCGGGCCGCCTGGCCCGGCCGCGCTGGCGGTGAAGGTGAGTACGACCCGTCCGGCGGTCGACACCTTGCTCACCACCGGGTCGCGCATCTCGCCCGGCAGGTCGGCGCGCACCCGCGCTACGGCGTCGCGCACCTCGTTGACCGCATCCGACAGGTTTTTTTCGAGGATGAATTCAACAGTCACCGTGGCGACGCCATCGAGCACCTTGGTATAGATGTTCTTCACGCCCTGCAGCGATGCGACCGAATCCTCGATCTTGCGTGCCACCTCGGTTTCCAGCTGCGCGGGCGCCGCGCCGTCCAGCGTGGCTGCCACGGTGACGATGGGCAGCTCGATATCGGGGAAGAACTGCACCGCATTCGCGCGGTAGGCCAGCAGGCCAGCCAGCGAGAGCAGGGCGAACAGCATGATCGCCGGGATCGGATTACGGATCGAAAAGGCGGAGAAGTTCATCGCCGCTCCTTACTTGCCAGGCGCGCGAGCCGGCGCCACCACGCGCACCAGGTCGCCCTCGTTCAGGAAGCCTGCGCCGGACACCACTATCTGCGCGTCGGCGGCCAGGCCGGAGAGCACTTCCACCTGGTCGCCGATGCGGCGGCCGGGCTGCACCTTGACCTGGTTGACGCGGTTGTCGCGGCCGACCCGGAACACATACGAGAAGCCGTCGCGCAGCACCACGGCCTGCTGCGGCACCGTCATGCCGCTCGAGCTACCCAGCTCGAAGTGGCCAGCCACGAACATTCCGGCCTTGATCGGGGCGTTCATTCCCTGCGCCGCTGGCAGGTCCACGTAGACCAGCGCGGTGCGCGAGCGCGGATCGACGGTCGGCGCGACCATGCGCACGCGGCCGCGCGCCTGGCTGCCGCCGGCCGCGCGCACCACCGCGGGCGTGCCCGGCTTGATGCGCGTGACATCGCTGGCCGTCACTTCGGCGCGCCATTCCAGCCGTCCCTGGCGGATCATGCGGAACAGCTCCGTGCCGGCGCCGGCGACCGCGCCCACGGTTGCGCTGCGGGCCGAGATCACGCCGCTGTCCGGCGCCACAACCTTTGCCTGCTTCAGGCGCACCTGCCGCGCTTCCAGCGTGGCACGCGCCGCCGCGATGCGGGCATTGGCCGTGGCCTCGGCTGTCGTGTACTGTCCGATCTGCTGCTCCGACAGGGCGCCGGTGGCGCGCAGCGAACGTGCGCGCGCCGCATTGGCAGCGGCATCCTGCGCCATCGCCTGCGCTTCCAGCAGCGCCGCCTCCGCCTGCTGCACGTCCGCGTTGACGGTCTCGCTGGCGAACACCGCCAGCACCTCCCCCTTCTTCACCACGTCGCCCACGTTCACGCGCACCTCCGCCAGCCGCAAGCCCACTGATTCGCTGCCGATGGAGGCCTCCTGCCAGGCCGCGACATTGCCATTGGCACCGAGGGTGACGGGCAGGGTCGCCGTTGAAGGACGCGCCACCGTCACCGTCAGCGCCGGACGCGGCGCGGCCTTTTCTTCAGGCGCATCGGGCTTGCGGAAAACGTAGAACAGCACCGCGAGCAGGACGAGAGCGCCGGCAATGGCCAGCAAGCGGGTGCGGGGAGTTAGCGAGATTCGGTTCATGTCCTGGTTCCGTGATTATTGCGGTGCTGGTGCGGTGCTGTTCCACCCGCCGCCGGCGGCGCGGTACAGTCCTACCCAGGCGCTGCTGCGCTCCCGGGCGAGCGCAATCACCGCGTTCTCCGCGGCCAGCAGCGTGCGGCGCGCGTCTTCAAGCTCGATCAGGCTGCCAAGCCCGTTGCGGTAGCGGTCCTCGGCTGCGACGAAGGCGATGCGGTAACCCGCCAGCGCGAGCTGCGCGTCGGCCGCGCGCGCATCGGTGCTGGCCAGCGTGACCAGCGTTTCCTCCACCTCGCGTACTGCCTGGCGGGCTGTCGCATGGTAACTGGAGACGGCCTCCTGGTAGCGCGCCTGCGCCGCTTCGACGTTGGCGCGGCGGCGCCCGCCGTCGAAAACAGGTACGGTCAGCGCAAGCGGGCCGATGGACCAGGTGTCGGCCGTGGTGTCGGTGCCGCCGGCGCGGAAATTGCCGGCTCCGATCGATCCCTGCAAGGCAAGGCGCGGGTAGCGCTGCGCCTGCGCGCCGCCGACGTCCGCGCTCGCCGCAGCTACCGCGCGCTCGGCCGCGAAGACGTCGGGGCGTTGCGCCAGCAGCCGGGCGGGAAGGACATTGAAGCCCAGTGCCGGCGGCACGCTTGCCGGCGTCGCCGCCAGCCGCGTGCGCAGTTCAGGTTCTGCGATCGCCGTCAGCGCCACCAGTGCCTTGATGTCGAAGTCGCACTGCGCACGCTGCTCGGTCGCGCGTGCCGATGCCTGCGCGGCGCTGGCGCGGGCCAGGTCCGCGGTGGCGGGCGCCTGGAAGCCTGCCTGCGCACTCAAGCCGGTGAGCCGCGCGGTGTCGGCGCGCGACGCCGCATCGCGCCGCGCCACCGACAGCAACTGCTCGCAAGCGCGCAGCGCGTAATACCGATTGGCCGTTTCCGCGGCCACGGACACGCGCGCGGCATGCCAGCCGGCCTGCGCTCCTTCGAGCCGTGCATCGGCTGCCCTGCGCTCGGCGCGGCGCGCTCCGAACAGGTCGATCTCCCACGACGCCTGCAGGGCGGCCTGGGTGGTCGTCCCCATCGGCATCACGCTTTGCTGTGACGAGCGCACTGCCGAAGCGGCGGCGTCGACGGAAGGGAGGAGGGCTGCGCCGGCCGCGGTGCGCTGGGCGCGGGCTTGCGCAATGCGGGCCGCGGCGCTGGCAATCGAAGGGCTGTTCGACTGCGCGGATTCGATAAGTTGTGCGAGCAGCGGATCGCCTTGCAGGCGCCACCAGCGGGACAGGTCGTCGATGCTGCCGTTGTGGGGTAGCGGGGCATGCCAGCCGGCGGGTGTGCTGCGGGTAGCGTCAGGCTGCGGCAGCGGTGTCGCGCAGGCGCACAGGATCAGCGCAAGCGTGGCCGCCGCGGCCGGGCGGAGATGACTCATGCTTGGGAACTTCCTTATCGTTTTGTTTTTTCAACAATCCACTGCAAGCGATGGTATACGAGTGCCGTGGAAGATACGGTTTATTTGTCCTGAAATTGCCGTAACGATAAGGTAATGCGGGTGGCGGCGCCATACGGTATTTCTACCGTAGTAGCGCGCTCCCCGGATGAACCAATGATTCGGTTCGCGGGCTCACCTGGCCCCGGTGGACACGGCCTGCTCGGTGGCGCCGGTTGCGAATGTCAGGGTACGGCGCTCTCCGTCCCCGACCAGGTTGACGGTGTTGCGCTGGTCCGGCAGCACGTCGGCGAGGACGGAATGGTGGATGCGCGCGATGCTGTCCAGCCGGGTCTTTTCGACTTCCTGGTACACGAGCACCATGTCGGCGCTCGCATTCATGCCGACCCAGCGCACCGGAATGCGCTTGTTGTCCGCCGAGAGCAGGTAGAAGTGCTGCTCCATGTAGGTGCGCAGCGTGGCTTCGTCTTCCGGCTGGCTCAGGTCCGACTGGCCATTGTTCAGTTGCGCCACCAGCGCCTCCAGGTCATGCGCCATGTAGGCATGGACGATTTCAACGCTGCCGGTCCTGGCATTCTGCGTCACGTCGGTCATGCCCGCGTGGAAGCGGTGCGCGAGCGCGCTGCCGCTGGTGAGGGCGGCGGCCGCCAGGACCGCCGCGCTGATGATGGATTTGAACATCGCTTACTTCGCTTCCGTTTCCGCCTTGCCGGCGCCTGCTTTCGGTTCCGGCTTCTTCAGCGGCGTCATGTAGTCCTTCATCATATCCTGTCCTTCTTCGGACTTGAACAGCTCGAGGCGGGATCTGGTTGGCTTGCGCGGCCAGGCGTTATTGTCGACGTCGATGTCGGCGGTCTCCCAGTACGGGTCCTGCGCCAGCCCGGTCATCGGCTCGTCGGTGACAATCACCTTGGTGATCTTCTTTGGCGAGTAGCGCCAGACCTCGGCCGGGATGCGCTCGATGTACTTCTTGCCGCTCTTGAGCTCGATTTCCAGGATCAGCGGCATCACCAGTCCGCCCTTGTTGGTGAAGTCCACCAGGTACAGGTGCTTGCCCTGTGCCAGCAGCGCCTTCTCCCAGTCTTCCATCTTTTCCATCGCCTCGGCGTACTTGTTGCGGTCCTTGTTAGTG
>DASWYE010000211.1:0-5204 GCA_036405115.1 Telluria sp. | reverse complement strand
CAGGTGGAGGCCTTCCGCATGCGTCATCCCGCGGCGGCGCTCGAACCGCTTGATGACGCCTGGGGTCATGAAGATGCAGGTGGACGGCAGCGGCTGCCCGGTGAGCGTGACATGGACGGCTTCTACTACGCGTCCTTCCGCAAGGCGTGAGCGAAGGGCAGCGACGTCCCCGTCGCACGGCGTGTGCGTGATGCGCGATGGCCTGCATCGAGGCGTGGCAGCGACAGGTGCGTCTGATCCGACATTGCGGCGCGTTCACTCTCTCTTGACGTCCGGGTGACGCGGAGGGCGCAGACTGAAGTTCTCGCTTGTCTGGGCCGTGCATCATTGAACGTGCTGTCGCGCGAAGCGGAATCCGAAGTCGCGCAGGTCGTGAGCCAGCGCCGACGGGATGTCGCGCGTGCACTCGCATGGCTGGCGGGATTCAGCGCCACTGCGTTGCTGGTCGTCCCCAAGGGTCTCGCCCTCTTCGCCACGTTGTTGCTGGCTTCGACCCTCCTCGCATTGCCCGACGCGTTGCGTGCCGACCGGACGCGGCTTCCGGCGGCGATCCGGGGCTTGGGGTACGCAGCGCTCGCCGTGTTTGCCGTCGCGACCGTGTCGATGTGGGTCAGTCGCTCGGACATCTCGGCGCTCGACAATCCTTCGCGGTGCCTGCTGCTTCCCTGGTGCGCATGGCTGGCATGGATCACCCGCGTGCGCATGTCCTGTCTCTGGTACGGCGCGCTGGCGGGCCTGGCGCTTGCCTTGGTGCTGTCGGTCGCTGAAACCTGGTCTGGCGTCCCGCGCGTGGGCGGCAAAGGCAACCCCATCGTGTTCGCGAATGTGGTGCTGGTGCTGTTGGCGATCGCGTTGTTCACCAGGCCCGCGCGTACCGGGTCCGCGATGCGGTTGCTGATGGGCGGTGCGGTGACGGCGGCCGTCGTCGCGATCACCCTGAGCGGTAGCCGCGGCGTGTTACCCGGGCTGGGTTTGGTCCTGGCGCTGCTCTTCGTCGGCGGCGCACGCGGACACCGCTGGCGCCGTCTGGCGATGGCGGTCGGCGTGTTCGTGGTGCTGTTCGTGGCGCTCTGGACGCTTCCTTGGCTGTCCTCCCAGTTCAGGCTGGACCAGGTACGCGAGGACGTGGCCGGATATGCGACAGGGCAGGTGGACCAGCCGATCAGTGCGCGCCTGGGACTGCTGGCCGTGGCGTGGGATGCGTTCCGCGAAGCGCCGCTTACCGGGGTGGGCATAGCCGGGTTCGCGCAGCGCGTGGATGGGAGCCGATACTGTCTCGATGATTCGAGACATTTTTGCAGTCTGGAGCATGCGCACAACGAAGTCGCCCAATGGGGTGCCACGATGGGACTCCCCGGCGTCATTGCCTTGCTGTCGCTGTATCTGGTGCCGCTTGTGGCCGCGGTGCGCGAGATCCGGGTTGGCCGATCAAGGATGCCCGCAGGCGCTTCCTGGGCGGTGGCTGCTCTTGTCGCCGCCTATATGGCTTCCGGGCTGACCCAGTCGATGTTCTCCCACGCAATCAGCACCAGCGCCTACGTGGTGCCCGTCGGGCTGCTGCTGGGAATGGCGATGGCAGCCCGCAATGCCGCAACACCCGCGATCCGTTCGACGGCTTGAATGCAGGCGGGACGGGTGGGCCTCGCTTTATGCGCGCCTCGCCAGGTCGGGCCGACTGGAGACCGGTTCTGGCCGCGCCGACGGTTCCTGGGTACGCACGGCTCGCCGCCGCATGCGCGGCCGATCCTGGACACGATGTTCGAGCGATGGTGCCCCTTCCAGCAGGCGCATGTAGATGGCCTCAGTGTGCTCGAGGAAGGTTTCGATGCGGAATTCAGCGATCGCGTGCTGACGGGCGGCCTTCCCTCTGCGCAACAGACCTTCGCGGTCGTTCAGCATGTCGCGCAGCGCGTTCGCCATCGCTGCGCAGCCGTGCACCGGCACGATCCAGCCGTCGATGCCGGGAGCAATGTTCTCCGGCAGGCCGGCATAGTCGGTCACCATCACGGGCTTGCCCATGGACATCATCTCGCGGCAGGCGAAAGAGATCGTCTCGATGTCGTGCGACAGCACGAAGCCAACATCCAATCCGGCGATCATCGGACGGACATCGTCCAGAAGGCCGGGGAAATGGAAGTGATCCTGCATGCCTGACTGCGCCAGCGCTTCCCGCTGGATTGCTGAGGGTGGCTGCCCTGCAACGATGATCCGGATGCGCTCGCGTTCGCCCCGAGTCAACATCTTCAGCGCTTCCGCCAGGTCCATCCAGCCTTTGTAGTCCGCAGTGCCGGCATTGCTGCCGATCTTCAAAGGCTGCGCGCTCGTGAAGGGCTCGCTCGCTTCGGCGGGAGAGAAAAAGGCGGTGTCGACGCCGTTGTAGACGGTTTCCGGCCGGCAATGCCGATATGCGGTGTCGTCGAGCTGGCGACGGACGAAATCGCAGACGGCGATCACCTTGTCGGTTCCGAAGCGCGCGCGCCATACATGCTGCAAGCCGCGCATCGGCTTGGTGTTGTGCTTCGTAAGCACGATGTGGGGACGTCGTGGGAGACCGCGCAATGCTGCGATCACCAGGCGATGATCGGCAGACCCATTCACGTGGACGATATCGAACTGGTGCTCTTGGAGATACGAGCGCAGTCTCGCGCATGGCCGCGAGCGGCTGGACAGCGCGCGAAAACCATTCGGATAGGACTGTGCGAAAGCGTGGATATCCGGGATCGCCCTGACTTCACGCAGGAGCCGGCTTTCCTCCGGCACGGCAACGTGCACTTCGTGCCGTGCCGACAATCCGCGCGCTAGCTCGCGGATGTAAGTGGTATGCCCGCCACCGCTCCCGCAATGGAAATTGGTGTAGAGAATCTTCATGCGGGAGTCGCGATGGTATCGGAAAGTGGGGCTCTCCCGCGTTCGCGAACACTCGCTTGGCTGCTAGGCGGGTTTCCTGCAAGAACACCACCACGCAGGCACAGATCCAACGCGGCAAGTTGCCTTTCATTCCATCGTCGTGCGTCCGCAAAGGCTGCATAGCCAAGCGACCGGCGCAAGTCCGGGTCCCTCGACAGGCGGATGACGTGGTCCGCGAACGCCGCGTGATCGTGATCGGGTACCACCAAGAGGCCGTTCCGGTACCCGTCTCCGAGCCCTCGCGCGCCGGTGGCTGTCGAAACCGTGGGCACGCCGGCCCCCATCGCGTCCAGGAGTTTTATGTTGATGCCGGTTCCAGCGATTGTCGGATTGACGGAAAGCGGCGTGCGGGCAAAGGCGGCGCGCAGGTCATCGACGAAGCCGAGCTTTTCCACATTGGGAAGTTCGGGGGCCCAGTTGCAGATCGAGCCCGCCAGTCTGAGCTTGAAGTCCGGGATCGCGCTCACCACGCGCGGCAGCACGTGCTCGAAGAAATGCTGCAAGGAAATCTGGTTGGACAGCATGTTCGTTCCGATGTAAAGCGCGGAATGATCGGCGCTGTGATCGGATACGGGCTCGTCGAGGCCGATGAAGTGGCTGACGACGGTGACGTCGGGATCGCGCCCGCCACCTCCGTGCAGCACCAGTTGTTGTCGGAAATGCTCGGCTTCCTGTGGCTGGATGGCAATTGCCGCATCGGCGCGGCGAAGGCCTTGGTTCTCATCCTGGGGAGTGAGCGAAACCCAGTATCCTTTCTTGAAGCCGCGCGCGACGAAAGGGCGGTGCCGGTCCGAGAACGCATCGTGCGTGTCGAGCAACTTGCGCGTCGAGGACGGGAATGCGTCAAGTGCCCGGGAGTTGAACGCGTACTCCACGACGGCGGCGTCGAAGCCGCGGTCCAGTGCCTTCAGCTGGCGAGTCCATGCGTCGCGCCAATTCTCGTCGAGCATCGAGTAGTGGCTGCGGTCGTAACCCAGGCTGCACAGGATCTTTCGCCAGCGTCGCCTCAACTTTCCCCGCAACCAGAAAGCAAGGCGCGCAAGTCGGTGGCCGTTGTCCAAGTGCAGGTAGTGCCGCTCGCCGAAAAAGGCGACATGCGATGCCGTGTCCGGCTTCTGGGTGTCCAACTTGGAGGTGACGTGGACGAATGTCAGCTCATGGCCGAGTGTCTTGATCGCCTTGCATAGCTGCAGGATGCGCACGCTGTGCCCTGCCTTCGCTGGAAAGATCGGCGTCATCGAAACAAGCGCGACCTTCAGGGGGCGCGCAACGGGATCGCGGATGGCAGCAAAGTCGCCGTCGACCGATCCAGCGTCGCGCGTCCTGGGATGCTGCGGCGATGAAAGGAGAATCATCCTTGTGGACCAATGTCTGCGTACGGCCGCGATTCGGGATAAGGGCTTGGCCCATGATCCAAATCCGGCCGTAGGGGGAGGGGGAGGAGATGCCAATTCTCCCGACCTTGAGTGGCGGCACCAGCGGTGGCCTGCCGGCAAGACAGCGGCCAGTCAGATTGGCGGACACGCGATCGTCCGGACCTGAACGACACATATTTCGTGCACGGCCGGACCGTGCGCTGTGTCGCGTTTCTTCCGTCGTTTGCCCAAGGGAAGCCGCTGGGCTTTCCATTGTCGCGATCGCGAAGCGCGCTAGTGCGCGAGCACGGGCGCCGCGGTCGGGCAACCGGGTAGGGAGGAGGGCAGGGGCGCCATCGCAGCAAGGAGCAGAAGCGATGAGGCGCGCGCAAGGGCTATGCGGGGCGCCAGCCAGGCCAGCAGGGGGCTGATGACAACGGGTAAGCTAACCCCATGCCGTCACTACCCGTCTCCCTCGTCGTCATCACCCATAACGAGGCGTCCAACATCGCCCGTTGCCTGGACAGCGTGCCGTTTGCCGCGGACAAGCTGATCGTCGACAGCGGCAGTTCGGACGCGACCGTCGCGATCGCCCAGGCCCATGGCGCACGCGTCGTCCACCAGGACTGGCTGGGCTTCGGCCCGCAGCGCAACTTCGGCAGCACGCAGGCGGCCCATGACTGGATCCTGGTGCTGGACGCGGACGAATTCCTGTCGCCCGAACTGGCCGCAGACCTGGAGCGCGCGCTGCCCGCCCTGATCGCCTCCGGCAAGGCCGGCGCCTGGTTGCGGCGGAGCACGTGGCTGATGGGCGCGCCGATGCGCTGGTACCGGCCGATGGTCGGTGAGCGGATGGCGCGGTTCTACCATCGCGGACGCGCGCGCTGGACCGATGCCCGCGTGCACGAATCCCTGCGTTTCGACGGCGAGGCGGCCGAGTTC
>DASWYE010000210.1:0-11799 GCA_036405115.1 Telluria sp. | reverse complement strand
CGCCAGCCGCCCTGGACCTCGCGCGCCGCGCAAGCATAATCCCATGGGATTTTAGCGACGCCGGACTAAGATGAAGGTTCGGCGCGCCAGCGCGCCCCGCAAAATGGGGACAGACCCCATTTCCACTGCCGAAAATGGGGTCTGTCCCCATTTTGGGGGTGGTGTGCGTCATGCGTTTCGCTTATCCGTGCAGCCTGTTCGCGCTTTGCGCATTGACCCATGGCGATGCGCAAGCACCCGGGCCCGAGCCGCGCCTGTGCGGGAAGGTGCCGCTGACTGCGCGCGACAGCGCAAGGCAGGCGCCGGATCCGCTGCAGCGCGCGGCGCGTGAGCTGGCCCGCCGGCTCGTGGCACTGGACGCCGCAGTCGAGCACGGCGCACTGTTCTACCGCACTGCCGAAGGGTCAATCCGGGTCGGGGAGATTTCAGTTGGCGACCACAGGAGCGTGGACCTGGCGGTCGCCACGCTGCCCGGCGAGGCGCTGGTCGGCGCCCTGCACACCCATGCGCGATTCGAATACCACACCAGCGAGCAGTGGCGCTTGTCGCGGGAAGATATCGCCCTCGGCCGCAGACTGCTGGCGCTGTCGCGGACGGATCCTGCGTTGCGCCTCTTCATCGTCGACGTCGGCAACGCGACCTTGAGCGAATACGCTGCATCCGGCCGTTGCCGGGTTTGGCGGAATCGGCCATAAAATGGCCAATTCCGCCAACCATGCACCGTCCCAGGCTTCCTGCGCTAGTCGTCGGTGGGCAGCAGCAGCTGGGCGGCTTCGGACGGCAGCGCTTCGACGGACTTGAGCTTGCGCGCCATCTGGCGGCTGCGCACTTCGGCGCTTTCGATGTTGCGGGCGGCCTTCTCCAGCGTCAATTTGGTCGCGGCCAGCACGTCGCCAAACTTGCCGAATTCGGTCTTGACCGCACCCAGCACCTGCCACACTTCCGACGAGCGCTTTTCCAGCGCCAGCGTGCGGAAGCCCATCTGCAGGCTGGACAGGATTGCCAGCAGCGTGGACGGCCCGGCGATCGAGACGCGCAGCGTGCGCTGCAGGTCGTCGGCCAGCCCCGGCCGGCGCATCACTTCCGCGTACAGGCCTTCGGTCGGAAGGAACAGGATCGCGAAGTCGGTGGTGTGCGGCGGCGCCAGGTATTTTTCGCAGATGGTCTTCGCCTCCACGCGCACGCAGCGCTCCAGCTCACGCCCGGCCAGCGCCACGCCGTCGCTGTCGGCCCGCTCGGCCGCATCCAGCAGGCGTTCGTACTGCTCCTTGGGGAACTTGGCATCGACCGGCAGCCACATGGGCGCGCCGTCATCGGAGGCGCCCGGCAGCTTGATCGCGAACTCGACCCGCGCGCCGCTGCCGGCGATGGTCTCGACGTTCTTCGCGTACTGGTCGACGGTCAGCATCTGCTCCAGCAGCATCTCGAGCTGCACTTCGCCCCAGGTGCCGCGCGTCTTGACGTTGGTGAGCACACGCTTGAGGTCTCCCACGCCGACCGCCAGCTGCTGCATCTCGCCCAGGCCCTGGTGCACCTTCTCCAGCCGCTCGGACACCTGGCGGAACGATTCGGTCAGGCGCGTCTCCAGCGTGGCGTGCAGCTTTTCGTCCACCGTGCGGCGCATCTCTTCCAGCCTGGCCGCGTTATCGGCCTGCAGGTCCTTCAGCTTCGCTTCCAGCGTGGCGCGCACTTCCAGCATGCGGCGCGCGTTCGATTCGCGCATCGCTTCGATGGCCTGGACGGTGGCGGCATTCGACTGCGCCAGGCTGCCCGCGATCTCCTGGCGGGTGGACTGGGCGCTCATCTGCAGGTTGCGCTCGATGCGGTCGAAGCGCTCCGCGTCGCCGCTGCGCCCGCGCAGCATGGCCACGAGCTGCAGCACGATCACCAGCGCCAGCGCGCCGAGGAGGAGGATAAACTGGATCTGTTCCATGGTCAGCCCGGTGTGTTGCGCATCCAGTCGGCGGTCTGGTAGAAGGACTGCATCAGCCGCATGCGCAGGTCTTCGTCGATGCCTACATCTTCCATCGCCCACCCCATCGCGCGCAGCCACTGGTCGCGCTCGGAACTGGCGATCGCGAACGGCAGGTGGCGCGCGCGCAGGCGCGGATGGCCGAACTGCTCGACGAACAGGTCCGGCCCGCCCATCCAGCCGGACAGGAACATGAACAGCTTGTCGCGGGAGCTGTCGAGCGGGGTGGGGTGCATGGCGCGAATGCCGGCGAATTCCGGTTCCAGCTCCATCAGGTCGTAGAAGCGGTCGACCAGTTCGCGCAGGCGGGCTTCGCCGCCGATGGTGTCATACAGCGTGGCATTCTCGTTCATCCCGACATCATACAAGGGACTGTCACCGCAGGGGACTGTCCCTGGCTTTTTAGCACGCCTTACCACCACGGCAGGCAAAAGAGCGGGGGACAGGCCCCGTCCGGGGACAGCACCCCGGACATTGACGCAGATCAATCGGCGATGCCTTGAATTATGCAAAATTGCGATAAATCAAGCTCGCCCCGATGCCAGATGATCTCTTTCCCCGATTCCGCCAGCAAATCCGCCCTGGAGCCCCTGCGCGCCATGGCCGCGCAATGGCTGCTGCGCCTGCAGCGTGAATTCGATCCCGACACGCTGCGCGTGATGCTGCTGGCCTGGATCGGCCTGTTCGGCCTGCCGCTCTATTATGTAATCTGGACCCGCGTATTCCCGCAGGCCTACGACAGCCTGCCCCTGCGCGCGGTCGGCGCCGCCTTGTGCCTGCTGGTCGTGGTCGGGCTGCGCCCGATGACGCCACGCTGGCGCGCCATCGTCACCTTCGCCGCGGTCACTTACACCCTGCCCTTCCTGTTTACCTTCCTGTACCTGATGAATGGCAGTTCGGCGGTATGGAGCCAGTGCCTGCTGATGGCGCTGATCCTGCTGTTCCACTTCCGCGCGCGCTGGGCGCTGGCCTCGTGCACGATCGGGATTTCGCTGGCAGTCCTGGCATTCTCCATGGTCGGCGGCGGGCGCCCGGCCCTGACCTATGCGGTGCTGGAACAGCTGCCGGTATGCCTGTTCACGGTGCTGACCATCGCGTTCGCCAAGCTGGGACGCCGCATGCTGTCGCAGGAGAAGATGTCCGGCATGGCACAGGGCCTGGCGACCGTGTCGCACGAGCTGCGCACGCCGCTGGTCAGCGTGGACGCCAACGTACGCGGCATGACGCGCATGCTGATGCGCGACCAGGAAGACCCGGAGGCGCTGCGCGCGGCGCTGAACCGGATCCAGTTCGAAGTGCGCCACATGAACCACCTGGTCGACCTGTTCCTGCTGTCCGCCACCGCCGTTACGCGCACGCTGGAGCCGACCGAAATGGTGCGCATGTCCGAGGTGCTCGACAACGTGATGAAGCGCTACCCGTTCTCCGCCAGCACTCAGCGCGACAGCGTCAAGGTCGAGGTCCGGCGCGACTTCTCGTTCGGCGGCCAGCACGAGCTGGCGGTGGTCGTGCTGCTCAACCTGCTGCGCAATTCGCTGCAGGCGCTGCACCGCGCCGGCAAGGGCCGCGTGCGGGTCGTGATCGACGGCGACCGCCCCAACCCGCGGCTGCTGTTCATCGATACCGGCTGCGGCATCGCCCGCTCCGAGCTGCCGCACATCTTCCAGCGTTTCTATACCTTCCCCAAGGGCGCCGGCTCCGGCATCGGGCTGGCGCTGTGCAAGGACATCATGGAAGCGTGGCACGCCAGCATCCGCTGCCTGTCGCGCGAAAACGCCTACACCCTGTTCGTGCTTGAATTCCCCGCCAACCCCAAGCTGGCGCCGCGCCCCGCGACCCGCTTCGACACCCCGCCCATGCCATGTCCCTGCCCATCTACCAACACCCCAGCCTGACCGTCCTCGTGGACGACAGCGACAGCTTCCTGCGCAGCCTGTCGTTCCAGCTCGACCCGGCGCTTGCCAGCGTCGGCTTCCACGACACCCGAACGGCGCTGGCCTGGCTGCGCGCCAACTCGGGGCTGACGCAGCCGCAAGGGACGACCATGACGGCCTCCTTCGACACCAACGCGCGCTCGCTGGAACAATGCAGTGTGGCGTTCGACATCGACTGCATCCACCGCACCTGCTTCGACGGCGACCGCTTCGCCACGCCGTCCGTGCTGGTGGTGGACTACTCCATGCCCCAGATGAATGGCATCGACTTCTGCAAGGAGATCGCCAGCCTGCCGTGCAAGAAGATCCTGTTCACCGGCGCGGCGGACGAGAAGATCGCGGTGGAGGCGTTCAACCGTGGACTGATCGACCGCTTCATCAAGAAGAGCGACGACGATGCGCTGGAACGGCTGGAGCAGGACATCCTGGAGCTGCAGCGCGACTACTTCGCGCGGCAGTCGGCGCCGCTGCGCGAGCTGCTGGCACTGAACGGCTATGGTTTCGTGAGCGACGACGCGTTCGCCGACCTGGTGCGCGACATCAGCGGGCCGCTCGGCACCGTCGAGCACTACCTGTTCCCGAATCCGTGCGGACTGCTGATGTTCGATGCGCAGGGCAAGGCCAGCCTGATGGTGGTGGAGACGGATGCGAGCATGCAGGCGCACGTCGAAGTGGCGCGCGACAACAAGGCGCCGTCATCGCTGCTGGCGGCGGTGCATGCGCGCCACATGGTGCCCTTCTTCCACGCGGAAGACGGCGACGCCATGTACAGCGCGGCCGTGGGCGAGGACTGGCAGCGCTACTGCAAGCCGGCGCAGGTGTGCACGGGAGCGGAGCGCTACTACTGGGCGATCTTCGACCTGCCGGCGGGGTACCTGAAGCGGCCGGTGCGCCCACACGGCGAGTTCCTGCGGCACCACACCGGGGCCCGCCGCGCCGCGTAAGAGGCGACCCTGCCGCCACCTCGTCATCCCCGCGAACGCGGGGACCCATGCTGAGCGTGCGTCCGAGGCGAACATGCTCTCACTCCGAACTCACCAGGGGTCCCCGCGTGCGCGGGGATGACGAGTTTCAGGCTTCGCGCAGGGTTTGCAGCGGCGGCTGGCTCAGCACGCCGCGCAGGCTGAGCCACCCGCCGGTCACCGCGCACAGCGCCCCCACCGCGATCCCAGCCACCCACACGTTCGGCGTGAGGACCCATTCGAACTTGAACTGGTAGGTCGCCAGCGCCCAGCCCTGCACCGCCGCGCCGGTCGCCGCCAGCAGCCCCGCCAGTCCGCCCACCAGCGCGAACTCGATCAGCTGCGCGCGCGACAGCTGCTGCCTGGTCGCGCCCAGCGCCCGCAACAGGCCCGCCTCGCGGCGCCGCTCGTCGCTCGATCCCATCAGGGCTGCATACAGCACCAGCACGCCGGACGCCAGCGTGAACGCGAACAGGAATTCCACCGCCGCCACAACCTGGTCCATCACGTCCTGCACCTGCCGGATGATGGCCGAAACGTCGATCACGGTCAGGTTCGGATAGCTGCGCGTGAGCGCGTTCCCCAGCGTGGTCCCGCCCTGCGGCAGGTGGAATGCGGTCATGTAGGTGGCCGGCGCATCCACCATCGCCGCCGGGTTGATGATGACGAAGAAGTTGGCCCGCATCGAGCCCCATTCCAGCTTGCGCAGGCTGGTGATCTTCGCCTCCACCGGCATGCCGCCCATGTCGAAGCGCACGACGTCGCCGACCTTCCAGCCCAGTGTCTTCGCCAGCCCCTGCTCCACCGAGGCTTCGCTGGTGCCCGGCGCATCGCTGAACCATTTGCCGTCCACCACCTCGTTCCCCTTTGGCAGCTCGCGCGTGGTGGACAGGTTGAACTCGCGCTCGGACAGGCGGCGCGCGCGCTCTTCCTGGTAGCTGTCCCTGGTCACCGGCTTGCCGTTCACGGAGGTCAGGCGACCGCGGATCATCGGGTACATCACCGGACCGTCGGCGCCGGCAGCTGCGATGCGCGCGGCCACGTCGTCCTTCTGGTCCGGCTGGATGTTGATGATGAAGCGGTTCGGCGCGTCCGGCGGTGTGGCGCTCTGCCACGCCGCCATCAGGTCGCTGCGCACCACGGTCAGCAGCAGCAGCGCCATCAGGCCCAGCGCCAGCGACACCGACTGCACCACCGTGGTGGCCGGGCGGCGCCGCAGGGAGGTGATGGCGAAACGCCACGCGTGGCTGGCCGAGACGTTGCGCAGCCTTCCCAGCGATTTCAGTCCCAGCCAGGACACCAGCCCAAACAGCGCAAAGGCGCCCAGGAAGCCGCCCGCCACCACCGCCGACAGCGTCAGGTCGCCGGCCTGCCACAGCAGCAGGCCGCAGAAGGCCAGCACGCCGAGGCCATAGGTGGCCAGCGCGGCCGGCCGCGGCGGCGCCTGCTCGCGCCGGATCACGCGGTTGTGCGGCACGTTGCGCAGCTGGAGCACCGGCGGCAGCGCGAAGCCGGCCAGCAGCACCATCCCGGTGGCCAGCCCCTGCAGCGCAGGCGCCCACGAGATCGGCGGCAGGTCGTTGGTCACGAACGAGGCCAGCGACTGCACCAGCATGAAGTGGGCGGCAAAGCCCACCAGCACGCCGATCGCGCTGCCCACCAGCCCGACCAGCAGGAATTCGAACAGGTACAGCAGCGTGACCTGGTCCTGCGTCATGCCGAGGCAGCGCAGCATGGCGCAGGCGTCCAGGTGGCGCAGCATGAAGCGGCGCGCCGCCATTGCCACCGCCACTGCGGAGAGCAGTGCGGACAGCAGGCCCACCAGCGACAGGAAGCGGCCGGCGCGGTCCATGGTGGCCTGCATTTCAGGGCGGCCTTCTTCCAGCGTCTCGATGCGCACGCCCTTGACCTTGTCGCGCGCGATGGCGGCTTTCAGCCATTGCTGGTAGCCGTTCACCGCGGCGCGGTCGTTGGCGTCGCGGCTGGCAGCCAGCAGGCGGTAGGTCACGCGCGCGCCGAATCCGGTCAGTCCGGTGCCTTCCAGGCTGGCCAGCGGCATCATCACGCGCGGCGCGAAGTTGACGAAATTCGGCCCCCGGTCCGGCTCCGCCGCGATGGCGCGCACGATCCGGAAGCTGCTGTCGCCAAGCCGCAGCGTGTCGCCCACCCTGGCCTGCAGGATGGTCAGCAGGGCCGGATCGACCCACACAGTGCCCGGCTGCGGGACGTCGTGCGCGATCTCGCCGATACCGTGCGCGGCCTCGTCCGGGTTGGTCGTCACCTTCATGCTGCCGCGCAGCGGGTACAAGGCGGATACCGCCTTGACGGAGGACAGCTGCGAATGCGACTGCTCGCCCTCGCCCACCTGCGCCATGCTCGGGAACACCACCGTCTCGGCCAGCACCAGGCCGCGGCGCTCGGCCTCGGTCCGCCATTCGGGCCGGATCGGGTTATCGGCGCTGACCAGCAGGTCGGCGCCCATCAGCTGGTGGGCGTCGCGTTCCAGGCCCGCGCGCATGCGGTCGACGAAGAAGCCGACCGCCGACAGCGCGGACACTGCCACGATCAGCGCCACCACCAGGAAGCGCAGTTCGCCGGCGCGCCAGTCGCGCAGCGTCATCCGGATCGATTGCCTGATCATGGGTGCTCCGGATGGGCGGCAAAGAAGGCGTCCACTTCGGCCAGCACGCGCGCCTTTTCGTCTTGATCGAGGAAGGAGGCGGCGAAGCTGTCGCGCGCCAGCTGCTGCGCATGGGCGCGGGTGAGCGGCAGCGCGCGGAACACGGCGTCGAAGTTCTCGTTCAGGTAGCCGCCGAAATAGGCCGGGTCGTCCGAATTGATGGTCACCACCAGGCCGGCGTCGAGCAGCGCGAGCAGGTTGTGGCCGCCGATCTCGTCGAACACGCGCAGCTTGACGTTCGACAGCGGGCACACGGTCAGGGCGATGCGTTCGCGCGCCAGGCGCGCGGTCAGGCCGGCGTCCTCCAGGCAGCGCACGCCGTGGTCGATGCGCTCGACCTTGAGCACGTCGAGCGCGCTGCGGATGTAGTCGGGCGGTCCCTCCTCGCCCGCGTGCGCGACCAGGTGCAGGCCCAGCTCGCGGCAGCGCGCATAGACGCGCGCGAATTTTTCGGGCGGATGCCCAAGCTCGGATGAATCGAGGCCGACCCCGATGAACTTGTCGCGGTAAGGCAGCGCCATCTCCAGCGTGGCCAGCGCATCGTCCTCGGAAAGGTGGCGCAGGAAGCACATGATCAGGCTGGCCGACACCGGGCTGTCCTGGCAGGCGCGATGGATGCCGTTGATGACGTACTCGAACGGCACGCCGCGCGCGGTGTGCGTTTGCGGATCGAAGAAGATCTCGGCGTGGCGTACATTGTCCTGCTGCGCGCGCCGCAGGTAGGCGGCCGTCATGTCGTAGAAATCCTGCTCGCGCAGCAGCACGCTGGCGCCGGCGTAATAGATGTCCAGGAACGATTGCAGGTCGGTGAAGGCGTACGCGCGGCGCAACTCGTCCACCGAGCCATAGGCCAGCTTGACGCCATTCCTTTGCGCCAGCGCAAAGATCAGCTCGGGCTCGAGTGAACCTTCGATGTGGATGTGCAATTCTGCCTTCGGCATGGCCTGCACCAGGCGCAACAGCTGATCGTTCATGTGGCTCCTCCGGGATAGGCCATGAGTGTAGCGCATCGGGTTGCCGGGGGGGACCGTCCCCGCCAGGGGACTGTCCCCGGATATTTCGCGTGCGCCACTTACGGATGAAATAGTGCAAGATCAATCATGGCTTTTTGAGGTGCGTGGTGCGCTGTTACAAAGCTTACGGGTTGATGTATTGACTTCTCTGGCATTGGGAACATACTCGATTTCAGAGGCGTAAGAAGACGTTGACACCACGCGCCCGAGCCCGTTGGACCGGGTACATAGAACACTTACCGCGCCGGCCGGGAGACCGTGCGGCGCCGGCCAAAAGAAGAAGTACTCCCTCGGCGGGCTCCAGGCAGGATGCCGGGCATCTCGCACATTCGACTGCCAGTAGTGATGGGTTTTAACCGAAAGAGGACATTCAAGATGACCATTTTTGACAACTACGCAGCTCGCTACGAGCGTACCCGCGAGGAGGAATACTCGCTCGCGGAGTACCTCCAACTGTGCAAGAAGGACCGCCTGACCTACGCCAGCGCTCCGGAACGCATGCTGGCCGCCATCGGCGAACCGACCCTGGTCGATACGCGCAACGACACCCGCCTGTCGCGCATCTTCTCCAACAAGGTGATCAAGATCTACCCCGCCTTCAAGGACTTCTACGGCATGGAGGAAGTCATCGAGCAGGTGGTCTCCTACTTCCGCCACGCCGCCCAGGGGCTGGAAGAGCGCAAGCAGATCCTCTACCTGCTGGGGCCCGTCGGCGGCGGCAAGTCGTCGATCGCCGAGAAGCTCAAGCACCTGATGGAACAGGTGCCCTTCTACTGCATCAAGGGCTCGCCGGTCAACGAATCGCCGCTCGGCCTGTTCAACGAGGAAGAGGACGGCACCATCCTCGAGGAGGACTACGGCATCCCGCGCCGCTACCTGCGCTCGATCCCGAGCCCGTGGGCGGTCAAGCGCCTGCACGAGTTCAACGGCGACATCAACAAGTTCCGGGTGGTCAAGCGCTACCCCTCGATCCTGAAGCAGATCGCGATCTCCAAGACCGAGCCGGGCGACGAGAACAACCAGGACATTTCCTCGCTGGTGGGCAAGGTCGACATCCGCAAGCTGGAAGACTATTCGCAGGACGACCCGGACGCCTACAGCTACTCCGGCGGCCTGTGCCTGGCCAACCAGGGCCTGATGGAATTCGTCGAGATGTTCAAGGCGCCGATCAAGGTGCTGCACCCGCTGCTGACCGCGACGCAGGAAGGCAACTACAAGGGCACCGAAGGCTTCGGCGCGATACCGTTCGAAGGCATCATCCTGGCCCACTCCAACGAGTCGGAATGGAAGACCTTCCGCAACAACCGCAACAACGAAGCTTTCCTCGACCGTATTTATATAGTGAAGGTGCCGTACTGCCTGCGCGTGACGGACGAGGTCAAGATCTACGACAAGCTGCTGCGCAACTCCTCGCTGGAGCAGGCGCCGTGCGCGCCGGGCACGCTCAGGATGATGGCGCAGTTCGCGATCCTGTCGCGCCTGAAGGAGCCGGAGAACTCCTCCATCTTTTCCAAGATGCTGGTGTACGACGGCGAGAACCTCAAGGACACCGACCCGAAAGCCAAGTCGATCCACGAATACATCGACTACGCCGGCGTGGACGAAGGCATGAACGGCCTGTCGACCCGGTTCGCGTTCAAGATCCTGTCCAAGGTCTTCAACTTCGATAACACCGAGGTGGCGGCGAATCCGGTGCACCTGCTGTATGTACTGGAACAGCAGATCGAGCGCGAGCAGTTCCCGCCGGAACAGGAGCAGAAATACCTCTCGTATATCAAGGAGCACCTGGCGCAGCGCTACGTCGACTTCATCGGCAAGGAGATCCAGACCGCCTACCTGGAAAGCTATTCCGAGTACGGCCAGAACATCTTCGACCGCTACGTCACGTTTGCCGACTTCTGGATCCAGGACCAGGAATTCCGCGATCCGGACACCGGCGAATCGTTCGACCGCGAGCAGCTCAATGCGGAGCTGGAGAAGATCGAGAAGCCGGCCGGCATCTCCAACCCGAAGGACTTCCGCAACGAGATCGTCAACTTCGGCCTGCGTGCGCGCGCGACCAACGGCGGCAAGAACCCGGCCTGGACCTCGTACGAGAAATTCCGCACCGTGATCGAGAAGAAGATGTTCTCGAACACCGAGGAGCTGCTGCCGGTGATCTCGTTCAACGCCAAGGCTTCGGCCGAGGACGCCAACAAGCACGCCGACTTCGTGGCGCGCATGGTGGAAAAAGGCTACACCGCCAAGCAGGTGCGCCTGCTGTGCGAATGGTACCTGCGCGTGAGGAAGTCCTCGTAACGGCGTATATTGGAGTTGTGGCGTCGGAGGCGGTGCACGCACCACCTCCGTCATCCCCGCGAACGCGGGACCCATACTGAGTAGCCGGAGCCGAAAACGTGACCGGCACGCGAACTCAGCATAGGTACCCGCGGAGTGCCGCCTTGGCACGGGTATGACGATGCAGCAGCGCCTCGACAAACAGAAGCAGGAGGCCCGTTTTGACTTACCTCATCGACCGACGCTTGCAAGGCAAGAACAAGTCAGCTGTTAACAGGGAACGCTTCCTGCGCCGCTACAAGGCGCAGATCAAGGACGCGGTCGGCCGCGCCATCAAGGGCCGTTCGATCACCGACATCGAGAACGGCGAGCGCGTCTCGATCCCGGTCAAGGACGTCAACGAGCCCCACTTCGGGCACGCCCACGGCGGCGTGTGGGAAGTCGTCAACCCCGGCAACACCGAATACCAGAAAGGCGACCAGTTCAACCGCCCGCGCGCCGGCGGCGGCAGCGGACGCGGACGCGCCGGCAACAGCGACCAGGTGGTGGAGGACGACTTCATCTTCGAGCTGTCGCGCCAGGAGTTCATGAACTACTTCTTCGAGGACCTCGAGCTGCCGAACATGATCAAGACGCAGCTCACTTCGACCACCGAATACCGCACCCAGCGCGCCGGCTACAACATCGCCGGCACGCCATCGAACATCCACGTGCTGCGCTCGCTGCGCGGTGCGCTGGGCCGCCGCATCGCCGTCGGCGGCAAGCCGCGCCGCGAGGCCGAAGCGCTGGAAGACGAGCTGCAGATGCTGCTGGACGAGGGCACGCCCGAATCGGACCCGCGCATCACCGTGCTGCGCGAGCGCATCCGCCACCTGCACACCCGGCTGCACGCGATCCCCTTCATCGACCCGTTCGACCTGCGCTACAGCAACCGCATCAAGATCCCCAAGCCGTCCACCCA
>DASWYE010000209.1:0-2313 GCA_036405115.1 Telluria sp. | reverse complement strand
CTCGGGCTGCTCGGCATCGGCCTGTACAACTCGCTCCAGTACCTGGCGCTGCGCACCTCCACCCCGATCAACGTGACCCTGGTGGCAGCCAGCATGCCGGTATGGATGATGGTGGTGGGCCTGCTGTTCTTCCGGATGAAGGTGCACGTTCGCCATGTCGCCGGCGCGGTGCTGTCGATCGCAGGCGTGCTGCTGGTGCTGTCGCGAGGGGAGCTGGCTGTCCTGCAGTCGCTGCGGATGGTGCCGGGCGACCTGTACATGATCGCCGCTTCGATTGCGTGGGCGTTCTATACGTGGCTATTGATGCAGCCGGGCGATCCGCAGGCAATCCGGTCGGACTGGGCGGCATTCATGTTCGCGCAGGTGCTGTACGGGGTTGCGTGGTCGGGTCTGTTCACGGCGGCCGAATGGGCGCTGGTGCCGGTGCACATCGACTTCGGCTGGACGCTGGTGCTGGGATTGCTGTACGTGGCCATCGGGCCGGCGGTGCTGGCCTTGCGCTGCTGGGGTGCGGGGGTGCAACGCGCGGGGCCGAATGTGGCGGCGTTCTTCAGCAACCTGACGCCCTTGTTCGCGGCGCTGTTCTCGTCGGCGTTCCTGGGCGAGGCGCCGCAGTTGTATCACGCCGGCGCGTTCGCGCTGATCGTCGCCGGCATCCTGCTCTCTTCCCGCCGCTAGCCCGTCATCCCCGCGCACGCGGGGACCCCTGGTGAGTTCGCGACGTGGCAGGCGCCCTTTCCTCCGCTTGCTTCAGCATCGGTCCCCGCGTGCGCGGGGATGACGGAGGCGGCGCAGCCGGCGCCGCTCAGATGATGCGGAGCGAGTAGTCGACGGCGCGCACGTCCTTGGTCAGGGCGCCGATCGAAATGCGGTCCACGCCCGTCTCGGCGATCGCGCGCACGGTGTTCATGTTGACGCCGCCGGATGCTTCCAGCAATGCGCGCCCTTCATTGAGCCTGACCGCCGCACGCATCATGTCCAGGTCGAAGTTGTCGAGCAGGACCGACTTGGCGCCTGCCGCCAGCGCTTCTTCCAGCTGGGCCAGCGTTTCCACTTCCACCTGCACCGGCACGCCCGCTCCCAGCTGCTCGGCCGCTTTCAAAGCCTGCGTCACGCCGCCCGCCGCCGCGATATGGTTTTCCTTGATCAGGATGCCGTCATACAGCGCCATGCGCTGGTTCTGGCCACCGCCCACGCGTACCGCATACTTCTGCGCCTGGCGCAGGCCCGGCACCGTCTTGCGCGTGTCGAGGATGCGCGCATTGGTTCCGGCCACCACTTCCACATATTTGCGGGTGGTGGTCGCCACGCCCGACAGCAGCTGCATGAAATTCAGCGCGCTGCGTTCGGCCGTCAGCAGAGAACGTGGCGGCGCGTCGATCGTACACACCACGCTGTTCGCTTCCATCAGGTCGCCCTCGGCGTAGTTCCATTCGATGCGGATGCTGTGGTCCAGCGCACGCATCACGCCTTCGAACCACGGCGCGCCGCACAGCACGGCTTCCTCGCGCACGAGCACGCGCGCCTTGACGCGGGTGTCCTCGGGAACGAGCTGGCCGGTCAGGTCGCCGGTGCCGACGTCTTCCAGCAGCGCTGCAAGGAGGTTGGCTTCAAATGCCTTCTGCAAGGCCTCGTCGAACTGGTCATACGGGTTGCGCAGCTTGCTCATGCGGGTCCGATTCCCTTGAAAAGATTGGATTCCTGTTCCAGGCTCCCGCCCGGGAGCGCCTTGACCTTTTTGGCGGCGGCGAAATCGAGCATGCGGTCGATCGCGCGCACTGCCTGCTTGCCGATGGCCGGGTCGACGAACACTTCGTTGCGGCCCGACTCCAGCACGTCGGCCAGGTTCTGCAGGCCGTTCATCGCCATCCACGGGCAGTGCGCGCAGCTCTTGCAGGTAGCGCTGTTGCCGGCGGTCGGCGCTTCGATGAATTCCTTGCCGGGTGCGGCCAGCTTCATCTTGTGCAGGATGCCGTTGTCGGTGGCGACGATGAAGCGGGTCGCATCCATCGTCACGGCGGCGTTGATCAGTTGCGTGGTCGAGCCGACCACGTCGGCCAGCGCCACCACGTTGGCGGGCGACTCCGGGTGGACGAGGATCTTTGCATCCGGGTGCTCGGCCTTGAGCAGGTCCAGTTCGACACCCTTGAATTCGTCGTGCACGATGCACGAGCCCTGCCACAGCAGCATGTCGGCGCCGGTCTTCTTCTGGATGTAGGAACCGAGGTGGCGGTCAGGCGCCCACAGGATCTTCTTGCCCTGCGCGTGCAGGTGTTCGACGATATCCAGGCCGATCGACGAGGTTACCATCCA
>DASWYE010000208.1:0-1934 GCA_036405115.1 Telluria sp. | reverse complement strand
GACCACGATGGAGCACATCGTCACCGACCAGCTGCCGCAGGGCTTCGGCTACGACTGGAGCGGCATGTCGTACCAGGAGATCCTGGCCGGCAACAGCGCCACGCTGCTGATGGTGCTGTCGATCGTGGTGGTGTTCCTCTGTCTCGCCGCGCTGTACGAAAGCTGGTCGATCCCGGTCGCCGTGCTGCTGGTCGTGCCGCTGGGCGCCCTGGGTGCGGTGCTGTTCACCATGCTGCGCCCCGGCCTGTCGAACGACCTGTTCTTCAAGATCGGCCTGATCACCATCATCGGCCTGGCGGCGAAGAACGCGATCCTGATCGTCGAGTTCGCGGTCATGGAGCGCAAGCAGGGCAAGACGCTGCGTGAAGCAGTGGTCTCGGCGTCGCACCTGCGCTTCCGCCCGATCCTGATGACCTCGTTCGCCTTCATCATGGGCGTGCTGCCGATGGCGATCTCCACCGGCGCTGGCGCCAACGCGCGCCACGCCATCGGCACCGGTGTCATCGGCGGCATGATGTTCGCCACCTTCCTCGGCCTGCTGCTGATCCCGGTGTTCTTCGTGTCGGTCCGGCGCATGCTGGGCGACAAGATGGACGAGCCGTCGAAGGAGTACCTGGAAGAACAGGGCAAGCCAGCCTCGCGCTGATTCGACCTGTCCGCTACGAGAAAGCCCCGGTCCTGCCGGGGCTTTTTCTTTGCATCGAGGGCGCTGCGGTCCTTGGATTGACCGCGATGACCCGCTTTCCCCGTGTCCGACCGACCAGCCCGCCTTCGCGCCCGCGCGCGCTGCTGCGGGCCAGGTAAACGAACCACACTTCTAGCCGGCGTCTCAAATCGTGATAATCCGGCGCTTCATGCTGTCGAACCGGCCCCCGCCCGTTCGTCGCCCTGACGACCTCCCTGACCTGCCGAAGACCTCCCCATGACACGGAAAGACCCCACCGCACGGAAAAAGCCCTCCACGCCCTTGCGCATGACGCTCATGCTGATCGCCGTCGCGATCGTCATCGGCGGCGTGTTCCTGGCCAAGGCCTTCATGGGCAAGGGCATGAACGAGTTCTTCGACAACATGCCGCAACCTGCTTCCACCGTCACCGACTGGACGGCCAAGGAAGAGGAATGGGTCGACGCGCAGCAGGCGGTGGGCACGTTCGTGGCGATCAACGGCACCGACGTCACCACCGAAGCTGGTGGCGTGGTCCGCAGCCTGTCGATCGACGTGGGCAAGCCGGTCAAGGCCGGCACGGTGCTGGCCCAGCTCAATACCGCCAACGAACTGGCCGTACTGAAATCACTGGAAGCCTCGGCCAAGCTGGCCGCCGTGCAGCGCGACCGCTGGCAGGCGCTCGCGCGCGACAAGCTGGTCTCGCAAGCCGAAGCCGAAGAGCGCGCCACGGTCGCCGCAACCTCGCTGGCGCAGGTGGAGGCCCAGCGTGCGCTGATCGCGCAGAAGACCATCCGTGCGCCGTTCGACGGCGTGCTCGGTATCCGCCAGGTCAACCTCGGCCAGTTCATCAACCCGGGCGACCCCATCGTCAGCCTGCAGGCGCTGGACCCGATCTACCTCGACTTCACCCTGCCCGAGCGCCAGGTCGGCCAGGTGTTGCCGGGCACCGCCATCCGCGCCACGGTAGACGCACTACCGGGCCAGGTCTTCGAAGGCAAAGTGACCGCCGTCGAACCGCAGGTCGATGCCGCCACGCGCAACTTCAAGGTGCAGGCAACGCTGGACAACGGCGAGTACAACCTCCGCCCCGGCGCGTTCGCGCATGTCGGCTTCGACACGGGCGACAGCCGCAAGGTGGTGGTGGTGCCGCAGACCGCCATCAGCTTCAACCCCTACGGCAATGCGGTGTACGTGATCCAGGAAGTGCAGCGTGCCGAAGGCGAGAAGGACATGCAAGGCAAGCCCCTGACGGGCAAGAAGCTGGTGG
>DASWYE010000207.1:0-22177 GCA_036405115.1 Telluria sp. | reverse complement strand
CTTGACGTCGTTGAAGTCGACGTTGATGTGGCCCGGCACGTTGATGATCTCGGCGATACCTGCCACCGCGTTGTTCAGGACGTCGTCCGCGTGCTTCATCCAGTCGATCATCGACTCGTCTTCGTAGATCTCTTCCAGCTTTTCGTTCAGGATGATGATCAGGGAATCGACGTGGCGCGACAGCTCTTCCAGGCCCGACTCGGCGATGTCCATGCACTTCTGGCCTTCGTAGGAGAACGGCTTGGAGACCACCGCCACGGTCAGCGCGCCCTGCTGCTTGGCCACCTCGGCGACGATCGGAGCAGCGCCGGTGCCAGTGCCGCCGCCCATGCCGGCCGCGATGAAGACCATGTGCGCGCCGCGCAGCGAGTCTTCGATGCGCGAACGGGTTTCCTCCGCCAGCTGGCGGCCGACTTCCGGCTTCATGCCCGCGCCCAGGCCGGACTCGCCGATCTGGATCACGTTGTGTGCCGAAGACATGGCCAGCGCCTGCGCGTCCGTGTTCGCAGCAATGAACTCAACGCCGGAAACGCCCTTGTTGATCATGTGCTGGACCGCGTTGCCACCGGCGCCACCGACGCCGACGACCTTGATGACGGTCCCGAGTGCTGCGTTATCGACCATATCGAACTCCATGATGAACTCCTAAATATCAAAGTGCCGTTTCCAAGCGCCAGGGCTCACACTCAGGTATGAAACCTGGAGGTTGAAAACTGCGGTTAATCCAAAAAATGAGTAATGTGCTGCTGTTCTTTTGTGCTGCTGATTCAAATCCACGTACTGCTTAAAAATTCCCCAGGAACCATTCCTTCATACGCTGCCACACCGCCTTTACCGAGCCATCCTGACGCGTCACGATGTGGCCCCGCAAATACTGTTTCTTCGCTTCTTCCAGCAGGCCGAGCACGGTGGCGTAGCGGGGGCTGCGCACCACGTCGGCCAGCTGGCCGCGATAGTCCGGCGTGCCAAGGCGCGCCGGTTTCAGGAAAACGTCTTCCGCCATCTCGACCATGCCCGGCATGATCGAGGTGCCGCCGGTCAGCACGATGCCCGACGAGAGCACGCCCTCGTAGCCGGATTCGCGCACCACCTGGTGCACCATCGCGAACAGTTCTTCGACGCGCGGCTCGATCACGGCCGCCAGCGCCTGGCGCGACAGGTTGCGCGGGCCGCGGTCGCCCAGGCCCGGCACTTCGAGGTGCTCGCCCGGATCGGCCAGCACCTGCTTGGCCACGCCGTAGCGCATCTTGATTTCTTCGGCTTCGCCGGTCGGCGTGCGCAGCGCCATCGCGATGTCGTTGGTGATCTGGTCGCCGGCGATCGGAATCACGGCGGTGTGGCGGATCGCGCCATCCGAGAACACGGCGATGTCGGTGGTGCCGCCGCCGATGTCGATCAGGACCACGCCCAGTTCCTTCTCGTCGTCGGTCAGCACCGCGTCGGCCGATGCCATCGGCTGCAGGATCAGGTCGGACACTTCCAGGCCGCAGCGACGCACGCACTTCACGATGTTCTGCACCGCCGAGACGGCGCCGGTGACGATGTGCACGCGCACTTCCAGGCGGATGCCGCTCATGCCGATCGGCTCGCGCACGTCTTCCTGGTTATCGACGATGAATTCCTGCGGCACCGTATGCAGCAGTTGCTGGTCGGTCGGAATATTGACCGCCTTGGCGGTCTCGATCACGCGCGCCACGTCGGTGGCGGTGACTTCCTTGTCCTTGATGGCGACCATGCCGCTCGAATTGAAGCTGCGGATATGGCTGCCCGCGATGCCCGCGTAGACATTGCGGATCTTGCAGTCGGCCATGAGCTCCGCCTCTTCCAGCGCGCGCTGGATCGATTCCACGGTCGCCTCGATGTTGACGACAACGCCCTTCTTCAGCCCCCTCGATTCGTGCTGGCCGAGGCCGATGACTTCGTGCCGGCCATCGCCCATCACTTCCGCCACTACGGCCACCACCTTGGAGGTGCCGATGTCGAGGCCGACGATCAGGTTTTTCGCGTCTTTTGTCATGTTGCTGTCGCCTACTTATGTGTTCTTGGTGGTTGTGTTACTGAGTTGTAGTTTTTTTGCTGCCGCCGCTGCCGCCCGCGCCTTCGCCCAGTCGACCAGTTTCAGGTTCGCTGCCGACAGCGTCAGTCCGTTCGGATAGCGCATGTCGATGCTGCCGATATTCGGGACACTTTGCGCCAGGCGCGGGTACACGTCCACCAGGCGCTGGGCGCGCATGCGCAGCGTGTCCGAATCCTGTTCGCGTCCCAGTGCCACCGTCATGCCGTTATCGAATTTCACCGTCCATGCGTAGCGGTGCGACAGGTCCAGCGATTCCAGCGTCAGCCCCATCGGCTTGAACCAGCCGGACAGGTCGGCATAGCGCGCGACGACTTCGTTTTCCGTGCCGGCAGGTCCGGAGAACGCCGGCAGCGCGTGGTCCTCGTCCGCCTCGGCCAGGTTGGCGGTGAACACGTCGCCCTTGACCGACAGCAGGCGGCCGTCCTCGCCCCAGGTGCCGAGCGCCTCGTGCTCTTCCAGCGACACGATCAGCTGGTTCGGCCACTCGCGCCGCACGGCCGCGCGCCGCACCCAGGGCACGGACTCGAAGCTGGCGCGCACCTTTTCCAGGTCGGTGGTGAAGAAATTCCCGTGGAAGCGGCCGACCGCGCCTTCGCGCAAGGTCAGGTGGTTCACGTTCTTCAGGTCGCGCCCGGCCACCATGCTGTCGACGCGGATCGCACGCAGCGTGAACATCGGCAGCTGCGATACCCACCAGGCAAAACCGGCGACGCACGCGAGCACCGTCGCGGCAAAGATGCCGTTGGCGGTTGCGTTGAGCGTGCGTGCGTCCTGCCACATGGTGTGTGCTTCCTTATGCTTTCAGTTTCAGACTGGCCGAGCGCACGATCTGCACGCACAGCGCTTCATACGAGATGCCGACCGCATTCGCGGCCATCGGCACCAGCGAGTGGCTGGTCATGCCTGGCGAGGTGTTGGCCTCGATCAGGAATGGCTTGTTGTCCGATGCGCGCAGCATGAAGTCGATCCGTCCCCATCCTTCGCAATCGAGCGCGCGGTAGGCTTCCACCGCGATGCGCTGCATCTCTTCGGTGATCGCGGCATCCAGCTGCGCCGGGCAGAAGTACTGGGTCACGTCGGTGAAGTACTTGTTCTGGTAGTCGTAGTTGCCTTCCGGGGCGACGATCTCGATCACCGGCAGCGCGCGCGCGTCCTTGCCCTTGCCGAGGATCGCGACGGTGAACTCGCGGCCGGTGACGAATTCTTCAGCCAGCACCGGGTCGTCATACTTGAACGCGGTAACGAACGCACCCTGCAGGTCCGATTCGGTGGACACCTTGGTGATGCCGATGGTCGAGCCTTCGTGCGGCGGCTTGACGATCATCGGAATGCCGATCTGCTGCGCCACTTGTGCCAGGTCGGCGCCGTTGGCGACGGTGGCGTACTTGGGCGTTGGCAGGCCGTGCATCAGCCAGATCATCTTGGTGTAGATCTTGTCCATCGCGATGGCGCACGCCATCACGCCGCTGCCGGTGTATGGAATGCCCATCTGTTCCAGCGCGCCCTGCAGGCTGCCGTCCTCGCCGTAGCGGCCGTGCAGCGCGATGAACACGCGGTCGAACTTCTGCGCCGCGAGGTCCGCCAGCGACTGGGTGCCCGGATCGAACGCATGCGCGTCGATGCCCTGGCTCTGCAGCGCTTTCAGAACGCCGGTGCCGGACATGATCGAGACGTCGCGCTCCGCGGAGCGGCCGCCGAACAGGACGCCGACCTTGCCCAGCGCCTGTGCTTCTGAAGTGGAAAGTACGCTCACGATTAAGCCTTCTGGAAATTGGTCAGTTGTTGGGGAACGCCGGAGATGGAGCCTGCGCCCATGGTCAGCACGACGTCGCCGTCACGCACGATGCTCATGATCGCCTGCGGCATGTCGGCCACTGCTTCAACAAAGATTGGTTCGATGCGGCCCGCCACGCGCAGCGCATGCGACAGCGCGCGACCGTCCGCGGCCACGATGCGGGACTCGCCCGCGGGATAGACCTCGCCCAGCACCAGCACGTCCGGATGCGACAGGACCTTGACGAAGTCCTCGAACAGGTCGCGCGTGCGAGTGTAGCGGTGCGGCTGGAACGCCAGCACCAGGCGGCGGCCCGGATAGGCTGCGCGCGCGGCGGCCAGCGTGACTTCGGTTTCGATCGGGTGGTGGCCAAAATCGTCCACCAGCGTGAAGCTGCCACCGCCAGGAATGTCGATATCACCATAGCGCGTGAAGCGGCGGCCGACGCCGGTGAATTCCGACAGGCCCTGCTGGGTGGCGCTGTCCTCGATGCCCAGCTCGCGCGCGATCGCGATCACCGAGCAGGCGTTCAGCACATTGTGCATGCCCGGCTGGTTGAGCACGAAACGGGTGTCCGGATAGCCTTCCTGGCGCACCGAGAAGTGCATCTGGATGCCGTGCGCTTCGGCGTCGAATGCGCGTACCTGCGCATCGGCCGAGAAGCCGTAGGTGGTGACGGGTTTGGTCACGTGCGGGATGATCGAGCGCACATGCGGGTCGTCCACGCACAGCATCGCGCGGCCGTAGAACGGCAGCCGGTGGGTGAAATGCACGAACGCCATCTTGAGCTTCTCGAAATCGTGCTCGTAGGTGTCCATGTGGTCGGCATCGATGTTCGTGATCACTTCGATCATCGGCGTCAGGTTCAGGAACGATGCATCCGATTCGTCGGCCTCGGCCACGATGTAGTCGCCCGAACCCAGGCGCGCATTCGCCCCGGCGCTGTTCAGGCGTCCGCCGATCACGAAGGTCGGATCGAGGCCGCCGGCCGCCAGCACCGCAGCGGCCAGGCTGGTGGTGGTGGTCTTGCCATGCGTGCCGGCGATGGCGATGCCGCGCTTCAGGCGCATCAGTTCCGCCAGCATCACCGCGCGCGGAACGATGGCGATATTCTTTGCCCGCGCCGCCATGACTTCAGGATTGCCCTCATTGACGGCGGTCGAGGTGACGACAGCATCGGCATCACCGATGTTTTCCGGCGCGTGGCCACGCATCACCTGCACGCCCAGGCTTTCCAGGCGCGCGGTCGCGGCATTGGTGCCGAGGTCGGAGCCGGTCACGGTGTAGCCCAGGTTGTGCAGCACTTCGGCGATGCCGCTCATGCCGCTGCCGCCAATGCCGACGAAATGGATATTCCTGACCTTGTGCTTCATGGGTTCTTTCCCGCCAGCTGTTCGAGTACCGCGGCGATCGCGTCGTTAGCGTCGCGCCGTCCAACCGTTTGTGCTGCCTGCGCCATCGCACTGCACTGCTCACGCGTGAGCGATTGCAGCGTGCGCGCCAGGTCCTGCGCGTTCAAATCCTGCTGCGGCAGGTGGATCGCCGCCTGCTGCCCTGCCATCCACTGCGCGTTGTCGCGCTGGTGCGAGGTGGTCGATGCCACGAACGGCACCAGGATGCTGGCCACGCCCGCGGCGGTCAGTTCGGACACGGTAATCGCGCCGGCGCGGCAGATCACGATGTCCGCCTGCTCGTAGCGTGCGGCCATGTTGTCGATGAAGTCGACCACTTCCGCCTGCACGCCGGCCTGCGCATACGCAGCGCGCAGCGCATCGATGTTTTTCTTGCCCGACTGGTGCGTTACCACGGGACGCACATCTGCCGGAATCAGCGCCAGTGCCGCCGGCACTGCGTCGTTCAGCGCCTTTGCGCCCAGGCTGCCGCCCACCACCAGGATGCGCAAGGCACCGGTGCGGTTCGCGAAGCGCGTCTGCGGCGCCTCGATCGCCAGGATCTCCTTGCGCACCGGGTTGCCGGTCACCAGCGCCTTGCCAGCCGCGCTCCCGAAATCGGCCGGGAAGCCGAACAGCACGCGCTGGGCAACCGGCGCCAACGTCTTGTTCGACAACAGCAGCGCGGCGTCCGCGTTGACCAGTGCCAGCGGCACGCCGCGCAGGCGCGCCATCAGGCCGCCCGGCACCGTGACGTAGCCGCCCATGCCCAACACCACGTCCGGCTTGCGCCGTGCAAGGTGGCCAAGGCAGGTGAAGAAGCTGGCCGCCAGCTTGAAGGCGCCGGAGACCGTGTGGCCGAGGCCTTTGCCGCGCATACCCGAGAACTCGATCGAGTCCAGTTCGATGCCGGCGCGCGGCACCAGGTCCTGTTCCATGCCGTGTGCGGTGCCCAGCCACGACACTTCCCAGCCGCGACTCTTCATCGTCTGCGCGATCGCGATGCCGGGGAAGATGTGGCCGCCGGTTCCGGCCGCCATGATCATCAGGCGCTTCATACCCGCCCTCCCTTCATCAGCACGCGGTTCTCGTAATCGATGCGCAGCAGGATCGCGAGGCCAATGCAGTTGACCACCACGCCGGTGCCGCCGTAGCTCATCAAAGGCAGGGTCAGGCCCTTGGTCGGCAGCAGTCCCAGGTTCACGCCCATGTTGATGAAGGTCTGAATGCCGATCCAGATGCCGATGCCCTTGGCCACCAGTCCGGCGAAGGTCTGGTCCAGCGCAATCGCCTGGCGGCCGATGTCGAACGCGCGCTTGACCAGCCAGTAGAACATCGCGATCACGACCAGCACGCCGGCCAGCCCCAGCTCCTCGCCGATCACGGCGAGCAGGAAGTCGGTGTGCGCCTCCGGCAGGTAGTGGAGTTTTTCGAGGCTGCCACCCAGCCCGACGCCGGTGAATTCGCCACGGCCGAATGCGATCAGCGAGTGGGTCAGCTGGTACGCCTTGTTCAGCGCGTTCTCTTCCTGCCACGGATCCAGGTACGCGAACAGGCGCTCGCGGCGGAACGGCGACAGCGCGATGATGGTACTGAACAGCATGACCAGCAGCGCGCCGATGCCGCCGAACCAGATCGCATTGAAGCCGCCCAGGAACAGCACGCCCATCGCGATGCAGACGATGACGCCGAGCGCGCCCAGGTCAGGCTCGAGCATCAGCAGCCCGCCGACCAGGATCACCGCGCCCGCCATCGGGAAGAAGCCCTTGCGCAGCTTGTGCATGTACTGCTGCTTGCGCACCGTGAAATCGGCGGCGTACAGCACCATCACGATCTTCATCAGTTCGGACGGCTGCAGGTTGAACACTTTCAGGTTGAGCCAGCGGCGCCCGCCATTGACCGCGACGCCGATGCCGGGAATGAGCACGAGGGCCAGCAGGACCAGCGTGAAGACGAACATCCATGGCGCGTACTTCTGCAGGAACGCGACCGGGAAGCGGAATGCGACCAGGCCCGCAATCAGCGCGAGGCAGATGAACACCGCCTGGCGCTTCAGGAAGTATGCGTTGTCGTAGTCGGCGAACTTGGGCGAGTCCGGCAGCGCGATCGAAGCCGAATAGACCATCACCAGGCCGAGCAGCATCAGCAACACGGTGACCCATACCAGCGGCTGGTCGTATTCCATCATGCGCGACGGGCGCGCACGGCTGGCGACCACCGCGTCGGCGGAACTGCCGGAGAACTTGAAGGGCAGCTGGAAGGCCATCAGATGTCCTGCCCTTTCTCGAGTGCGATCTCGCGCACGGCATCGACGAATACCTGTGCGCGGTGCGCGTAATTGGTGAACATGTCGAGGCTGGCGCAGGCCGGCGACAGCAGCACGGCGTCGCCCGCGCGGGCGGCATTGCGCGCACGAACCACTGCATCCGCCAGCGTGACGCAGTCGACCAGTTCCACGCCGGCTCCGTCCAGCGCGGCGCGGATGGCCGGCGCGTCGCGCCCGATCAGCACTACGGCGCGCACGTAGCGCGATACCGGCACCGCCAGCGGCGCGAAGTCCTGGCCCTTGCCATCGCCGCCGGCGATCAGCACGATCTTCTGGTCGCTGCCGCCGAATGCCTTGCCCAGTCCGTTCAGCGCCGCCACGGTGGCGCCCACGTTGGTGCCCTTGCTGTCATCGTAGTAGTCGACCGCATCGATCGAGGCGACCAGTTCGACGCGGTGCGGTTCGCCCTTGTACTCGCGCAGGCCGTGCAGTAGCGGCGCCAGCGGCAGGTTGGCCGAGCGGCACAGCGCCAGGGCCGCCAGCGCGTTGGAGGCGTTATGAATGCCGCGGATCTGCAGCGCGTCCGCCGGCATCAGGCGATGCAGCGTCACTTCCACAGGCTCGGCCACGGCGTTCTTGCGGCGCTTCTTTTCGGGTTCATCGCTGCCGGTCGCCATGGCCAGCCACAGCACGCCGCGCTCGTTCAGCAGGCCGAAGCACTCCGGTTCCGCCGGCTCGTCGGTGCCGAACGTAATCACGCTGGCCGCGCCCGCGCCCATGCGCATCACGGCCGCGTCGTCGCGGTTCAGCACGCGCACGGTGTCGGCGCCGAAAATGCGCGCCTTGTCGGCGGCGTAGGAATTCATGTCGCCGTGCCAGTCCAGGTGGTCCTGGGTCACGTTCAGCACGGTGGCCGCGTCGGGATTGAGGCTGTAGGCCGAATGCAGCTGGAAGCTGGACAGCTCCAGGATCCATGCCTGCGGCAGCTCGTTGCTGTCGAGCGCCTCGCGCAGCACGTCCAGCGCAGCCGGGCTGATATTGCCGGCCACGCGGGTTGACAGGCCTGCGCGCCTGCACAGCAGGCCGGTCAGGCTGGTCACGGTGGTCTTGCCATTGGTGCCGGTGATCGCGATGACCTTGGGCGCGTAGCCCTGGTTTTCCTTCAACGCGGCCAGCGCCTGCGCGAACAGCTCGATCTCGCCCCAGACAGGGATGCCCTTTTCGGCGGCCGCCGGGATGATCGCGGCCAGCTCTTTGTTCGGCATCAGGCCCGGGCTGAGCGCGACAAAATCGACGCCGTCCACCAGGCTGGCGGCGAATTCGCCGCCGACAAACTCCGCAGCCGGCACTGCTTCCTGCAGCTCGGCCAGGCGTGCGGGCGCCTCGCGCGTGTCGGCGACGCGCACGCGCGCGCCGCAGCGGGCGAGCCACTGCGCCATCGCGAGCCCGGATTCTCCGAGCCCCAGCACCAGGACGTGTTTGCCTTCGTAGTTCATTTATCGCAGCTTCAGCGTGGACAGGCCAACCAGGATCAGCATCATGGTCACGATCCAGAAACGGATCACGACCTGGGTTTCGTTCCAGCCCTTCTTTTCAAAGTGGTGGTGCAGGGGCGCCATCAGGAACAGACGGCGCCCTTCCCCGTAGCGCTTCTTGGTGTACTTGAACCAGCCCACCTGGAAGATCACGGAAAGCGTCTCGGCGACGAACACGCCACCCATAATGAACAGGACGATCTCCTGGCGCACGATCACCGCGATGGTGCCGAGCGCGCCGCCCAGCGCCAGTGCGCCGACGTCGCCCATGAACACCTGCGCCGGGTGCGCGTTGTACCAGAGGAAGGCCAGGCCCGCGCCCGCCATCGCGCCGCAGAAGATCATCAGTTCGCCCGCGCCCGGGATGTGCGGGATGAACAGGTATTTCGAATACACCGCGCTGCCGGTGAGGTAGGCGAACAGGCCGAGGGCCGAGCCGACCATCACGGTCGGCATGATCGCCAGGCCATCCAGGCCGTCGGTGAAGTTGACCGCATTGGAAGTGCCGACGATCACGCAATACGTCAGCGCGATGAAGCCCCACACGCCCAACGGATAGGTGATGGTCTTGAAGAACGGGACGATCAGGTGCGCCTCGGGTGGCAGGTCCATCGAGAAGCCGGACTGGATCCAGGCCAGGATAAGTTTGGCCACCTTGACCGGGGTGTCGGCAGATACCGAGAACGCCAGGTAGAAGGCGGCGGTGATGCCGACCAGCGACATCCAGAAGTATTTTTCGGCCGAGCGCATGCCCTCCGGATCCTTGTACACCACCTTGCGGTAGTCGTCGACCCAGCCGACCGCGCCGAAGCCCAGGGTCACGACCAGCACCGGCCAGATCAGGCGGTTGGACAGGTCCATCCACAGCAACGTGGACACGCCGATGGCGATCAGCACCAGCACCCCACCCATGGTCGGGGTGCCGTGTTTTTTCAGGTGCGTTTCCATGCCGTAGGTGCGCACGGCCTGGCCGACCTTCATACGGGTCAGGTAGCGGATCACGGCCGGGCCGGCGAACAGGCCGATCAGGGTGGCCGTAATCGTCGACATCACCACACGGAAGGTGATGAAGTTGAAAACCCGGAGGAATCCGAAATCGTCCTGCAAATATTGTGCGAGCCAGAGCAGCATGGTTAGTGGACTTCCTTGCCAGTGTGTTGAGTGCCAAGCAGGTGCTGGACCACGCGTTCCATTTTCATGAAGCGCGAGCCCTTCACCAGTACAGTTGCGTCGCCTGGGCGCCCCGCCTGGCCGAGTTGCCGGTCCAGTGCCGCCAAAAGTTCGTCAAACTGCTCGAAATGCCGTGCGCCGGAATCCTGCATGTGGCGCGCCAGTTCCCCGGTTGCGAGTACGCAGTCGATACCGCGCTTTGCCGCGTAGTCGCCGATCTCGCGGTGGAATTCCGGTCCCTGGTCGCCGACTTCGCCCATATCGCCCAGCACCAGGATGCGCGGCGACGGCGCCTGCGCCAGCACGTCGATGGCTGCGCGCACGGAGTCGGGATTGGCGTTGTAGGTGTCGTCGATCACGGTGGCGCCGTTGGCAGCCTGCTTGCGCTGCAGGCGGCCGCTGACCGGCGCGAACGATTCGAGGCCGGCAACGATATCCGCGTTGTCGATGCCGGCCGCGCATGCACAGGCGATCGCCGCCAGCGCATTGCGCACATTGTGCAGGCCGGCGGCGCTCAGGCGCACCGTGAAGGCGCCGGCGTTTGCGCCCTCGCGCACGGTGACCGCCAGCTCGCTGCCATAGGCCGATGCCGTGTGGGCGGCGCTGACGGTTTCGGCGCCGGTGAGGCCGAAGGTGATCACACGGCGCTGGCCGCGGCTGGCAGCCAGTTCCTGCCAGATCGGAGTGTATTCGTCGTCGCCCGGGAACACCGCCACGCCCTGGTCGGGCAGGCCGGCGATCACACAGCCGTTCTCGCGCGCCACCGCTTCCACCGTGTGCATGAATTCCTGGTGCTCGCGCTGCGCGTTGTTGACCATGCCGATGGTGGGCGCCGCGATCGCGGTCAGGCGGCCGATCTCGCCGGGATGGTTCATGCCCAGTTCGACCACCGCCGACTTGTGGTTCGGCTCGAGACGGAACAGCGTGAGCGGCACGCCGATCTCGTTATTCAGGTTGCCCTGGGTGGCCAGGCGATTTTCCTCGCCATGGGCCTGCGCCAGGATCGCCGCGATCATCTCCTTCACCGTGGTCTTACCGTTGCTGCCGGTGACGCCGATCAGCGGGATGCGGAACTTGCTGCGCCAGAAGTTACCGATCTGTCCCAGCGCCGCCAGCGTGTCGGGCACGATGATGGCCGGCAGCGTGAAGCCTTCCGGCACCCGGTTCACGACGACGGCGGCGACACCGCGCGCGACCACCTGGTCCAGATAGTCGTGCGCGTCGAAGTTCTCGCCCTTGAGCGCGATGAACAGCGAACCGGCAGGCGCCGTGCGGCTGTCGGTGGATACGCCGTCGAATGCCGCGTTCATCGTCATCCGTGCGCCCGGCATGGACGCGATCATGTGTGCGAGGGATGCGCGCATCAGTCAGGCCTCATCATGGTTACGCGCGCGGCCAGCGCCAGCGCGGCGTGGTCGGCGTCGGAGAACGGCATCTTCCTGCCCTTGATTTCCTGGTATGGCTCATGGCCCTTACCCGCCAGCAGGATCACGTCCTGCTTTGCTGCATTACGGATGGCCGACAGGATGGCGGCTGCGCGGTCTTCGATCGCCTGGTAGCGCGAGGCCGGGTGGTCCTGCTCCATGCCGGCGACGATCTGGCCGATGATGGCGTGCGGATCCTCGCTGCGCGGATTGTCGCTGGTCACCAGCACATGCGCGGCGATCTGCGAAATCCTGCCCATCTGCGGGCGCTTGCCCGGATCGCGGTCGCCGCCGCAGCCGAACACGCACCAGAGCGCACCGCCGCGCTCCTGCGCGACCTGGTGCAGCGCCTGCAGCGTCTTTTCCAGCGCATCCGGGGTGTGCGCATAATCGATCACCACCATCGGCGTATCCTGGCCGCCGACCTGCTGCATGCGGCCCGGCGCCGGCACCAGCGACTCGACCGCGTCGACCGCCGACTTGAGCGTGCAGCCCTTCGCGAACAGCGCGCCCATCACGGCGAGCGTATTGCTGATATTGAAATGGCCCACCAGCTGCGTCTTGACCGTCGCGGCGCCCTGGGGCGTATCGAGGTGGAAGTCGGTGCCGGCATGGCGGCTGCGCAGGTTGGTCGCGCGCAGGATCGAGATGCCCTCGATAGCGGGCTGCGTTGCCGCATCCTGCAGGGTGTAGCCGACCAGCGCCGGCCGGGCGCCCTGTTTCGACTTGACGTAATCCAGCAGCCGCAGGCCGGCCGGGTCGTCGAGATTGATGACCGCCGTCTTCACGCCTGGCCAATCGAACAGCTTGCGCTTGGCGTCCTCGTAGCTGGCCATGTCGCCATGGTAATCGAGGTGGTCGCGCGTCAGGTTGGTGAAGATGGCGACATCGAAATGCATGCCGAGCGTGCGGCCCTGCTCCAGCCCGATCGAGGACACCTCGATGGCCAGCGCGCCGGCACCTTCGTCACGCACTTGCGCGAGCTTTTGCGCCAGCAGCACCGCATCGGGCGTGGTGTAGCCGGTAGCATCGAACTGCGGCTCGGCGCGGCCGCGGAACAAGCCGACGCCCAGCGTGCCGATGACCGCTGCGGTTTCACCCAGTTTGGCGAATGCCTGTCCAAGCCAGACCGCGCACGAGGTTTTGCCGTTGGTGCCGGTGACGCCAACCGTGAACATTTCCTTGTCCGGCATGCCCAGGCACTGGTGCGCGATCGGGCCGACCTGGAAGCGCAGCCCCTTCACCGGCAGGTGCGGGATGGCCCATGCTGCATTCCATTCGAAATCGTCCGCCTCGAACACGCACGCGGCGGCGCCGGCCTCGATTGCAGCGCCAATGTATGCGCGACCATCGCCGGTTTCGCCCGGGCAGGCAAAGAACACGTCGCCCGCGCCAACGCGGCGCGAGTCGGACGCCAGCTTGCCCTGCGGGGCGTTGGCGGCGATCCAGTCGCAAATCATCTCGTTCGTCAGCTCTGGCATCACAGGGCCTCCTCGATGGGATCTGCAGGGATGATGATATCGGTCACATCCGAATCGGGTGGCACGTTTGCCGCGCGCAGCGCGTTGGCGGCCAGCAGGCCAGCCGTTGGCGCAGCGACGCTGCCGCCGGTGCGCAGCGCACCGCGCGGGTTGTCCACCATCACCGCGATGATGAAGCGCGGTTTGGACATCGGCGCGATGCCCACGAAGGACGCGATGTTGTTGGTCTTGGAGTAGCGGCCATTGATCAGCTTTTCGGCGGTACCGGTCTTGCCACCGATGCGGTAGCCCGGGACCTGCGCACGCGAGGCGGTGCCCTCCGGTCCGACCACGCTCTCCAGCATCTCGCGCACCTGCGCGGCCGTTTTAGGCGAAATCACCTGCGTGCCCTGGGGCGGCTGGTCCACCTTCAGGAACGACAGTGGAATCATTTCGCCGTCACGCGCAAAGATCAGGTAGGAACGCGCCAGCTGGATCAGCGATACCGAGATGCCATGGCCGATCGCCATGTTCGCCTGCTCGATAGGACGCCAGGACTTGTAAGGACGCACGCGACCGGCCACAGCACCGGGGAAACCGATCTTCGGCTGCTGGCCGAAACCGGCCTTGGTGAACATCGCCCACATTTCCTGCGACGGCATCGGCAGCGCGATCTTGGCCATGCCGACGTTGGACGACTTCTGGATGATCTGGGCGACCGTCAGCGAAGGATCCTTCGGGTGCATGTCGCGCATCACGTTCGGGCCGATCTGGATGCGGCCGCCGGCCACGTCGTACACCGTCTCCGGGCGTACGCGTTTGGTCTCCAGCGCCAGTGCGACGGTCAGCGGCTTGAGGGTGGAACCCGGCTCGAAGGTATCGGTCAGCACGCGGTTGCGCAGCTGCTCGCCAGTCAGCTTGCGGCGGTCATTGGGGTTGTACGACGGCCAGTTGGCCAACGCCAGGATCTCGCCCGTGTGCACATCAAGGATCACTGCGCCACCGGCGCTGGCATTGTATTTTTCGACCGCCTCGCGGATCTGGGTAAACGCGATGTACTGCAGCTTGCTGTCCAGCGCCAGCGTCAGGTCCTGGCCATCGTGCGGCTCCTTGGTCGCGCCGATGTCCTCGACGATGCGGCCCAGGCGGTCCTTGATCACGCGCCGGGTGCCAGTCTGGCCGACCAGCGTCTTCTGCTGCGCCAGTTCCATGCTCTCCTGGCCGACATCCTCGACGTTGGTGAAACCGACTACGTGGGTAGCCACTTCGCCCTGCGGGTAGTAGCGCTTGTATTCCTTGCGGGTGTGGATGCCGGGGATGTCGAGCTTGGCCACCTGGTCGACGATATCCTGTTCCACCTGGCGCTTCAGGTAGACGAAGGTACGGTCGGCATTCAGCTTTTTCTTCAGGTCGGCATCGGACAAGCCGAGCAGGCGCGCCATCTCCTGCAGCTTGGACTGCGGCGCTTTCAGCACGTCTTCCGGGATCGCCCAGATGGCCTTGACCGGCAGCGAGGACGCCAGCACCTGGCCATGCCGGTCCATGATGCGGCCGCGCGTGGCCGGCAGCTCCAGCGTGCGCGCGTAGCGGATCTCGCCCTGCTTCTGCAGGAACTGGGTCGAGACGCCCTGCAGCCACACGGCGCGGCCGGCCAGCGCCGCGAACGCGACAAAAATCAGGAACAGCACGAAGCGCGAGCGCCACGAAGGCAGGCGCAGCGCCAGCACAGGGCTCTGCGAGAACGAGACGCCCCTGGAAGCTGCCACGCGCGATTGTGCGCCGCCCGAACCGCGCTTCATTCGGCTTCCTTGCTCAGGTACTGGGTGCGGTCGGGGGTGAGCGGCACCATGTTCAGTTCAGTGCGCGCAATCTCCTCGATGCGCGCATTCTTGCCCAGCGTGGACTGGTCTACCTTCAGCTGCGACCATTCGATCTCGAGCTGGCGGGTCTTCTGCTGCGCGCGCTCCAGTTCGATGAACAGGTTGCGCGCGCGGTACTGCGAGTTCACCAGCAGTAGCGCGCAGCCGACCAGCAGGGCCGTGAGGAAGACGTTGGCCTTGCTGCTCATCGCACGGCTCCCAGGCGCTCGGCCACGCGCATCACGGCCGAGCGCGCGCGCGGGTTGGCCGCGACTTCGGCGTCGGACGGCTTGATCTTGGCAATCAGCTTCATCTCCGGCTGCGGCAGGTCCGCGGCCTTGATCGGCAGGCGGCGGTCCGGCTGCGCGACCTTGACCTTGGAGGCCAGGAACTGCTTGACCATGCGGTCTTCCAGCGAATGGAAGCTGATGATCGCCATGCGCGCGCCGGGAGCCAGCATCGAGTAGGCCGCTTCTAGGCCTGCCTGGAGGTCTTCAAGTTCCTGATTGATGAAAATCCGGATAGCCTGAAAGGTGCGAGTTGCCGGGTCCTTGCCCTTTTCGCGGGTCTTGACCGCGCCTGCCACGATACCGGCAAGCTGTCGTGTGCCTGAAATTGGCTCGACTGCCCGGCTAGCAGCAATCGCCTTTGCAATCTGAAAAGCAAACCGTTCTTCCCCATATTCGCGTATCACCTTTTCCAATTGTTGTTCGGGAACCGTGGCCAGCCATTCGGACGCGGGGATGCCGCGCGTGGTGTCCATCCGCATGTCGAGCGGACCGTCGTTGCGGAAGCTGAAGCCGCGGGTGGCGTCGTCCACCTGCGGCGAGGAGATGCCCAGGTCGAGCAGGATGCCGTCGACCTGCGTGACGCCACGCTCGCGCATCGCTTCGCGCATGGTGGCGAAGCTGTCGTGCACGATCTCGAAGCGCGGGTCATTCACCTGCTGCGCGGTGGCGATTGCCTGCGGGTCCTTGTCGAAGGCATACAGGCGTGCGCCCTCGCCCAGTTTCGACAGGATCAGGCGCGAGTGTCCGCCGCGGCCAAAGGTGCCATCTATATAGATACCGTTGGCGCGTGCGCCGGCCAGGTTGAGCGCGTCAACCGCTTCGTCTAGCAGGACAGTCCGATGCTGGTGTTCTGGCATCGCCGATGTGGTCATGTTCGACGCCTCAGAAGGAAAAATCGGACAAGACATCGGGCATGCCACCCGCGACGGCCTGCTCTTCGTTCTCGGCCAGCTTGGCCGCGTCCCAGATCTCGAAGTGCGAGCCCATACCGAGCAACATGACATCCTTGGACAGGCCAACGGCGGCGCGCAGTTCGGGCGAGATCAGGATGCGGCCGGCCGAGTCCATCTCGACGTCGACCGCGTTCCCGAGAAAGATGCGCTGCCAGGCGCGGGCCGACATCGGCCACTTGGAGATCTGTTCGCGGTGCTGCTCCCACACCGGGCGCGGGAAGAACAGCAGGCACCCTTCCGGGTGCTTGGTCAGCGTCAGGCGTCCGTCGCACTGCACTTGCAGCGCGTCACGATGCTTGGCAGGGATGGACATCCTGCCTTTCGCATCGAGATTGATCGCTGAAGCGCCTTGAAACACTGTTTAGCCTTGGCCTGTGGGGTTCATTGTAAATACGGTGTCCGGTGCATGTCGCGGCTTGTTGCTCCACAAAACGACACTTTTTCACACGTTTTCCCACTTTAGATTAAGCAATTCCAAGGGTCAAGCGTTTTCACCAATCGAAAACGGGAATTTTTTCAATGAAACCAAAGACTTAGCGCACTTCGCTGAAGTTGGGTGCGCAGAAAATATCACATCAAATTAAGCACTTATAAGACACACTGAAAGTGCTATCTCATGTGTGCACATGTGTTTTGCGGGGATTTCAGGGGGAGGCGCAGCCGAAAAATATTTACGGGAGGTCAGTTCCGTGCAACATGGCTGGCGAATCTGGAGCGGCGTCCAACAGCGTGCACGCATGACCGGGTGCGTGCTGGAATGAGTATAGCGGCTCAGGCGGGCGCTGCCCAGTCCAGTGATCGGGCTACCGCGCGCTGCCATTGCGCCATGAGTTCCTGGCGCCGGGCATCGCCGATGGCCGGCTCGAATGTGCGCTGCGCCTGCCACTGCGCAGCGATCTCCTCGCGCGAATCCCAGAAGCCGCAGGCCAGGCCGGCCAGCCAGGCTGCGCCGAGCGCAGTGGTCTCGGTCACCCCGGGACGGACCACTGGCACGCCGAGCAGGTCTGCCTGGAACTGCATCAGCGCATCGTTGCGCGCGGCGCCGCCGTCCGCGCGCACTTCGCTCACCTCGCAGGACGCGTCGCGACGCATCGCATCGAGCAGCTCTGCGCTCTGGTAGGCGATCGCCTCCACCGCCGCGCGCGCGATGTGCCCGCGCGTGGTCCCCCGCGTCATGCCGACCAGCGCCCCGCGCGCGTACGGGTCCCAGTGCGGCGCGCCCAGTCCCGCGAACGCGGGGACGAGGCATACGCCGCCGTTGTCCGGCACCGTTTGCGCCAGCGCCTCGACTTCCGCCGAGCTGGAAATGATGCCGAGGCCATCGCGCAGCCACTGGATAGTGGCGCCCGCCATGAAAACGCTCCCCTCGAGCAGGTAATCGGTGGCGCCATCGATGCGCCATCCGACCGTGGACAGCAGGCGGTTGTGCGAGCGCGGCGCGTGCGCACCGGCATGCATCAGCATGAAGCACCCGGTGCCGTAGGTGTTCTTGACCATGCCGCGCTTGTGGCAGGCCTGACCGAACGTGGCGGCCTGCTGGTCGCCCGCCATGCCCGACACCGGTATCGGATCGCCAAACAAGCCGGCGTGCGTGCGCCCGATCTCTCCCGACGACGGAACGACTTCCGGAAGCACCGCGCGCGGAATGCCGAACAGCGCCAGCAAGCCATCGTCCCAGCACAGGTCATGGATATTGAATAGCATCGTGCGCGATGCATTGCTGGTGTCGGTGACGTGGCGGCCGGTGAGGCGGTACGCCAGCCAGCTGTCCACCGTGCCGAAGCACAGCGTGCCCTGCTCCGCCCGCACCCGCGCTCCTGGCACGTGTTCGAGCATCCAGGCCAGCTTGGTCGCCGAAAAATAGGGATCGAGTTCCAGGCCGGTGAGCGCGTGGATGCGCGGCGCGTGGCCGGCATCGCGCAGGCGGTCGCACTCGGGCGCCGTGCGCCGGTCCTGCCACACGATCGCCGGCCCAACCGCCTCTCCGGTGCCGCGATCCCACAGCAGCGTGGTCTCGCGCTGGTTGGCGATGCCGATGGCAGCGACCTGCGAGGCGCGCACGCCGTACTCGCGCAGGACGCGCTGCGCCACCGCGAGCTGGCTGGCCCAGATGTCTTCGGGATGGTGTTCGACCCAACCGGGATGGGGATAATGCTGGGGGAATTCCTGCTGCGCGATCCCGTGGGGCCGGCCCGCATGGTCGAACAGGATCGCGCGCGAACTGGTGGTGCCCTGGTCGAGGGCGAGGATGTATTCAGTCATATCATCCTGCAGAATAAGTTGATGCGAGCCGATAGGCCGGATTCTGTTACGGCGCGCCCCTTGCGGTTTGCGCTATGACAGCCATTCCTCTAGGCGCCGAATTACTCCGGCGCTCAAGCTTCCTACCCGCACGCTCAGCGAGTCACCTCAACGCGTGCCTATTTGGAATTGCTCCAGGTGGAGGTTACCGCGTTTCACCGTAACTTAATACGCTCGTCTCTGTGGCCCTATTCCTCGCCTTATACCCGAGGGCTTTCGGCGGACGGCCGTTAACCGTCACCCTGCTCTATGGAGTCCGGACCTTCCTCCCGCCGACTTGCGTCGACCAGCGGCTGTCTGGCTCGCATCAGCCGTAATTATACCCCACCGCCCCTCCATCCCCGCGCCAAGGCGGCACTACGCGGGGCCCCATACCGAGGAATCGCAAGCCCGCCGCCCCCCGCGTTATGCAAATGGCGATTTTGAAATTCAATGTCGCCATTTTGCAAGCCCATCTCCCGCTCACTGGCATAGAATCCTCCAGAATCGGCTCTTTTGGCCCACCCAACCGCAGGCACACAACATGACGCAAAACCTTCGCTCCGGCGGCCAGATCCTGGTCGATGCCCTCCAAGTTCACGGCGTGGACACCGCCTTCGGCGTGCCCGGCGAAAGCTACCTGGACGTACTCGACGCGCTGCACGATTCGGGCATCCGCTTCATCATCAACCGCCAGGAGGGTGGCGCCGCGTTCATGGCCGAAGCCTACGGAAAAATGACCGGCAAGCCGGGCATCTGCTTCGTCACCCGCGGACCGGGCGCCACCAACGCCTCGATCGGCGTGCACACCGCCTACCAGGACTCGACCCCGATGATCCTGTTCATCGGCCAGGTCGGCAACGACTTCATCGACCGCGAAGCATTCCAGGAAATCGACTACCGCCGCATGTACGGCCAGATGGCCAAGTGGGTCGCGCAGATCGACCGTGCCGACCGCATCCCCGAATACATGGCGCGCGCGTTCCAGGTTGCGACCAGCGGCCGTCCCGGTCCGGTGGTCCTCGCCCTGCCGGAAGACATGCTGACCACCATGGCCGACGTGGCCGACACGCGCCGCTACCAGCCGGTGCAGGCGGCGCCGTCCGCAGCGCAGATCGACACCCTGCGCGGCATGCTGGCCGAAGCGCAGCGCCCTGTCGTCCTGCTGGGCGGAGGAACCTGGAACGAACAGGCGTGCGCCGACCTTCGCCGCTTCGCCGAAGCGAACAGCCTGCCGGTTGGCTGCACCTTCCGCTTCCAGGACCTGCTCGACAACGCCCATCCAAACTACATTGGCGACGTCGGCATCGGCATCAACCCGAAGCTGGCCGCGCGCGTGAAGAACGCCGACCTCGTGATCGCCATCGGCCCGCGCCTGGGCGAAATGACCACCGGCGGCTACACCCTGCTTGCCTCCCCGGTGCCGCAGCAGCGCCTGGTCCACTTCCATGCGGACGCAGAAGAACTGGGCAGCGTCTACCAGGCCGACCTCATGATCAACAGCGGCGCGCCGCAAGCCTGCGCCATGCTGGCCGCCATGCAGCCGGTGGATGCCAGCGCCTGGCGCCACACCGTCGAACAAGCGAAGGCCGAACTGGCCGCCTACCAACAGCAGCCGCCGGTATTCAAGGACGGCGGCGCCCCGCTCGACCTGTGGCAGCTGGTGCAGGACCTGATGGCCGCGGTCCCGCGCGACACCATCCTCACTAACGGCGCCGGCAACTACGCATCGTGGGCGCACCGCTTCTACCGTTATGGCGGCATGCGCACCCAGCTCGCCCCGACCAATGGCGCCATGGGTTATGGCGTACCGTCGGGCGTCGCCGCCAAGATCGTCAACCCCGAGCGCACCGTCGTGACCTTCGCCGGCGACGGCGAATACATGATGAACGGCCAGGAGCTCGCGACGGCAGTGCAATACAAGGCTGGCCTGATCATCATCGTATTCAATAACAGCATGTACGGCACCATCCGCATGCACCAGGAGCGCGACTATCCGGGGCGCGTTTCGGGCACCACGCTGCACAACCCCGACTTCGCCGCGCTGGCGAAGGCATACGGCGCCCACGGCGAAGTCGTCACCAGGACTGCCGAATTCGCCCCCGCGCTGGCGCGCGCCCTCGCCCATACCCGCGAGCAATCGCTCCCTGCCGTAATCGAATTGCGCTACGACGGCAACCTGATCACCCCGAACCTGACGCTGGACGCCATCCACGCCGCCGCGAAAGCCGCCGGCAAATAAGCGCTTCCGGACTTGTCCGACAAATTTTGTCGGACAAACCAGAAACGGGGTCAGGCACCTTCGGGGTGTTTTCCGAATGGCGTTGTTACAGCGCGGGAGCGTGCTTGACGCTCTGGTAAAATACGCGCGGTTCTTTTGTCGTGCGCCGCATGGCAGCACGCCCCGCAGCTCCCTCCACGATTGACCCAATGTTTAGCTTCTTTAAAAGAAAAAAGCCCGAACCCGAAGTTCCAGCAACCGCACCGGTCGAGCCATCAGCTCCCGCTGCTGTTCCAGAAGTCGCCGCAGCTCCAGCTGTCCAGCCAGTTACCGAAGCACCGCAGCAGCAGGGCCACGGCCGCAGGTATGGCTCCGTAGGCGCCACCATTCCGGCTGCCGCCCCAACGCCGACACCTGCGCCAGCACCAGCCCCTCCCCAGGTTCCGGCTCCAACTCCTGCTCCGGTTCCGGTTCCGGTTCCAACTCCTGCTCCTGCTCCGGCTCCTGCTCCGGCTCCAGCTCCAACTCCGGCTCCGGCTCCGGCTCCGGCTCCGGCTCCAGCTCCAGCTCCTGTTGCTACTCCTGTTCCTGTTCCTGCTCCAGCTCCAGCACCGGTTCCGGCGGCTGCGCCGTCGTTCGGCGGCATGCCGGAGGAGCCGGCACCGAAACCAGTTCCTGAGTCGGAGCGCAAGCTGTCGTGGATGGCGCGCCTGAAGGCGGGCCTGTCCAAGACTTCCTCCAATCTCACGCTGCTGTTCGTCGGCGCCAAGATCGACGAGGACCTCTACGATGAGCTGGAGTCGGCCCTGCTGATGGCCGATGCCGGCGTCGATGCCACCGACCACCTGCTCACGCAACTGCGCAGGAAGGTCAAGGAAGAGAAGCTGCTCGATGCGGCCGAGGTCAAGGGCGCGCTCAAGGCGCTGATGGTCGAGATGCTCACGCCGCTGCAAAAGCCGCTCGAACTGGGCCGCTACGAGCCGCTCGTCATGATGATCGCCGGCGTCAATGGCGCCGGCAAGACCACGACTATCGGCAAGCTCGCCAAGCACATGCAAAGCTACGAGCAGTCGGTCCTGCTCGCTGCAGGCGACACCTTCCGCGCCGCCGCGCGGGAGCAGCTGATGGTATGGGGCCGCCGCAATAACGTCACCGTGATCTCGCAGGAGTCCGGCGACCCGGCCGCCGTCGCTTTCGACGCGGTCCAGTCGGGCAAGGCCCGCGGCATGGACGTGGTGATGATCGACACCGCCGGCCGCCTGCCGACGCAGCTGCACCTGATGGAAGAGCTCCGGAAGATCAAGCGCGTGGTGCAGAAGGCCGACGGCACGGCCAAGGGCGGCGTGGTCTGCGCCATCGCGCGCGAGCGGCCGGTGCCGATCTACTTCATCGGCGTCGGTGAAAAGCTCGAAGACCTGGAAACCTTCAACGCACGCGAGTTTGCGCAGGCGCTGTTGAACTGAGGGATGTGACTCCC
>DASWYE010000206.1:0-5649 GCA_036405115.1 Telluria sp. | reverse complement strand
GGGCAGGCGGTGCAGTGCATGAACCTGATGTTCGGCCTGGACGAAACCACCGGCCTGACCCAGCTCGCGCTGCTGCCGTAAGGGAAGGGGACTGTCCCCTTCCCGTTTCCGGATCAGCTCGCCATAGACGCAGGTCAAACTCCGTGCGTTCGGAACGGGTAAATTGCTCAAAGAAATGGTCGATTTTGCATGAGCAATGACTCAACCGGGAGCCCACCATGTTCGGACGTACTGCAAAGAACGAAATCGAGAGCCTGGTCGCCGCCTCGGCGCGCATCGAGGGCGACCTGAAATTTTCGGGCGGCTTGCGGGTGGATGGCGAGGTGCACGGCAACGTGATCGCCGCCGAGGGTCCGGACTGCGTGCTGGTGGTAAGCGAGCACGCCCATATCGAAGGCGAAGTCCATTGCGCCAACGTGGTGGTCAACGGCGTGATCGAAGGTTCGGTTTTCTGTACGGAACTACTTGAATTACAGCCAAAGGGCCGCATTGTAGGGAATGTCCACTACAAGATGCTGGAAATGCACGGCGGCGCGCTGGTGACGGGAACATTGACCCATCACGAGCCGGACGAGCCGGTTTTCCACCTGGTGGCCGAGCCGCTTGCCGGGGTCGCTGCAGGAGCGTGAAACGCGCCGAGCGACTATAATGGCGTAAATTGTTCCCAAGTAGGAGTATCACATGAATGCAGTCGCAGAAATGCCGGCGCCAATCAACTTCACCGATGCGGCGGCCGAGAAGGTGGCCCAGCTGATCGAGGAAGAAGGCAATCCAGACCTGAAGCTGCGCGTGTTCGTGCAGGGCGGCGGCTGCTCCGGTTTCCAGTACGGCTTCACCTTCGATGAAATCGTCAACGACGACGACACCACCATGGTCAAGAACGGCGTCCAGCTGCTGATCGACTCGATGAGCTACCAGTACCTGGTGGGCGCCGAGATCGACTACAAGGACGACCTTGAAGGCGCCCAGTTCGTCATCAAGAACCCGACCGCCAGCTCGACCTGCGGCTGCGGGTCCTCCTTCTCGGTTTAAGCCGGATACAGGGCTCCCAGCACGCGGAGCCCTTTCGCCCCGGTGACGGCGGGCAGGTTGCCCGCTTGCCGGTTGGCGAAGCGGTAGCCCAGCCAGGCGAACGCCAAAGCTTCCACATGGTTGGGCGCCACGCCCAGCACGTCGGTGGACTGCACCGCCACTTGCCCCCCCAGTTCCTGCGCGATCGCAGCGAGCAGCGCGTCGTTATAGGCGCCGCCTCCGCACACATACACCGCACCCACCTGCGCCGTTTCGGCGATGATCGCGCGCGCGATCGAGACCGCGGTCAGGCGCGTCAGCGTCGCCTGCACGTCCTGTGGCGCCACGCCCGGCCGCTTCGCCACCATCGCATCCAGCCACTGCTGGTGGAACAGGTCGCGTCCGGTGCTCTTCGGCGCCGGCAGCGCGAAGTAGGGCTCCTCCAGCATCAGTGCCAGCAGGTCCGGGTCCACCGTGCCGGTGGCTGCCCACGCGCCGCCCGCGTCGTACGCCTTGCCCTGGTGCTGAGCGATCCACAGGTCCATCAGCACATTGCCCGGACCGGTGTCGAAGCCGCTCACGCGGCCATCGCCCCGCAGCACGCTGATATTGCCGATGCCGCCGATGTTGACCAGCACGCGCGTCTCGCCCGGCTTGCCGAACATGGCCTGGTGGAAGGCGGGAACCAGCGGCGCGCCCTGGCCGCCGGCCGCGACGTCGCGGCTGCGCAGGTCGGCCACCACGTCGATGCCGGTCAGCTCCGCCAGCAGGGCGGGGTTGTTGGTCTGGCGCGTGAAGCCCAGCTCGGGCCGGTGGCGGATGGTCTGGCCGTGCGCGCATACCGCGGCAATCGCACCTTTGGCGTGCGGGCGCAGCTCCTCCACGCAGCGCGCATACACCTGCGCCAGCGCGTTGGCCGCGAGCGCTTCCCGTTCCAGCTCGTTCGGACTCTGCGACTGCAATAGCATCAGGCTCTCGCGCAGTTCAGCGGGGAAGGGCGCGAACGCGCTCGCGATGGTAGTGATGCTGCCGTTGCCGAAGTCGGCCAGCACGCCATCCACGCCGTCCATGCTGGTGCCGGACATCAAACCAATAAAAAGTGAAGAGCCCATGAATCCTGAAGTGTAGGTTGCGCGTCAAGGGGACTGTCCCTGCGCGCCAAGGCGGCAGTACTGTCCCCGGCCTCTAAAACGGTCAGCACGCAAAAGCAGGGGACAGTCCCTTGGGGACAGTCCCCCGGGCATAAAAAAAGCCGCCCGGAGGCGGCTTCGATTTTAGCGCATCGCAAGCGCCGAGTTGGTGTTCGGCCGCAGCAGCCCGAAGCGGTGCATCATGTCCGCCGACACCATGCGGAAGCGGGCCAGTTCGGCCGGCGACAGCGGCGCCTGCGCGGTCATCGAGATCTTGGTCGGGTCGACCTGCTTGCCGCCAACGCGGAACTCGTAGTGCAGGTGCGGGCCGGTGGACCAGCCGGTCGAGCCGACGTAGCCGATCAGGTCGCCCTGGCTGACTTTGGTGCCGCGGCGGATGCCCGGCGCAAAGCGGCTCATGTGCGCATATGCGGTCTGGTAGTTGGCCCAGTGCTTGATCACGACCAGGTTGCCGTAGCCGCCGGCCCTGCCCGCGCTTTCGATCACGCCGTCGCCTGCCGCCCGGATCGGGGTGCCGAGCGATGCCGCGAAGTCGATGCCCTTGTGCGCTTTCCACTTGCCCGAGAGCGGGTGGCTGCGCATCGAGAAGCCGGACGAGATACGCGAGAACGCCAGCGGCGACTTCAGGAAGGCGCGCTTGAGCGCCTTGCCGTCGAAGCTGTAATAGCCGCCGTCCTTGCCGTTCGGGCCTTCGAACCAGACCGACTGGTAGGGGGTGCCGCGGTTGATGAATTCGCCGGCCAGGATGCGGCCGGTGCGTACCATCTCGCCGTCCTGCCAGAAGGTTTCGTAGACCACGTTGAAGCTGTCGCCGCGCCGCAGGTCCGAGCGGAAGTCGATGTTGGTCGAGAACATCTCGATGATCTGCGCCGTGATCGAGTCCGGCAGGCGGCCGCCGTCGCCGGCCGAGTCGGTGGCGGCGTACAGCGACGAGGTGATGGTCCGTGCGCGCATTTCGATACGGCGCTCCAGCTTCGCTGGTGCCTCGCCGGAGACGAACTTTTCGCCCTGGCGGGTGATCGAAATGGTTTTGAGCGGGTTGTCGCGGCCGTCGAACACGCTGGCGCGCAGCCACTGCAGTTCGCCGGCCTCGTTCACCTGGGCCTGCACGCGCTTGCCGGTCTTGAGCTGGATGAAACCGCGGCCGATGCTGTCCGACTTGATGAAGGCGAGCGCAGCCGGGTCGTCCACGCCGAGGCGGTTCAGCAGCGAGCCGAGGGTGTCGCCCGGGCGGACGCGTTCTTCCTGGACAAAGGTGTGCTCGGTTTGCTGGAGCGCGCTGATCTGGTCTGCCAGGTCGGGCAGTTCAAGTTCCTGGGCAATCGAACGCACCGGGATGTCTTCCGGGACGGGTGCCATTGGCGCAACTCCTGCAGCCCCGAAAGCACAAGCGGCGAGGGAGATCGCGGTGGCGCTGATGATACGCGCCTTCCGTGTCGTACCTAGCAGGCCGGTCCAGCGTTTGCCTGTGATTTGTTTTGTAGGGTTCATGCAATCAGTTAAAATTTGCCGCTTGAACGTCCCAGAGGACTAACCGTCTCGTTTTCTTGTTGTTGTCAGAGTTTATATACGGCAACATTGAAGGAGCAGGCATTATACCCCAGTCCGCCGGCTTTCCCAGAAAAACTCTCATTTGTTATCAACCGATAAACGCAGCTTATGACCTCTACAACAGCGTCCCCAAAGGCCCTTCCGCTCACCGATTCCGTCCAGGAAGCGCTGGCCATCACCAAGCGCGGGGTCGACGAGCTGCTGATCGAATCCGAATTCGCGCAAAAGCTGGCGCGCTCGGAAAAGACCGGCGTGCCGCTGCGGATCAAGCTCGGCCTCGACCCGACCGCGCCCGACCTGCACCTGGGCCATACCGTGGTGCTGAACAAGATGCGCCAGCTGCAAAACCTCGGCCACCAGGTGATTTTCCTGATTGGCGACTTCACCTCGATGATCGGCGACCCGTCCGGCCGCAACGTCACGCGCCCGCCGCTGACGCGCGAGCAGGTTGAAAGCAATGCGATGACCTACTTCAAGCAGGCATCGCTGGTATTGGATCCGGCCCGGACGGAAATCCGCTACAACTCGGAGTGGTCCGACCCGCTGGGCGCGCGCGGCATGATCCAGCTGGCCTCGCGCTACACCGTGGCGCGCATGATGGAGCGCGACGACTTCACCAAGCGTTTCAAGAGTGGGACTCCAATATCCGTCCACGAGTTCCTCTACCCTTTGATGCAGGGCTATGATTCGGTCGCTTTGAAATCGGACCTTGAGCTGGGTGGAACGGACCAGAAATTCAACTTGCTGGTTGGCCGCGAGCTGCAGAAGGACTACGGGCAGGAGCCGCAGTGCATCCTGACCATGCCGCTGCTGGAAGGTCTGGACGGCGTCGACAAGATGTCCAAGTCCAAGAACAACTACATCGGCATTACCGAACCGGCCAACACCATGTTCGCCAAGGTGATGAGCATCTCCGACACCATGATGTGGCGTTATTACGAGCTGCTGTCGTGGCGCTCGCTGTCCGACATCGCCGCCGTGAAGGCGCAAGTGGAGGGCGGCGCCAACCCGCGCGACGCCAAAGTGGCGATCGCCAAGGAAATCGTCACGCGCTTCCACAGCGCCCGGGCGGCCGACGACGCGCTGGCCGATTTCGTCAACCGCTCCAAAGGCGGCATCCCGGACGACGTGCCGGAAGTGGCGCTGTCCGGCGCGCCGCAAGGCGTGGCCCAGCTGCTCAAGCAGGCCGGCCTGTGCGTCTCGACCTCCGAGGCGATGCGCATGGTCGACCAGGGCGGGGTGCGGGTCGACGGCGCGGTGGTCAGCGACAAGGCCCTGCAACTGCAGGCCGGCACCTTCGTCATCCAGGTGGGCAAGCGCAAGTTCGCGCGCGTGACGCTGTCCGCATGATCGGCCTGCTCCAGCGGGTCACCCGTGCCGATGTGGTGGTCGGCGGCGACACCCTCGGCGCCATCGGCCCCGGCCTGATGGTGCTGGTCTGTGCCGAGCGCGGCGACACCGAACGCGAAGCCGACGCGCTGCTGGCCAAACTGCTCGGCTACCGCGTGTTCTCCGACGATGCCGGCAAGATGAACCGCAGCGTGGCCGACGTCGGCGGCGGCCTGCTGCTGGTGCCGCAGTTCACGCTGGCGGCCGACACGAAAAGCGGTACCCGTCCCTCGTTCTCCCCCGCGGCCAGCCCCGCCGAAGGCGAACGCCTGTTTGACCATTTTGTGCGACAGGCACGCGCAAAGCATGGCATCGTCCAGACGGGCCGGTTTGGAGCCGACATGCAGGTTTCCCTCACCAACGACGGCCCCGTCACATTCTGGCTGCAAGTCGCGCCTCCGGCGGCCGGCACGACCGGCGTCAATGCGGCCAGGTGAACCGCGAGCGCGGCACGCTGTCATATATAAATAGGGGAGACCAGGAGGCGCTATGAGACTGTGGAGCGAATCTTTCAGCGATGGCGGGGCCATACCCGAGGAGTTCGCAC
>DASWYE010000205.1:0-24983 GCA_036405115.1 Telluria sp. | reverse complement strand
GCTTCGAGACCAGCGCGCAGCTGGCCGGACTGCTGGGGGAGATGTTCGTGTCGGACCTGGGCCGCGCACAGATCGACAATTTCATGCGCGACGTCGACAGCCTGACGCCGGCGCGCGCACGTACGCTGGTGGACAAGCACTTCCCGCGCAAGGACCTGCAGATGGTCCTGATCGGTAATGCCGCGAAGATCCGCAAGGTCGCGCAGAAGTACGGCACGGTGACGGAGCTCGACATTACGGCTGACGGCTTCCAGCCGCGCTGACGCCGACTGCCGCCCAACGAAAACGGGGCCGGCCAGCATCTGCTGGCCGGCCCCGCTTTTTTTACCTCTGTCCTATTCGCGATCGATGTCGGCCAGCGACTCCTGGCCACGCGGCGTCACCTGGAAGCCGCCTTCGGCCCGCTCCACGATGTGCGATTTGCGCATCAGGAATGCCGCCACGTCAGGCTCGACGGCACTTGCCGGATCCGCAGCCAGCGCGCGCAGCGCATTCACGCAGCGGCGCAGGAACAGCACTTCGTTGCCCTTGTCGGTCAGGACCGCCATGTCGCCACGGTCGACCTTGACCAGCTTCAGTCCGGACAGGCGTTTTGCGTTGCGGCCCACGCATGCATTCGCACGCACGGATTTTGCGCCGCGTCGCAGGAGTTCGAGCGCGTCGAACTCGTCACCACTTAATTTTGCTTCCAATTAACGATACATCCTCACGGCTAACCAGGCCAGGGCAATTGCCACCATCGTTCCGATCGCAACGGCCGTCTGGGCCTTGCGCGAACCGAGCACCGGAGTGCGACCAAGGTAGATTTTGTTGTGCAGGGAATTGCCCATGATGTCGTTACTCCGCTCCATAAAAGGTTGTCATTCAATATGACCCAATTATAGGAACCGAATATGACAGCATTGTGTGATGTCACACACACATTCTTCAATTCAATGCGCCCGCTGTAGCTAGCCCACAACACAAATTCACCGTTTCTACAGCGCGCCAATGTTCGATACGCGCTGCTACATTTTGGTGACATATTTTGCGAGTGGAGCAGCCAGCAATGAAACCAAACAAACCCTTCCCCGATCCGGCACAAGCACATGCCATGCTGGACGAAGCCGATATCGGAAGCGGAGAGAAAACGCCGGGAGAGCAGGAGACGGACGAGATTGTAAGCGAGTTGGTCAAGCGCGAAAAGGACGATGTTCCACGCGAGGCCGCGGAAGACTAGCGCACTGCAGGGCCGGACAGCCTGGCGGCGGACGCGGCAGCGTTCCCGCCACTGCGCCGCCAGCGGCCGGGGATGAAGAGATCAGCGCCGCGATGCCCGGATCGGCGGTTCCGGCGGGGTCGGCTCTTTCACCGGCGCGTACTCCGGCGGCGGCACGTCGTCCGGTTGTGGCGGCTGCTTTTCCGGCGGCGGGATCTCGGGATCGGGTGTCTGGTGCGCGTCGCGCTGTGGTTCGTTCATCCGTTACCTCTGCTTTTAAAATGACCGGCGGCCCGGCTCGGCCTGCCGCCGCGCTGGCCTGCTAGCGGCCCTGCTTCTGCTTGGCGCCGCCGCCGGCGCCCTTGATCGACCCGGCTTTCACGTTGGCCTTGTGGTTGCGGCTGCTCTTGCTGGTCTTGCCGCCGGAGCCGGCCTCGGTCTGTGCCTGCGTCTGGTCCGACTGCCTGCTGCCCTGGTTGCCGCCCGATTTCGATTGCGCCATTTGTCGATCCTCCTGGGTTGCGAAGCGCGGACCGCCCGCGCGTTCAGTCGGAGACTAGCATGCATGAAATCGCGGCGCTAACGGAAGCTCCAATCGTGCGCGCACATCGCTTACGCCGCGGCCAGCACGATATCGGAGCGCGGCACGGCGACGCACGGGAGGACCAGTCCTGCGGCCTTCTCCTCGCGGGTGAGGCCGGGCCACTCGACCAGGTATTCGATGGCGCCGGCGCGCAGCAGGTGGATACAGGTGCGGCAGGTGCCGTTGCGGCAGGAGCCGGGCAGCGCCACGCCGGCCCGTTCGGCCGCGCGCAGCAGCGGCTCGTCGTCGCGGGCTTCGAAGACGGCGCCGGTGCGTTCCAGCGAAATGCGGTAGGTGGCCATGCCGGCATTGTAGCCGGCGGCGCGGTCGACAGTTCGGCAGCGTACAGACCGGCCCGCCAGCGGCGTTCTACGCTGGCGGCATGAAAAAAATCCTTACCCTGCTGGCCGGCGCGGCGTTCGGCGCGGCAGTGCTGTTCTTCGTCCTCACGCCCGCGCCAGCTGCCAGTCCCCCTGCCATCGTGATCGCCACACCCGCAAGCGCCGGCTAGAGCTGGCGCACTGTCGGCTCGTCGATGTCCTTGCCCACATTGATCGCGGCATAGGCGCGCGTCACCGCCACTTCCTCGGCGCTGCCCTTGCCGTACAACTCCTGGGCGGCCTGGATCATCTTCTTGCGCGCATCGGCGTAGTTGGTGATCATGGTGAACTTGGTGGTCAGGGCCATGAACCAGATGCGGTAGGCCTTGTCCATGCCGATGCCGGTCATCGCCGCCGGCTTGCCGGTCAGGTATTTGCTGTACGACTCGCTGGTGGGCGTGGCGTCCGAGCCCTGCGACAGGAAGTAGAACATGCGGTTGTTCGGCCCGCTGCTGTAGTGGACGTCCAGCCCTTTCAGGGAACTGCTCCAGGCGTCCGGACTGCGCTTGTCCAGCGAGGGCTTGTGCATCCAGCGCAGCGGCACGCCGTCGCGCGCGATCTCCTTCCCGAGCGACCAGTCGTTGCCGCCTGCCGGGATGCCGTCGCCGGTGCCGCCGTTGCGCGCGTAAGATTCGACCACCTCGCCGATGATGTCCGAGCTCGATTCGTTCAGGCCGCCCGATTCCGCAAAGTACAGCAGGCGCGCGGTGGCGGCAGTGACGCCATGCGACATCTCGTGGCCGATCACGTCGATCGATCCGAGGTTGTAGAACATGTCGCCGTCGCCGATCGACATGCAGCGGCAGGAGTCGTCGTAGTAGGCGTTGTCATACGCCTTGTTGACGTGGACGTTGATGTGGGTGGCGGTATCCTTGCCGTCCAGCGAGTGCCAGTTCAGCGTGCGCTTGAGCATGTCGTAGGTGTTCGCCATGCCCCACATCGCATTCACGGCGGCGGTCTGGCCGTTGACGCCGCTGGTGCTGCCGCCTTCCACGAACTGCTTGCCGTCGCCCCAGATATTCTCGGTATGCGTGTACACCTCGCCGGTCGCGTTGCCGTGGTCGGCGTTGGTGATCGCCAGCCCACCGAAACTGCCGCCGCTGCCGCGGGTCGGGTCGATCATGCGGAACATCGCGCCGGCCGGGGTGGTGTGGAGTGGCACCTTGCCGTTGTACTGGCTGTGGCCGACCCCCTCGGCGGTCTGCAGCGCGTCCCATTCGGCCAGGATGCTGCCGTCACGCGCGCTGACGATGCTGTCGCGGTACACCGGCCGGCTGCCGACCACGTAGCGTGAACGGACATACCAGGCCAGCTCGTAACCGGTGACCACATCGACCACGTCGAGCGCATTCAGGTCCTCCTCGCGCTTGTCCGCCGCCTCCTTCACGCGCTCGGTGCGCACCAGCGGGTAGACAATCAGCTCCGCTTGCGGCGGCGCCGCGGCGAAGCGCTTCGGCTCGATGCCGCGGCCGGCGCGTTCGATCGCCTCCCCGGCCGACAGGGTCGGCTTCACGTCGAACGAGGCGGTGGCCTGCCCGAGCAGGTTGGCCTTGCCCTTGCCAAGGCCGGAGCGGCGGTCGTGGACGGTCTCGCTGACGACGCGGCCGGCGGCGTTGGTTACCACCAGCGACTCCGATCCGAACACCCGCACGCCCTTGTAGGTGTGGTCGATGCGTACCACCTGGGTTCCTTCCGCACCCGGATGGTGGTGCGAGACACGGTGGCCGTGGTCGGCGTCCAGGCCGAGCGCGGGGCGCTTGTCGGCCATGGCGGCCAGCAGCCGGGCGTCGGACTGCGCGGCGCGGATCGCGGGAGAAGCCATGCGCGGCGCCTGTGCGGCCGCATGCACATCGATTACGGCGACCGCGAGTGCGGCTGCCAGCACGGTTTTCGTCAGTTTCATGTGCGCTCCCTGCGAGTGGTGGACGGTCATCGCAATCTTGCGCAAACTGCGCGGCAGGAGTTTGCCTTTGCGCAAGCTCCCGCGCGAACGTGGCGTCCGGCCCCGGCGCACCGCGCACCTGTAAAATGGTGCGGCAAGCTAATCGTGTCGGTTGGCCGGAATTGACGAAGGAAGGGGAACACCATGGCCAGGCAAAAGGAAGCACTCGACGAGGAGACGCTCGCGCTCATCCACTGGTGCATCGAGGTGGAAGGATTCCTGGTGGCCGGCGGCGCCACCGTCACGCAGGCACAGGACCATATCGAAGAGCAGATCGAATGGTTTACGGACCAGTTCTACGATGGCCTGACGCCGGAAGAAGCAGCCAGGGAAGCGCTGGCCTGAGCTGCCCTTCCCGCCCGCTTCAGCGGAAGCGGTAGATGGTGGCGGTGCGGTAGGTTTCGCCGGGCCGCAGGATGATCGGCGGGAAGCCGGGATGGTTGGGCGAGTCCGGGAAGTGCTGCGGCTCCAGGCAGAAGCCGCTGCGGTGGGCGAATCCGAGCGAGCCGTCCAGCATGTTCCCGCTGTAGAACTGCACGCCCGGTTCCTGCGTATACATCTCCAGTACCCGTCCCGATTGCGGATCGCGTACCCGCGCCGCCAGCCGCATCGGTTTTGCGTGCGCCGCACCGCCCAGCCCGTCCAGGTCGGCCGAAGCGACCGTGCCCGGCGCTTCCGGCGGCTGGCTGGCGCCAGCCAGCCCGTCCAGCTGCGCCGACGACACCGTTCCCTTGTCGGGCGCGCCCGGGGCGCCGCCAGCAGTCCCCTGCTGCAGCACGAAATTGTGGTCATAGCCGCCGCCATGCTGCAGCTGCGGGTGCGCCGCGCCGATGCGCTCGCCGATCCGGTGCGGCGTGCGGAAGTCGAACGGGGTGCCTTCGACCGGGACGATTTCCCCGGTCGGGATCAGGTCCGCGTCCACCGGCGTGAAATGGCTGGCAAACAGTTCCAGCTCGTGGTCGAGGATGGAGCCGCCGCCTGCCAGGTTGAAGTAGGTGTGGGAAGTCAGGTTGACCGGGGTGGCGCGGTCGGTGGTGGCGCAGAAATCGATGCGCAGCTCGCCCGCCTCGGTGAGCTCATAGGTGACGACCACGTCCAGATTGCCCGGATAGCCCTGCTCGCCATCGTTCGAGACATAGTGCAGGCGCAAGCCGGGCACGCCCTGCCGCTCATAGGGCGCGGACTCCCACACCACCTTGTCGAAACCGTGGGTGCCGCCGTGCAGGTGGTGGTGGCCGTCGTTCAGGGGCAGCCGGTATTCGGCGCCGTCGAGCGCGAATTTGCCGTGTGCGATGCGGTTCGCGACGCGGCCCACCAGCGCGCCGAAATACGGCGTCCCTTCCAGGTAGGGCTCGATGCTGTCGAAGCCGGGCGTGACATTGACCGGCTTGCCGTCCGCGCCGGGGACCTCGATCGCCGTGATGATCCCGCCATAGTTGGTCACCCTGACCGCCAGCCCCTGGCTGTTGCGCAGCGTGTAGAGGGAGACTTCGGCGCCGTCCGGCGCCCGCCCGAACGGGCTCTTGCTGATCGTTGGACCGCTCATGTATACCTCGCTTGCCTTGACCCCACCGATGCTACCAACATTCGCGCCCGCGCGCCGCAAGCTACATCGAGGATCCCGGCTTGAGCCACAGGGGGGGTGCGCACGATTGAAATATCGAGGGGTTTTGTCGGGGAATCGGATTAAACTCATCCGGGCAGAAAAAAACTAAAAGGATAGGCATGACTGTTCATCCTGGGGGAATGGCGGACCTGGTCCGCCGCTATGCATGGGAAACGACCCCGCTCGGCCCCGTCGATGCCTGGCCCGTCGCCCTGCGCACCACGGTCGACCTGATCCTCGGGTCGAGTTTCCCCATGTTCGTCGCGTGGGGGTCCGCGCACACGGTCATCTACAACGACGCCTACGTGCCGATCCTCGGCAGCCGCCACCCGGCCGGCATCGGCCTGCCCTTTTCGGTGCTGTGGAGCGAAATCTGGGACGAGGCCGGCCCGCTGCTGGCCGCCGCCCGCGCCGGCCGCACCAGCCACTTCGAGAACATGGAAGTGCACCTGCTGCGCAACGGCTACCCCGAGACGGCGTATTTCACCTTTTCGTATTCCCCCCTGCGCGGCGCGGATGGCGCCATCGAGGGCGTATTCGGCGTGTGCCACGAAACCACCACCGCAGTCGTATCCGAGCGCGCCCAGCGCGGCCAGGCCGAGATGATGCGCCAGATGTTCGAGCAGGCGCCCGGCTTCATGGCCGTGATGCGCGGCCCGGGGCATGTCCATGAGATGGAAAACGCCGCCTACCGGCAGTTGCTGGGCGGGCGCGACGCGATCGGCCGGCGCTTCGCGGAGGTGCTGCCCGAACTGGTCGGCCAGGGCGTGATCGGGCGGCTCGACCAGGTGCTGCGCACCGGCCAGCCCTACGTCGGGCGCTGCGAGCGCTACCTGCTCAGCCATCCGGACGGGCGCGACGAGGAGATCTACCTCGACTTCGTGTTCCAGCCGATCATCAACGCGCTGGGCGAAGCGGTCGGCATCTTCGTGCAGGGCCACGAGGTCACCGGCCAGTACCTGGCGCGCCAGGCGCTGCTGGCGGCGGACCACCACAAGGACCAGTTCATCGCCACCCTCGCGCACGAGCTGCGCAACCCGCTGGCGCCGATCCGGGCGGCCGCGCGCCTGCTCGAAAGCGGCAACCTGCGGCGCGAGCAGGTCAGCCATACCACCGGCGTGATCACGCGCCAGGTGGAGCAGATGGCGCACCTGCTGGACGACCTGCTGGACGTGGCGCGCATCACCAAGAACCAGGTGCGCCTGCAGAAGCAGGCCGTGAACGCGGACGAGCTGGTGTCGCTGGCGCTCGAGACTTCCGGCCCGCTGATCGAGGCGCGCAAGCACCAGTTGCGCGTAGCGCACCACGACGGCGCGATCGAGCTCGACGCCGATCCGGTGCGGATCGTGCAGGTGATCTCCAACCTGCTGTCGAACGCGGCCAAGTACACCGACCCGGGCGGCACCATTACCGTCGAGACGCGGCTGGACGGCGACACCTGCGCGATCAGCGTGCGCGACAACGGCATCGGCCTGCGGCGCGAGGCGCTGCGCGATGTGTTCCGCATGTTCTCGCAGGAGCAGTCCGCGCTGGAACGCTCCGAGGGCGGGCTGGGCATCGGCCTGGCACTGGTCAAGGGGCTGGTCGACCTGCACGGCGGAACCGTGGAAGCGGACAGCGCCGGGGTCGGCGGCGGCAGCCAGTTCACGATACGGCTGCCGGCCGCGCGCCGCGCCTGCTTCAGCCTCAGCCCCGAGGAACCGGTACGCGAAGTCAGGGTGCAGCGGCGCAGCATCCTGCTGGCCGACGACAACCGCGACCTGGTCGACATGCTGTCGCAGTTCCTCGAGATGCAGGGACACACGGTGTTCAGGGCGCGCGACGGGCTGGAAGCGCTGACGCTGGCGCGCACCATGCGGCCGGAGGTGGCGATCCTCGATATCGGCATGCCCGGCATGAACGGCTACCAGCTGGCCCAGGCGATCCGCAAGGAGCAGTGGGGCGAACACATGCTGCTGGTCGCCGCGACCGGCTGGGGCCATGACGACGACAAGGAGCGCGCCACTACGAGCGGCTTCGACACCCACATCACCAAGCCGTTCGCGCTCGACGCGCTGGAAGCACTGCTGGCCGCCCGGCGCCAGGCGGAACTGGCCGGCTAGTCGCGCGGCAGCGACAGGATCGCCAGCGGCGTGACCGCCGGGCCATGCAGCGGCTCGCCGCTGGTCGAGAAACGTGAACCGTGGCACGGGCAGTCCCAGGACTTTTCCGCAGAATTCCAGTGCACCGCGCAGCCCAGGTGCGTGCATTTGGCGGACAGCACCTGCAGTGCGCCTTCCACCGGGCGGTGCACCGCGTACAGGGTCATGCCGCGCCGGATCAGCGCGCCCTCGCCCGGTGCGATATGCGCCGGCGACTCCGCGTCGCCTCCCTTGAGCCAGTCGGTGTACTGCGTGGCCACGTTGGCCTGCTCGGTGGCGAAGTCGCCGATGCCGCGGATCGGCTTGCGCGACGGCTCGTAGATCTCTTCCCAGGGATTGTCGCGGCCCATGATCTTGTCGCGCACCAGGATCGCGCCGGCGGTGCAGTGGGTCATGCCGTTGCCGGAGTCGCCGGTGATGATATACACGTTGTCGCTGTCCATCGGGTTGCGGCCAAGGTAGGCTACGCCGTCGGACGGCTCCATCACCTCGCCCGACCAGCGGTACACCACTTCGCCCGCCTCGGGGAAGCGGTTGCGGGTCCACATCTCGACTTCGTTCCAGCGATGCTGCGGCAGTTCGTCCTGGCCGGTCTTGTGGTCCTGGCCGCCCACCACCAGGATGTCATCCGGGCCGTCGTCGATGGCGGCCAGGCGCACGTAATAGTAAGGGTCGCCGGTATCCCACAGCAGGAAGGGCTGGTAGGCGCCCTTCGGGACGCGCAGCCCGATCACATAGGTGCTATAGGCGGCCTGCTTGGTGTGCATCACCACCTTTTCGTTGAACGGGGTGTGGGTGGCGACCACCACATGGGAGGCGTGCACGTGTCCGTCCAGCGTGCGCACGGTCTGCTCTGCCCCGCTCTTGTCGATGCCGACCGCGCGGCTGCCGCAGTGGATCACACCGCCCCGCGCAACAAACGCGCGCGCCAGGCCGTCCAGGTAGCGCAGCGGGTGGAACTGCGCGTTATCGCCGAAGCGCAGGCAGCGGCCGGTGTCGTAGGCCATGCCGGGCACCCGCTCCAGCATTTCGACCGGCACGCCGAGGCGCTGGGTGGAGATGTACTCGCGCTCGATCGGCTCGATCTGCTTGTGCACCTGCGGCACCAGGTAGCCGTCCAGGCGCATGAAATTGCAGTCGATCGACTCCTCGCGCACGATCGATTCCACCAGGTCGGTGGCGCGGGCGTAGCTGTCCGCGACCATGGCCGCCTTCGCGGTGCCGAACTTGCGTTCCAGGATGTAGTAGCGCTCGTCGGGCGGGAAGAAGTGCGCGGTGGTGCGGCCGGTCTCGCCCGCGCCGACGCCAATCGCCTCCAGCACGATCACCGACTTGCCCTCCTTCTGCAACAGGTAGGCGGTCGTCAGCCCGGCAATGCCGGCCCCGACCACGCACACGTCGGCGCGCGCCCCGCCCGACAGCGGCGGGTATTGCCCCACCTCTGCTGTTGCTTCCCAGATCGAGCCAGTGCTTTCCATGTCGCCTCCCGGATGTGAAAGGCCTAGTAAAGCGCGTAGCGGCCGGTTTCACCGTTCGGTGACTCACATTGATGGCTTGCGCAGCACCAGCCACACTGCCGCGATGCGGTCGGCGCCACGGTAGGCATCGGTCGCCAGCAGTTCACCAAAGATATCGGGGTCGAGTTCCGAATAGGTAAGGGTGGCGCCGCCGGCGCCGGGGTGCTGCTGCACGTGCTCGCGCAGCGGGTCGTGGCCGCGGGTGATGGCGACGCCGGTGTACAGCATCAGGGCGCCGCCGGGCGCCAGCCGCTCGAGCGCGCCGTCCACGATGCGGCGGCAGATGCCCATCCCGTCCGCATCGCCGCCATCACGGTAGGTGCGCCCTTTGGGGTCGGCGATGAAGGGCGGGTTGGCGACGATCAGGTCGTAGCCCTCGCCGGCGTCGGCGAACAGGTCGCTCCGGCGGCACGACACATTCGGCAGGCCGGCCAGAGCGGCATTCAGCCCGGCCAGGCGCAGCGCCTTGTCGTTGATGTCGGTGGCGGTCACTGCAGCGCCCGGGTACAGCGCCGCCAGCGTGAGCGCGCCTGCCCCCGCGCCGCAGCCCAGGTCCAGCGCCCGCTTGCAGTCGACGGGATGCGCGGCCAGCTCGCAGCGCAGCGCGTGCACGAAGCGGTAGCTGTCCGGGCCGAAGAACACCGCATCATCCGCCGCGCCCGGCCCGCTGGTATGGAACAGCAGGTGCGGGCCGAGCGTGGCGGCGCGCAGCGCGGTGCGCCAGCGGCCGCCCTCCTGCCGCGCCATGCCGGCCTCGATCACGCGCGCCAGCCAGGGCGTCGCTTCCGCATCCTGGGCGCCATCCATCGGCCGGCCCCAGCCAAAAATATCGACCGCGTCACGCGCCCGCGCATCCGGCGCGCGCGCGTTCACGCGCCGCACGGTGGCATTGGTCGGCGTGACGAACCGGTAGCGCGTCGCGCGCAGCGCTTCGCCCAGCCTGGCCAGCTGCCCTGGATCCCATGGTTCATGCATCGCGTCGTTCTCCGCTCGGTGTTTCCGTAAATATAGCGGCCAGTTTATTTCCGTGGCGCAGCGTACGTTTCCCGAACTGGAACAGGTTTGCGGCAACGCAAGCCAGCACCGTGCTACACCGGCGCGGCCGGCGCGAAGCGTTCCGCAGCGATCGGACGCCCGAACAGGTAGCCCTGGTAGGCATCGCAATCGATTCCCGCCAGGAATTCGTGCTGGCGCTCGTTCTCCACGCCTTCGGCAATGATCCCCAGGCCGAGCGCGCGCGCCAGCGCCACGATGCTGCGCGCGATCGAGGCGTCGTTGGCATTGCCCAGCACGTCGTTGACGAAGCTGCGGTCGATCTTGAGCTGGTCCAGCGGCAGGCGCTTGAGGTAGGACAGCGAGGAATAACCGGTGCCGAAATCGTCCAGCGCGAAGCACACCCCGTGCGCCTTCAGTTCGCGCATCTTGCCGATCGTCTCTTCCACGCTCTCGATCAGCAGGCTCTCGGTCAGTTCCAGCTTGAGCAGGGTCGGCCTGGCGCCGGTCTGGGCGATAATTTCCAGCGTCTCGGGCACGAACTCCGGATGGCGGAACTGGTGCGCGCTGACGTTCACGGCCATCGTCAGGTGCGCGGTTTCCGGGGCATCGGCCCAGGCGGCGAGCTGCTCGCAGGCCGTGCGCAGCACCCAGCGCCCGAGCGGGACGATCAGGCCGGATGCCTCGGCCACGTGGATGAAGCTGGTCGGGCCGATCAGGCCGCGCTGCGGGTGCATCCAGCGCACCAGCGCTTCGGCCCCGGTGGTGGCGCCGTCGCGGCCGACCTGTGGCTGGTAGTACAGCACGAACTGGTTGCGGCGCACCGCTTCGCGCATCTCCGATTCGAGCGCGATGCGCTGGCGCACCGCCGACTCCATGTCGGCATGGAAGAAGCGCAGCGTGTTGCGGCCGGCGCGCTTGGCGTCGTACATGGCGAGGTCGCCGCGCTTCATCAGCTCGTCGGGACGGGGGCAGTCATGCTCGCACATGGTCACGCCGATGCTGCAGGTCGCGTGGTAGGCGGTGCCGGAAATCGAAAACGGGCGGTTCACCGCATCGTGGATCTTCCAGCCGATCGCGGCGGCGTGCGATGCAGCGTCCGCCGGGCTGCCCTCGATCCCCTCCAGCAGGATCACGAATTCGTCGCCGCCAAGCCGGGCCACGGTGTCGCCCTCGCGCACGCAGGCCAGCAGGCGGTCGGCGACCTGGCGCAGCAGCTGGTCGCCGGCGGCATGGCCGCTGGTGTCGTTCAGGTCCTTGAAGTTGTCGAGGTCGAGGAACAGCAGCGCGGCGCTGCCCTTGCGCCTGCCGTGCCCGGCCAGCCAGTGCTGCAGGCGCTCCATCAGCAGGCGCCGGTTGGGCAGGTTGGTCAGGGCGTCGTAGTTGGCCAGGCGCGCAATCTCTTCCTGCGCGATCTTCTGCTGCGTGATGTCGGCCAGCGCGCAGACAAAATGGGTGATTTCGCCCTGCGCGTCGCGCACCGCGTTGATCGCCAGCCAGCAGTGCAGCTCCCCGCCAGCGCGCCGGTCGACCCGCACTTCGCCCTGCCACTTGCCGTCGCGCTGGACGCCCGACCACATGCTCTCGCGCGCGCTCGCCCCGTCCTCGTGGAGGAACACGTCGGGCGGTTCGCGGCCTTCCAGCTCCGCCAGGGCGAGGCCGGTCATGTCCATGAATGCCTCGTTCGCGTTCAGCACGCGGCGCTGGGCATCGGTGACGAACATGCCCTCCTGCGACTGGAACACGATGGCGGCCACGCGCAGCGCGCGCTCGGCCTCCTTGCGTTCCGAGATGTCGGTGGCGATGCCGCACAGCGCATAGATGCTGCCGTCCGCGCGCCGCAGCGGCGCCTTGGTCGAAAGCAGCGTCAGCGAGCGCACGCCGTTGCTGACCTCGACCTCCTCGGAGGTGATGTGTTCGCCCTGGTCCAGCACGCGCATGTCGCTGATGACGTTCTGGTTGAAGAATTCCGGGCTGACCAGTTCCTCCATGGTGCGCCCGAGGATCTCTTGCGCCGGCTTGCGGGCCAGTTCGCAGCCGGCCCGGTTGATGTACTGGATCCGGTAGTCGCGGTCCTTGATGTAGACGATGCTGTCGGTGCCATCCAGGATGGCCTGCAGCTTGTCCTGGCTCTCGGCCAGCTCGGAAGCTTTCTGCCGGACCCGCTTGCGCAGCACCAGGGTCGCCAGCACGGCCGACACCAGCATCACGCCCGCCACCGCCAGCGCCCACCAGTACACGGCGGGTACACGCGAGAGCAAGGTACGGTGCTGCCAGCGGGTCAGGATGTCGTAGTAGACCGACTCAGGCTGTGCCTTCCAGCTGCCGAGGTAGCGGTCGATGGCGGCCAGCACATCCAGGTGGCGGTCCCGCGGGGTGGCGAAATACAGGCGCAGCGGCGGGGGCACGATGGTGGTGGCGACCAGGCCGTTGCGCGCCGCGTGCAGGTCGCCATAGTAATTGTTGGCGATCGCCGCATCGGCCTGGCCCGAGGAGGCCAGCTTGAACGCGATCTCGTAGGTGGCGGCAGGCAGGAGTACCGCACTGACACCGAACTGGTCCAGGAACGCGCCCAGCGTCTGCTCCTGTACCGACCCGGCCAGCACGGCGATCCGCTTGCCGTCCAGGTCGATCGGCGAACTGATCGCCACATCGGGGCGCCGGTACACATACGACCAGCTATGCAGGGCGCTGATGTTGTGAAAGCTGAAATCGCGCTCGCGCTCGGGGGTGCGCGCGACGTCGGGCATCAGGTCGAGCTGTCCGGCGCGCAGCATCTCCAGGCAGGCCTGCCATTCGCACGCGACGTAGCGGATCGACCAGCGCTCGCGCGTGGCCATTTCGTGCAGCAGGTCAACGTAGATGCCGGCCGCCCTGCCCTGGCGGTCCAGGAAGATCTTGGGAGCGTTGCCGTAGACGCCCACCGCCAGCGTGACCGGCGCGGGAGCGCTAGCGCCCGGCAGCGCGACGGCCGCCGCCAGGCCAAGCAGGAACCGATACAGCCACGCACGCACATCGTCCTCCGGTGAAAACACGGCCGCACGCGCGGCACGCGGCAACTTCCCAGGCGTGCCAGGGGGCGTCGACTGTGGCACGAATATAGCCCAGAAGCGCCGCACCGCGCGTCCGCTTCGGGTCGGCGCGAGGCTGACGGGGGTGCGACTTAAAAACAACATATGGAACATGCATGCTGTTCTGCCACAATTGCATTTGACTAACTTTCTTGCTGCACCCTATACTCGTGCGGAGAGGAAAATCGACAATACGCAGGGTCCGTTTTCCCAAGTATCGAGTATTCCCGAATAAACACGAAACAACCGGAGAAAGTATGCAACTCAAATTGATCGCTGCCATTTTTGCCGCAGCACTTCCGCTCGCCGCTTCCGCCGATACCGGCGTCCAGCTGTACGGCATCGTTGACCTGGCAGTAGCACGCGAAGACGCGGATGCGCCGGGCGTGGACAGCCGCACCACCATGGGCGCGGGCCGTGACAGCAGCCGTTTCGGCTTCCGTGGCACGGAAGACCTGGGCGGCGGGCTGACCGCCATGTTCAACGTCGAAGGCGGCTTTGACGCCAGCACCGGCATTGGCGACTCGGCCCTGTTCGGCCGCCGCGCCGTGGTCGGCCTGCAGGGCGGCTTCGGCGAACTGACCGCCGGCCGCGAATACACCCCGCTCGACAACGTCAGCGGCGCCAGCACCACCATGGGCCAGGGCTTCTACGGCAGCAACCTGACCTCGTTCTCGCAAGGCGGCATGACCCGCCGCATCAGCAACTCGGTGAACTACAAGACGCCGGTAATGAGCGGCCTGCGCTTCAGCGCGGCACTGGGCCTGGGCGAAGCCGTCACTGGCGCGCCATCGAACGACTACCTCGGCCTGGGCGCGGAATACCGTAACGGCCCGCTGTTCGTGGCTGCAGCCGCCGGCCAGACCGAGCGCGCCGCCGGCGACGACTACGAATACATCGTGGGCGCTGCCTACAAGATCGGCGCGGCTGAGCTGAAGGGCAACTACCTGGTGCACAACCGCGCCAGCGACAGCAACACCTTCTCCCAGTTCAACCTGGGCGTGGCGTTCCCGGTGAGCGCGGCGGGCACCCTGCTGTTCAGCGTCCAGCAGAGCGAGTTCGACAACGGTGGCGAGGGCCGCGGCGCAGCGGTCGCCTACACCCACAGCCTGTCCAAGCGCACCTTCGTGTACGGCTCGTTCGGCTACGTGTCCAACGACGCGCGCGCGAACTTCGGACTGGCCTCGGCAGGCAGCGCCATTACGCCGCCTGCAGCCGCCCTCGGCGCGGATCCGCGCGGCCTGGCCATCGGCCTGCGTCACGCCTTCTAAGCCAGCCGCTCCGGCGACATCGAAAAGCCACCTTCGGGTGGCTTTTTTTCATCCGGCCCGGCTCAGTGGTGGCCGTGCTGCTTTTCGTATGCGTCCGCTTCGGCCTTGGTCGCGTGCACGATGCCGTCGGGATGTTCGGGCGGGGTGTACAGCGTGTACAGGCGCATCGGCTCGCTGCCGGACCTGTTGATGACGTTGTGCTCGGTCCCGGCCGGGATCACGACCGCGACACCATCCTCCAGCGCGTGCTCCTCGCCGTCCAGGATCGCCACGCCATGGCCCTGCTCGACCCGGATGAACTGGTCGTGGCCTTCGTGGTGCTCCATGCCGATCTCCTCGCCCGGCTGCAGCGTCATGATGACGAGCTGGCTGCGCGCGGTGGTATGGAGCACCTCGCGGAAGTTGTTCCCTGCCAGCGTTTTTTGCTCGATGTTGATGCTGTAGCCCGACATGCTGTCTCCTTACCGGTGATGCGTCCCTCCACAGGGGCGCCTGCTGGCGATTGTATAAGACCGGGGCGGGAGCCGCGTGACCGTTGCGGCACGCAATTTGGCGGAATCGGCCATAAACTGGCCGATTCCGCCAGGCGACGGGGACGTGCGTGGTTGGCTGGCTTACCAGAAGAGGACGCGCTGCTCCGGCGGCAGGTACATCCTGTCGCCCGGTTTGACGTCGAAGGCTTCGTAGTAGCCCGGGTGGTTGCGCAGGCTGCCGTTGACACGGAACTCGGCCGGCGAGTGCGGATCGGACTTGATCTGGGCAATCAGGCTCGGGGCGCGCGCCTTGCCGCGCCGCGCCTGCGCCAGGCCCATGAACAGGCGCTGTTCGGCGGTGAAGCCGTCGATCACCGGCGCCGGCTTGCCGCCCAGCGAAATCCGGTAGGCGCGGCTGGCCATGATGGCGCCGGCGTTGTCGGCGATGTTCTCGCCCAGTGTCAGCTCGCCGTTGATGGTGTAGCCCGGCAGCGGGCTGTAGGCGCCGTACTGCGCCACCAGCACCTTGCCGCGCGCGGCGAACTGCTCGCGGTCGGCATCGGTCCACCAGTTGCGCAGGTTGCCGTCGCCGTCGAACTGCGCGCCCTGGTCGTCGAAGGCGTGGCTGATCTCGTGGCCGATCGAGATGCCGACCGCGCCGTAGTTGATCGCCGGTTCGGCGTCGGCATCATATAACGGGTATTGCAGGCGCGCGGCCGGGAACACCACTTCGTTCAGTTCCGGATTGTAGTAGGCGTTCACGGTCTGCGGCGTCATCGCCCATTCGCTGCGGTCGACCGGCTTGCCCAGCTTGTCCAGCTGGCGCCGGTGCGCGAATTCGCGCGCGCGCAGCACGTTGCCGACCAGGTCGCCGCGCTTCACTTCCAGCGCGCTGTAGTCGCGCCATTTGTCCGGGTAACCGACCTTGACGCTGATCTTCGACAGCTTGACGCGCGCCTGCTTCTTCGTCTCGGGCGACATCCAGTCCAGCGTGCCGATGCCCTCGTCGAACGCGGCCAGGAAGTTTTTCACCATGTTCTCGACCTGCTGCTTGCGCTCGGCCGGGAAGTGCCTTGCCACATATGCCTTGCCGACCACTTCGCCCAGCGAGCGATTGACTTCGGCCAGCGCGCGCTTTTGCAGCGGGCGGTTGACCCTGGCGCCGGACAGCACGACGCCACGGAACGCGAAGCTCTCGTCCACGAACGGCTGCGACAGGAATGGCGCGTAGGCGCTGAGCAGGCGGAACGTGAAGTAGGACTTCCACACCTGCATCGGCGTGGCCTGGATGATCCCGTCCAGCTTCGCCAGGTAGCCCGGCTGGCTGACGATGACCGCGCCCACCTTGCCCGCGCCCACCCCCTTGAGGTAGCCGTTCCAGTCGAAGTTCGGCATCAGGGCCGCCAGCTGTTTCCTGTCCAGCTTGTTGTAGGCCCTGACCGGGTCGCGGTTTTCCACGGCCGACCAGTGCGCCTGTGCGATTGCGGTTTCGAGCGCGACAATGCGCGCCGCTTCGGCCGCGGCGTCCTGGTGGCCGGCCAGCTCCAGCATCTTGCCAACGTGGGCCTGGTACTTCGCGCGGGTGTCGGCCAGCCTGGCGTCGCCCTCGCTGATGTAGTAGTCGCGGTTCGGCATGCCGAGCCCGGACTGGCCGATGTCGACGATATACCGGGTCGAATCCTTGTTATCCTGGTGGACGTACATGTCGAGCGGCGCGCCCACGCCGATGCGCGCAAAGCGCGCGCTGATGCCGGCGACGGCCTTCTTGTGGCGCATCGCGGCGATGCTGGCCAGTTCCGCCTCCAGCGGCGCCAGCCCAAGCGCATTGCGCTGCTGCTCGTCCATGTAGCTGGCGTAGAAGTCGCCCATCTTCTGCGCGTCCGAGCCGGGCTGCTTGCCCTGGTCCCGGTCGGCCTGCTCGATGATCGTCCTGATCTGCTGCTCGACCGTGTCCTGCGCGATGTTGAAGGCGCCCCAGCTGGACCGGTCGGACGGTATCTCGACGTCTTGCAGCCACCTGCCCTGCGCGTAGCGGAAGAAATCGTCCTGCGAGCGCACCCCCCTGTCCATCGATGGCAGGTCCACTCCGGATTTCAGCGGCGCCGTCGCGGCCGCGGGGGCCGCCGGGACCTCATTCGGTTGGGCACAGGCACTGCCGGCGATCAGGCCGGCCACCAGGCTGCTGTACAGGGAACGCTTCATGCCTCTTTCTCCACTTTATCGTTCGGCCCTCCATGGACCGCATCCGATCCTAAAGGAAATAGACAGGTGCGCCAAGGCAAAAGCGATATGCATAGACGGGAGATGGCCTTACGGTCGTGTACGTATGGCGACAGTTGCGGTGATTCTTGGTGACAGAGATACCGAACACACGTATCCTCTTGCATTGCAGCAAGGCTCGATGTCAAAAATATATCGAACCCACCCTGCGTCCCAAGTCCGCCCCATGCTTGCCTATAAAGACATCTCTCACTGGCGACGCCAGATTTTCTCCCGCCTGCTGACGATCGTCGTCGTCCTGGGAACCATCCTGGCCGTTCCCAGCATGGCCCTGTCCTTCAAGGAGGGGCTGTATCCGCTCATCTTTGCCGACTTCGTGGCGCTGGTCTGGATCGTGGCGATCTGGCGCCTGCAACGGATCCCCTACACCATCCGGGTGCTGAACTTCCTGGCCGTGATGTACCTGATCGGCATCGCACTGATGCTGTCGGTCGGCCCCGTCAGCCTGATCTTCCTGCTGGCGCTTCCGGTGATGGCTTCGGTACTCCTGGGGACCATTCCGGCGGTGCTGGCGATCGCGCTGGGCTCTGCGACGATCCTCGTGCTCGGCGTGGGCGGATACGCCAAGCTGTACGTGACGGGGCTGCCCGATCATGAACTGGTGCCATCGCTGATGGTGACCTTTAACTTCTTCTGCGTCGGCATCCTGATCACGATCCCGTGCGACGCCCTGCTGCGCCGCCTGTCCACCTCGATCGACAACCTGCACCAGATCGCCGCATCGCTGGAGCGCCGCACGGACGACCTGCAGAAGGTGAACGCCGAGCTGCGCCTGCATGCGACTGCGGTGGCACGACTGAATGACATGGTGCTGATTGCGCAGGTCGCCGCGGCGCCCGGCGCCGGGCAGCCGATCATCTTCGTCAATTATGCCTTCGTGCGGCGCACCGGCTACGCCCGCGACGAGGTGCTGGGGCACGGCCTGCGCGTGCTGCACGGCCGCGACACCGACCCGGCGGAAGTCGCCCGCATCACCGCAGCGATACAGCGCGTGGAGCCGGCAACCACGGAAATCCTCAACTACACCCGGTCCGGCGAGCCATTCTGGGCCGAGATGGAGCTGGTGCCGTTTGCCGATGAAGGCGGGGTCCACACCCACCTGGTAATGGTCGGCCGCGACATCACCGAGCGCAAGAAGTCGGCCAGCGCGATCCACCGGCTCGCGTTCTACGACGTGCTCACCGGGCTGCCCAACCGCCGGCTCCTGATGGACCGGCTGGAAGAGATGGTCGCGCAGGCCCATGCCGGATCCGGCTTCAGCGCGGTGATGTTCGTCGACCTCGACCACTTCAAATTCATCAACGACGCGCGCGGTCACGCGACCGGCGACGCGGTGCTGCGCGCCGCCGCCGAAGGCCTGGAACAGCTGGTGCGCGAAGACGACACTATCGCGCGCCTGGGCGGCGACGAGTTCGTGGTGCTGCTGGCAAGCCTGGGACACGACACCGATAGCGCGATGCGCGCGGCATTGCGGGTGGCGGAGAAGGTGCGCAACGTGCTGGGACACGGATTCCGGGTCGAGGGCCACACCTACACCTCCTCGGCCAGCATCGGCGTCTCGCTGCTGCTGCCGAAGCCCGGGCAGACCGCGCAGGACCTGCTGCGCGAGGCCGATACCGCGATGTACCGCGCCAAGGCCGAGGGACGCAACAACGTGGTGTTCTTTGAAGCGCGGATGCAGGCCGACGTGGAGCGCCGGCTGACGCTGGAGCGCGACCTCGGCATGGCACTGGCGAATGGCGAACTGGCGATGCACATCCAGGTCCAGGTCGACATCGCGGGCCAGCGCACCGGCGCCGAAATGCTAATGCGGTGGAAGCGCGCGGACGGGAGCATGGTGCCGCCGGATGTCTTCATCCCGGTGGCCGAGGCATCCGGGCTGATCATCCCGCTCGGCCAGTGGGCGCTGCGCCAGGCCTGCCTCGCATGGATGGCCCTCGCCCGCACGGGCAACGCCATGCCGCTGTCGGTGAATGTCAGCCCGTCCCAGTTCCGCCAGCCGGACTTCGTCGAGCGGGTGCGCGAGGTGCTGCACGAAACCGGGGCGCCTGCGGCGCAACTGATCTTCGAGGTCACCGAAGGCCTGCTGATCGAAGACCTCGACAAGACCATCGCGCGGATGCACGAACTGGCGGCGATGGGCATCCGCTTCTCGATCGACGATTTCGGGACGGGATATTCCAACCTGGGCTACCTCAGGCGCATGCCGCTGTACGAACTGAAGATCGACCAGAGCTTCATCCGCGACACGCCGGCAGATAGCAACAGCGCCGCGCTGGTGCAGTCGATCCTGGCCATGGCGGGCCACCTCGGCCTGCGCGTGGTCGCGGAAGGCGTTGAAACGGTCGAGCAGGCCGAATTCCTGGCCGCGCACGGCAGCCCGCAGATGCAGGGCTACCTGTTCGGGCAGCCGATACCCCTGCCCCGACTGCTGGAGGCGCTGGAGGACTGCCGCGTGGTGTGATACACGCAGCGACTCGAAACAGCTCCTGTGATACTTTTAAAGTATCACAGCCGGCTTGCGCCGGCGTTACCAGTTCATGACCAGCGTGAGGCGGGCGGAGCGCGGTTCGACCGGGTGGAAGTGGATATCGTCCTGAGGCGCGGCCTCGCCTTTGAGCTGCGAAGCGTAGAAATAGTCGATCGCCGCATCCTTCCGGTTGGCCAGGTTGAAGCCTTCCAGCTCCAGCCGCAGCGATTTGCTGATCCGGTAGCCCACACGCGCGCTCAAGGTCGCGGTCGCGCCGGAACGCACGCTGTTGTCTTCGATAAGCGGGCGCGGACCGACATAGCGCAGGCGCAGCGCGCCCGACCATGGCCCCATCCGTTCCACCGTGAACGCCAGCTGTCCGGTGCCTTCCACCGCGCCCGGGATATGGTTTCCCGCCGGGTCGCTGCCGCGCGAGCGGGCGCGCGCCCAGGCCAGGTCCAGGTCGACGGTCAGCCACTTCAGCGGCTTGTAGTAGTTGGACAGCTCGATGCCGCTGCGGCGGCTCGGGCGTCCCGCCTCCGTGGTGCCGGCGTCGCCGGCAAAGGTGAGCTCCGAGTCGAAGTCCAGCCGGTACACCGACAGCATCGTCTGCAGCCCGCGCACATATTCGCTGCGCAGTCCGAACTCCATGCCGCGCGAGCGGATCAGGCCCGGCACCGGGTCGACACCCGCCCCGGTTTTCGGGTCGATGGTGGTAAGCGTGCCGCGCGCGTCGTTGCTGTGGAACCCGGTGCCCGCGTTCAGGTACAGCTCGATGGCGGGATCGGCGGCATATACCAGGCCGAGCGAAGGGCTGGCCAGGCTGGCGTCCGACCTGCCGCTGTTGGCCGCGCGGTCGCCGCGCACATGGAAGCGGTAATGGTCGCCGCGCACGCCGGCCACGGTGCGCAGGCGCTCGCTCCAGCGCGTCAGGTTCTCGACGAACACGCCGGCGCTGCTCTCGACGATATGGTCGGCGCGGGTGGTCGCGAGCAGCTGCCGCCGGCGCGTGTGATGCAGGCCGTTGAAGATATTGTCGTGCTGGACCTGCACGCCGGCGACGGTGTCGCTGCTGGACCGTCCCAGGTGGCCGTGCCAGGAGCGCGTCGCGTTGACGCCGCTGGTCACGCGCCGGTCCGGCTGGCTGAACTGGTCGCCATTCACCGGATCGTCCATGAAGTAGGTGAAATTGGAATACAGGTCCAGCTCGTTGCGGATGACGTAGGCCGCCAGCGAGGTGCCGCCCTCCTCGGCCGACCTGCGCCACAGTGCGGACACGCTGTAGCGGCGGGCCTCGCCGCCATCGCTGTCGTCGATCGCGTCGAAGCGCCCGATCCGGCCATCGGCAAGTGCACGCTGCGGTATCTGGTCGGTGGCATTCCAGCTCGCGCGGTATGCCATCGCAGTCACGCTGAAGCCACTACTCGGCGTGCCCTCGCCGTAGCGCAGCACCGCATTCGCCTTCTTGTAGTCGTCGCCGCGTGTGAACGGGCCATCGTTTCGCAACACCTCCAGCGCGTACAGCACGTTACCGTCCCCGCCGCGCGGGGCGCCGGCCACCAGGCCGCGGCGGTAGCCGCCGTGGCCGGCCGTCAGGCTGGCCGTGCGCGCGATCCGGCTGGCATAGGCGACCGCGGCACTGCCGGCCGACGCGAAGTCGCCTGCCTGCGACGAGTATGGCCCCTTGCGGTAGTCGAGCCGCCCCACCAGCTCCGGGATCAGGAAGTTCAGGTCGGTCCAGCCCTGCCCGTGCGCGTGGCTGCGCTGGTTGACCGGCATGCCGTCGAGGGTGGTGCGCAGGTCGGTGCCATGGTCCAGGTTGAAGCCGCGCAGGTAGAACTGGTTCGCCTTGCCCTCGCCGCTGTGCTGGCTGGCGACCAGCCCAGGCATCGCTTCCAGCAGTTCGCCCGGGCGCAGCACGGTACGCATCTCGAGCTGGCGGCCGGTGACGGTGCCCATGCTGGCGGTATCGGCCACGCCCAGCTGGCTGTTGCGGGAAGCGTCGACAAAGACGCGATGGGCAAAGACGTCATCCGCCCATGTGTGGGAAGGCGCAAGCGCGGCGGCCAGCGCCAGCATGATGGGTGTGGGTCGTTGCATACGGTTCACCTGGAGAATCCGCAAGTATGCCTGCCGGCCGACCAAATCCCAAGTCTTGACATGCCGCGCGCGCCTGCATCCCACCCCAACCCCGCGCTGCTGCTAACGGTCAGAAGTTCTTCGCTGGCCAGCGATAGTCGACCATCTCGCGGCCATCGCACTTTTCCGGCAGCGCCAGTTCGCGCGTGTGGACGCCGCGGCAACCCCATACCAGGTTGCCGCTCGCGTTGTGGTACTGATCCCAGTCCCACTGGTTTTCGACCGACGCGGTGACGACCGGCACGTCGATCGCGATATCGACATAGCTGTCGGCGCCATGGTGGTGGCCGCCATGGCCGGAGGCGGCGGCAGCCACCACGACGGCACCGATCAGGGCCCCGACGCCAATCGCGACATTCTGCCTCTCGACGATTGCGCCGCATTCGCTTTCGCTGATGCCACGCAGGCGCAGTTCCGTGCGCAGCGCGTGCTCGAATTCGCCGTCGGCCCGTACCGCGTCGCCCGCCAGCGTCCGGCAGATCTCGGCATCGCCGACCGCGCGCGGATCGGCATAAAAGCTGCTCCTGGACGTGGCGCAGCCGGTGAGCATCGCCATCAGCAAGGTGCCTGCGACTAAGCTGTTCGCCTTCATACATCCTCTTTTTGTTGTCCCGGTTTGCACCGTCGTGCGCCGATGCTATGGCGACGGTTCCAGGCTGTAAAGCATTTCCACCCATTCCCGGTGCGGGTAGCGGATGGCGCTACCCCGGGTATTGGAAGCCGTGCCGTGGAGGAGCCTGTCGCGCGGTCAGTCGGCCGCGGCCTGGCGGTGGCCCAGCGGGCCCAGCACGCTTGCGACCTTGGTCGTGATCACATCCACTGCGGGGCCATTGGCGCCATGCGGCAGGATCACGTCGGCGTGGCGCTTGGTCGGCTCGATGAATTGCTTGTGCATGGGGCGCACTGTCTCAAGGTATTGGGAAACCACGCTGTCCACCGTGCGGCCACGTTCGGCCACATCGCGCTGCAGGCGACGGATGAAACGCACATCCGGCGCGGTGTCGACAAAGATCTTCAGCGACATCATGTTGCGCAGGTCGGCGTCGTACAGCGCAAACAGGCCCTCGACCACGATCACCGGCGCCGGCTTGACGTGGATGGTCTTGTTGGAGCGGTTGTCGATGGTGAAATCGTACTCCGGCATCTCGATCGCCTGGCCGTTGCGCAGCGCCTGCACCTGCTGCACCAGCAGTGGCCAGTCGAACGCTTCGGGATGGTCATAGTTGGTCTTGCGGCGGACTTCAGGGGTGAGGTGGGACTGGTCGCAGTAGTAGTCGTCCTGCATGACCACGGAGACGGCATCGGCGCCGAACGAGGCGAGCACCTGTTGCGTCACCGTTGACTTGCCACTGCCGCTCCCGCCGGCGACACCGATTACGAACGGAAGTGAGGATTGCTGATTCATCCCGCCATGATACCGGAGCGTGCACGGAACCGACAGGTACCAGGCCGGGCTTTCGGTTCATGCTTGCTCAATTAACTTGCTTGTTAGCAACCCTTCTATGGCAATATAGAAGAGTTAGTCGTCATCAAAATAGACAGGCCCATGAAACCAAGGATGTGTGCAGTGTATTGCGCAAGCGCCCTCGCCTTCATCGCGGGCCCTGCCTGCGCCGATGCATGGCCCAGGCTGGCATCGATCGATGGCGCAGCCCCGTGCGAAGACGCCTTGCGCCTGGCCACAGCCGCTTTTGTTTCGGACGCCGTCTATTTGTATGATCCGGCAGTCATTCCCGCGGCGTTCCAACCCCACGTGCTGGCGCGCGCCGACGCCCTCGACATTTCGGGCGGAGATGCGCTCAAGGTCGATGCCGAGACCTTTGCCAAGCTGCCGCGTGGAGCTGACGGGACGGCGCGCAGCATCTATTGGCAACAAACACCACAAGGGGCTTATCGCATCGCCCTGCAGGAAACTGCGGTCGGCTGGCGCGGCGATATGTACGCGCTGTTCGCCGTGGACGCAAAGCTCACCAGCGACGAGTTCCGGAATGCGGTGCGCGAGGCGGATACGTCGGACAAGATCCGCGAGATCATTTCCGCAGCGTGGCGACCGCCGCTGGTGTTCCGGAATGGGCCCGGGAGGCAAGTCTGGTTCATCGATGTCGGGCAGCCTTACGAATTCCTCGGCTCGTGGCAGGTCTATGTAGCACGCGCCGATACGATCCGCTCCGGGTGCACTATCCAGTTCCGGCCGGACGTTGAACAGGCGGCGCGCCTGTTACCCGAGCCGGTCCGCAAGCTGGCGACATTATTGGATAGCACGATCGGACCCGGCAACGGAGAAGGTACGCTCCAACCCACTGCCCGGCTGCGAAACCAAATCGAGCACACATTGGCAAATGCAGCCATGCGGCCCTGGGCACTGGAGCAGCCTCTCAACACTCGGGCGGACGTCGTGCGCGGACTGGAGGCCTGGTCGCGCCAGGGCAGATCGTTCCGCAAGCGCCATCGCGATATCTGGCGTTCCTATCCGGATGCGGAGGAATCGCTGGCCGCATACTACAAGACACACTTCAACAAATCGGCGACTGATGCCGCGCGCCTGGCGACGTACGTGCTCGACCTTGTCCTGCGATCGCACTATGTATTCCCCCGTGATGGCGATGCAGCACCGCGGACCATTGGCCGCGAGCGCAACCCCTGGCAAGGCAACAGCCAGGCCGGGGGATAGCGCGGCCACATACTGAGTGCCGGCCCAGAAAACAAAAAAGCCACCCGAGGGTGGCTTTTTCGCTTGTTCTGGCGGAGAGGGTGGGATTCGAACCCACGGTAGGGGGACACCCTACGCCTGATTTCGAGTCAGGTACATTCGACCACTCTGCCACCTCTCCAGGTACTGCAGCAACGGTGGTCGCCGTTGGAAGACCAAGATTATAGCAACCTTCCAGAAAAAAGGAAGAGCAATCTCAGCAATTATTT
>DASWYE010000204.1:0-3472 GCA_036405115.1 Telluria sp. | reverse complement strand
TAACGATCTTGGTCTGGTCGATGAGGGAGAACCCGGCTGCCACCATCTGCTCGCGCACCATCTGCCGCAGGCGTACGACGTCCTCGTCCGACCGCAAGGGCATTACCTTTACATCTGCCTCGTTGGCCATGCCGTCCTTATTGATCCCGCTGCAGCATCTTGATGCCTTGCTCGACGTTGAGTGCGGTCTTCACGCCGTGCAGCGTGAGCCCGAGTTCGACCAGCGTGATCGCCACGGCCGGCTGCATGCCGACCAGCACCGTGTGCGCATCGAGGATGCGCGCCATCGCTGCCGTGTTGCTGATCATGCGGCCGATGAAGGAATCGACGATGTCCAGCGCGGAAATGTCGATCAGCACACCGCGCGCGCGGTCGCGCACGATGCGGGAAGTCAGGTCATCCTGCAGCGTCATCGCCAGGCGGTCATGCATGTCCACCTGGATTGTCACCAGCAGCAGGCTGCCCATCTTAAGAATGGGGATGCGTTCCATCGCGGACGTCCCTTATGCCAGTTGTTGCTGCGTGTACGACACGTTGGCGCCAACCCGCTTGAGGGCGACCAGGAAGGCGTCCGCCAGGCTGGCCTTGGTGATCACGTCTTCCAGGTTCACGCCCAGGTGCACGATGGTCTGCGCGATCTGCGGACGGATGCCGGAGATGATGCAGTCCGCGCCCATCAGGCGCGCGGCGGCCACGGTCTTGAGCAGGTGCTGCGCGACCAGGGTGTCGACGGTCGGCACGCCGGTGATGTCGATGATGGCGATCGAGGCGCCGGTTTCGATGATCTTCTGCAGCAGGTTTTCCATGACAACCTGGGTGCGCGCGCTGTCGAGCGTGCCGATCAGCGGCAGCGCCAGCACGTCGCGCCAGAGTTGCACGACCGGCGTGGACAGCTCCAGCAGTTCCTGCTGCTGGCGCATGATTACCTGCTCGCGCGACTTGGTGAATTCCTCGATGGTGTACAGGCCGAGCCGGTCGAACAGGGCGCCGACCGATGCGGTCTCGTCGACCAGTTCCTTCGGATCGGCGATCGCCTCGCGCAGCAGCGCGAACAGCGGCTCCTTCAGCGAGAACACGAAGGTGGCGGTCTCGATCGGGGTGTAGCCCTGGCGCACGCGGGTGGCGGACAGCTCGCTCAGGAGCTGGCGCACTTCCTGCCAGGACGGCGCGTCGATGTCGTAGGTGCCGCCCTTGGCGACCGCGGTGGCGACCAGCGGCAGGAAGCGCGCGCCGACCGCGCGCAGTTCGGCTTCGGCATTCTTGTCACGGCGGACCATGCGCGACAGCATGCCGTTCATCCAGCCCTCCAGCAGGGCGCCATCGTGTGTCTTCAGTACGCTGGCCAGGTGGCCGGTGGTGTTCGTGCTCATTCAGGCTCCGGTAAGTTAACCAAATGTAATTATTGAGTGTATAGCTAATCGATTGTAATCCGGATCAGGCTTCCGGCCGCGCACAATTGACGGCGCACCGGTTTGCTATCCGCACTGCGTGGCGGAATCGGCCAGACTATGGCCGATTCCGCCAAAATTCTAGAGGTGCTCCAGCGGGCCGGGCGCGCCAGGTTAGATGGGGGCAGGTAGGTGAAAACAGGAATGCGATCACGCAATACGCCGACGCCGCCATCGAGGGTCGGCAATGTAACATACAAAGCGCAATTGCAGCCCGATCAGGGAAATCCAGGCGCGCTCGGGGCGCATAAAGACAAAAGCCGCTGAGCTTGCGCTAGCGGCTTTCAAGATTCTTGGGGTGGCTGATGGGACTCGAACCCACGACAACAGGAATCACAATCCTGGACTCTACCAACTGAGCTACAGCCACCATTGAACTGCTATTTTCCTGCAGTGCTTGCAGGAGAGCTAGCTATTATACAAAGGTCTGCGCAAACTGGCAAATAAACTGCAGCGTTATCGTAAGGTGCCCGCTTTCAAGGCAGTTCGGCCCGTTCTGCAGCGCCTGCATAGCCGAGCAGATTGTCAAAAGCGGCGCCCAGGGCGGCGGTGCTGGCGCTGGTAAACCCGGTCAGCGTCGCCTCGCCGCCAGGCGCGCGTAACAGGTTCGACGCGGCCAGCAGACGCTCGAGCTGGCGTGCCACCGCATCGCCGGTGTCGATCAGCGTCACCTCGCGGCCGGCGTGGCGCGCGACGATCTCTTCTATAGCCGACCGCACGAAAGGGTAGTGCGTGCAACCCAGTACCAGCGTGTCGGCGCCCTGGTCGAGCAGGGGGATGACATAACGTTCCAGCATCGCGATGGTCGGCTCCGAACCCAGTTCGCCCAGTTCGATCTGGTCCGCCAGGCCGGTACAGCCGCGCAGCAGGAATTGCGCGCCGCTCGCCGACGACACCTGCTCCAGCAGCAGGCGGAACTTTTCCCCGCACAGCGTACCGTCGGTCGCCAGCACGCCAACCTTGCCATTGCGGGACGCTGCCGCCGCCGGCTTGAGGCCTGGTTCGACGCCAACGATAGGCATGTCGGGATAATGCTCGCGCAGCAGCCGGATGGCGGCCACGGTGGCGGTATTGCAGGCCACGACCAGCGCCTTGGCGCCGCGCGCGACGAGGAAGCGGGCGATGACCAGCGAGCGCTCGGCCACCACCTGCTCCGGCTTGTCGCCATACGGCGCGAATCCTGAGTCGGCGAAATACAGGAGGTGCTCGTGGGGGAGCCGGGCGCGGATATGGCGCAGGACGGACAGGCCGCCGACGCCGGAGTCGAATACGCCTACGGGGGCTTCGGCGGCTGAGGGGGAGGAGGTCATGAGCAATGGTAGCGTCGAAGACGGCGGCGCGGCAAGCGTGCCGTCGTCCCAGCGCCAGGGCGGCGCTGTGCTGGTCTTGCAGTGCCTCAGCAGGGGTCCCCGCGTTCGCGGGGATGACGCCGGAGAGGTTACCGGACAGTCTTCATGGATTCGATCTTGACCTGCCACTCCTTCGGGCCGGTGGTGTGGACCGAGGTGCCTTGCGAATCGACCGCCACCGTCACCGGCATGTCGACCACGTCGAATTCGTAGATCGCTTCCATGCCCAGGTCTTCGAAGCCGACGACCTTTGCGGTCTTGATCGCCTTCGATACCAGGTAGGCCGCGCCGCCCACCGCCATCAGGTAGGCCGACTTGTGCTGCTTGATCGATTCGATCGCCGCCGGGCCGCGCTCGGCCTTGCCCACCATCGAGATCAGGCCGGTCTGCGCCAGCATCATGTCGGTGAACTTGTCCATGCGGGTCGCGGTGGTAGGACCAGCCGGGCCGACCGCCTCGTCGCCCACCGGATCGACCGGACCGACGTAGTAGATCACGCGGTTGGTGAAGTCCACCGGCAGCTTTTCGCCTTTAGACAGCATGTCCTGGATGCGCTTGTGCGCGGCGTCGCGGCCGGTCAGCATCTTGCCGTTCAGGAGCAGGGTCTGGCCCGGCTTCCACGATGCGACTTCTTCCTTCGTTAAGGTGTTCAGGTCGATACGCTTGGATTTCTCG
>DASWYE010000203.1:0-4952 GCA_036405115.1 Telluria sp. | reverse complement strand
TTGACGCGATGGACCATGTCCGGCATCACGTGGCTCATGAACTGGTGCGCCTGGTCGTAGATCTCGTCGGTGTCGATCAGGATCTCGCCGATGTCCGGCTGGTAGTAGTCGCGGATCGCGCGGATCACGAGCGACGACTCCTGGTAGATCAGGAACGGGCCCGGCGCCGACTTGGCCGCGCCTTCGATCGCGCGCCACAGCTGCATCAGGTAGTTCAGGTCCCACTGCAGTTCGTCGACGTTGCGGCCGATGCCTGCGGTGCGGGCGATCACGGACATACCTTGCGGCAGGTCCAGCTTGTCCATGGTCTCGCGCAGTTCCTGGCGTTCTTCGCCTTCGACACGGCGCGATACGCCGCCGCCGCGCGGGTTGTTCGGCATCAGCACCAGGTAGCGGCCGGCCAGCGAGATGAACGAGGTCAGGGCTGCGCCCTTGTTGCCGCGCTCTTCCTTCTCGACCTGGACCATGATCTCCTGGCCTTCGCGCAGCGCTTCCTTGATGGTGGCATTGCGGACGTCCACGCCTTCGCGGAAGTAGGTGCGTGCGACTTCCTTGAACGGCAGGAAGCCGTGGCGGTCTTCGCCGTAGCTGACGAAGCACGCTTCGAGCGATGGCTCGATGCGGGTGATGACGCCCTTGTAGATGTTGGATTTGCGCTGCTCACGGCCAGCGGTTTCGATGTCGATGTCGATCAGTTTCTGACCGTCGACAATGGCGACGCGCAATTCTTCCTGCTGCGTCGCATTGAACAACATGCGTTTCATTTTTTGTTTAACTCCGCGACCCCGAAGGGCCTCTGTAAAAGTACAGGGATGTACGCGAGCGGAGTTGTCGGATGCGCCGGTCATACCCGCGACTGCGGGTACCCATGCTGATGTGGCCCCGGAGGCGCACTATGGGTCCCCGCTTTCGCGGGGATGACGCATGACGTCGATCGACATGCCGAGCGCAATTCGTCACCCTTGTACTCACCGCCGCGGCAGCCATCATTCGAGGCGCACGGCGGGCGGGCGGTATGCTGACACGTAGTGGGCCAGGCCAGGCAGTCGCCAACCTGCTTCAGGTTGCAGCGACACATTCCACGCCAGGCGGACACGGCAAGCGTTATCGACGCCATTCATCCTGCCAGCCTCCTTGCGGCGGCTGCCAGGTACTTATCCTTACAAATCCAGACTATCCAGCTCATCACCCTTGCGCGCCATCCGATTACAACACGGGTGCAACCCTGATTCGCGCAAAGCTGTGCGTACACATTATTTGGCCAACTGCGTTTGCATCGTCATTGCCGCGACTGCCGCAACCCATACTGAGCAATTTCTGCCGACGTCGTATGGGTCCCCGCTTTCGCGGGGATGACGGTGGCAAGCACAGCCAACCGTTATTTCCATCGTATCTGCAAATATGCGGGGCCGATGGAGACGCCCCAAGTGTAAAATATCGTTTTAATTCTTACACCTGCAGAGGTTTGACCGCCGCCTGTCGATTATATATTCAAAATGAAGGACTTAGAGAGAATTTCTACGCCTCAAGCCCAATTCGTGACAATCACGGAAGAAGAAGCCGGACAGCGGATCGATAACTATCTGTTAAGAGTGTGCAAAGGCGTCCCCAAGAGCCATATCTACCGCATCCTGCGCTCCGGCGAGGTGCGCGTGAACAAGGGCCGCATCGACCAGCTGTACCGCTTGGCGGCAGGCGACCTGGTGCGCATTCCGCCGATCCGTATTGCCGAAAAGGCAAGCGCGACGGCTGCGCCCGGCGCCGAATTCCCCATCCTTTACGAGGACAGCCACCTGCTGATCGTCGACAAGCCGGCCGGGGTGGCGGTGCACGGCGGCTCGGGCGTGTCGTACGGCGTGATCGAACAGTTGCGCGCGGCGCGGCCGGACGCCAAATTCCTAGAGCTGGTGCACCGCCTCGACCGCGAGACGTCCGGACTGTTGCTGCTGGCCAAGAAGCGCTCGGCCCTGACCAACCTGCACGAACAGATGCGCGAAGGCACCACCGACAAGCGCTACCTGACCCTGGTCTATGGCGACTGGCAGAACAAGCGCCAGCACATCAAGTTGCCGCTGCATAAATACACCACGCCGGACGGCGAGCGGCGCGTGGTGGTGCAGGCGGGCGGGATGGAGTCGCACACGGTATTTACGCTGCTCAGGAAGTTCGACGAGTTCGCGCTGCTGGAAGCGGAGCTCAAGACCGGGCGCACGCACCAGATCCGCGTGCACCTGGCCTCGAGCGGCTTCCCGATCGCGGGCGACGACAAATATGGCGATTTCGCGCTGAACAAGCAGCTGCTCAAGGCGACCGACAAGCGGGGCGCGCTCAAGCGCATGTTCCTGCACGCGCACCAGATCACGTTTGCGCACCCGGAAACGGGCAAGCCGGTAACGGTAAAAGCGCCTTTGCCGAGCGACTGCGAGCGTTTCTTGCTAAGCTTGGGGTAATTCGTCGGCGAACGCCGACCCGCAAAATTTTTTAAATACCGCCACCGCCAGTATCCGCTACCCCGTCATCCCCGCGCACGCGGGGACCCCTGCTGAGTATCCCCTGCCGCGAGCATGCGCAAACGGCACACATCCTCAGCAGGGGCCCCCGCGTGCGCGGGGGTGACGGTGGCTGCGCGATAGCGAACGGTGCAACAAGCAAATGGCAAAGAAACAATACGACCTCATCGTCTTCGACTGGGACGGCACCCTGATGGACAGCACCGGCGCCATCGTCAAGTGCATCCAGGCCGCGGCCCGCGACCTCGGCCTGCCCGTCCCGCACGAGTCCGCCGCCGCCCACGTGATCGGCCTGTCCCTGCAGGAGGCGATGAAAAAGGCGCTGCCCGACATCGACCCGGCCCTGTACCCGCGCGTGGTGGAACGCTACCGCTTCCATTACCTGTCGCGCGACCACGAGCTGACCCTGTTCGAGGGCGTCGAGGAAATGCTGCGCGAGCTGGCGTCCAAGGCCTACTTCCTGGCCGTGGCCACTGGCAAGAGCCGCGTCGGCCTGAACCGCGCGCTGAACGGCACCGGCCTGCTGGGCACCTTCCACGCCACCCGCTGCGCCGACGAGACCTTCTCCAAGCCGCACCCGGCCATGCTGCAGGAGCTGACCCGCGAGCTGGGCCAGGACATCCGCCGCACCGTGATGATCGGCGACACCACGCACGACCTGATGATGGCCAACAACGCCGGCGCGCACGGCATCGCCGTGCAGTACGGCGCCCATCCGGTCGACCAGTTACACGCTTGCAACCCTGTGTATTCGGCGACCTCGGTGCCCGAGCTGCACCAGTGGCTGGCGGAGCACGCCTGATGGCGGAACGGATCCTGGTCTGCGCCTCCGCCGACGTGGCGGAAGGCGGCAAGGGCGTGCGCTTTCCGGTGCATGTGCACGGCGAGGCCGCGACCGGATTCGTGGTGCGGCGCGGCGGCAAGGCCTATGGCTACCTGAACCGCTGCGCCCATGTGCCGACCGAGCTGGACTGGTTCAAGGGCGAATTCTTCGAGTCGAGCGGGCTGTACATCATGTGCCAGACCCACGGGGCGATCTATACCCCGGAGACGGGCGAATGCGTGGGCGGGCCATGCAAAGGCGGGCGCCTGCAACCAATTGCTGTAGAAGAAGACAACAACAGCATATACTGGCACCCCAGCGACAAGATCCGCCCCTGAGCCGTCTTACCCGCGCCAAGGCGCGCGCACATACTGCTTGCTCAGCATGGGTCCCCGAAGGGGGCCGCCATCGGCCGGGGATGACGTGGCGCCAGTGGTAACTATATAGAACGAACATGAGCGACGAACTTAAGCAAGAGCACGACACGCCCAACTGGGAACGCGAAACCCTGCACAAGCTGGTGCTGGCCACCGTGCGCGAGCAGCGCGCCTCGCGCCGCTGGGGCATCTTCTTCCGCCTGCTGACGATCACGATGGTATTCCTGGTGGCCTGGGCCTATTTCGATTTCGACTTCCCGTCGATCACGGAAGAGAAGATCGGCCCGCACACCGCGCTGATCGAGATCGACGGCGAGATCGACGTGGAAGGCACCGGAGCCGCGGACAACGTGATCCCGTCCCTGAACAAGGCCTTCGCCGACGAAGGCGCCGCCGCGATCGTGCTGCGCATCAACAGCCCGGGCGGCAGCCCGGTGCAGGCCGGCATCATCGTCGATGAAATGAAGCGCCTGCGCGGGGAGTATCCGGAAAAGCCGCTGTACGTGGTGGTGGACGAGATCTGCGCCTCCGGCGGCTACTACATCGCCGCGGCGGCCGACCGCATCTACGTGAACAAGGCCAGCATCGTCGGTTCGGTCGGCGTGCTGATGGACGGCTTCGGCTTTACCGGCCTGATGAACAAACTGGGCGTCGAGCGGCGCCTGCTGACCGCCGGCGAGCACAAGGGCTTCATGGACCCGTTCAGCCCGCAGTCCGAGAAGCACAAGCAATACGCCCAGGAAATGCTCAACGAAATCCACCAGCAATTCATCGCGGTGGTGCGGGAAGGCCGCGGCAAGCGCCTGAAGGAAACGCCGGACATGTTCTCCGGCCTGTTCTGGACCGGCGCGCGCGCGGTGAAGATGGGCCTGGCGGACGGCTTCGGCACGGTCGACACGGTCGCACGCGACATCGTCAAGGCCGAGGACGTGGTCGACTACACCCAGCAGGAAGGCCTGCCCGAGCGCGTGCTCAAGCGATTCGGGGCATCGGTGGGCGAAGGCGCGATGAAGGCGGCGCTGCGTTCGCCGCAGCCGGCAGTGCGCTGAAAAAACAGCACGCTCGTCCTTGCATTGTCGGGAAAGTGCACTATATTGGTGGTGTAGTTCTTTTGGAGAGCCGAAAAAAAAGATTGGCAAATTCACCTGAAATGACAACTACGACCGCGCACTAAGCGGAAACTGAGTGAATTCCTGATTCCTCACCCAAGTCCCGGACGGGGCTGAGAAAACGACGGCTAGC
>DASWYE010000202.1:0-17047 GCA_036405115.1 Telluria sp. | reverse complement strand
GCGGGTCGTTGCCGGACACGTTCTCGACGTTGAAGGGGCGGAAGCCGGACCATTCCACCGTGTATTCCTCGGCGCCCTGCCTGAGCACCGTGCTCTCGTGGACCACGCCGCTGACCTCGAACGGCGCATGGGCCGGACCGGCGAGCGGATAGCCCGACACCTTCAGCTTGGTGCCGCCGTCCTCGAAGCTCGACTGGTACACCGCCAGGCCCTTGTACAGCAGCGGCTCGTTGACCTTGATGGTGGCAGGGAAGGTCTTGCCGGTTTCCTTGTCGCGCACCACCACATCGCTGGCGAACAGCTTCGGCATGCCGCTCGAATAGAAGTCGATGTGGAATTTCTGCAGCTGGATCGTGATCGGCAGGTCCTGCACCATCACGCCTTCGCCTTGCGGGATGATGGCGACATCGCTGGCCTGCCCTTCCGCGATCTGGGTGCTGCCGCGGAAGGTCGGGTTGTTCACGCTGAGGCGGTGCTTTTCCGGGATGGCCGAAATCAGGCCGCTGCCGGAAAACGGCGTCTTCCCGAATGCCCACTGCTGGAAGCGGATCGGCAGCTCCGAATCGAGCATGCCGCCCACCATGATGATCACGATGGCGCTGTGCGCGAAGATGTAGCCGTAGCGCGAGCCGGCGCCCTTCTTGGCCGTCACCAGCGTGGCGCCATCCTTCTCGACGATGCGGGTGCCGTAGCCGGCGTGCGCCAGGCGCGCGGCGGTCTGCTGCGCCAGCGCGGTCCGCGCCAGCGGGGCCACCCATTCGGCCTTGTGGTGGAAGTTGCGCAGCGAGATTTCGCGGATGTTTTCGCGCCAGCTGCGCATGTCGCGCAGCAGCTTGGGCGTGGTGCGCACGATGCACAGCGAGGTGGACACCACCAGGAAAGCCATGATCAGCAGGAACCACCAGGCCGAGTACACGGTGTACAGGTCCAGCTTGCCGAACACTTCGAACCAGAACGGCCCGAACTGGTTCACGTAGTTCGGCATCGGCTCGTTCTGCTTGAGCACCGTGCCGATGATCGATGCGATCGAGATCACGGTCAGCAGGCTGATGGCAAAGCGCATCGACGCCAGTAGTTCGACAATGTCGGCAGCCATCCGGCCGCGCGGCCTGGTCGTTTCCATCCTGGTGTTACTACTACTCATAACTTGCACAACCTCTTAACAAAAAGGGCAGCACGCCTTCCAGCTGCCGCCCCTTGCGATGCTTTGAACAACGCGCCCGCGACGGGGCGCCGCTGCTTATTTCAGGCCCGCGATGTAGTCCGCGACGGCCTTCATTTCTTCATCCGACATGCGCTTGGCCAGCGTGGTCATCTGGATGCTGTTGGCGCGCGCGCCCGACTTGAATGCCTGCAGGGTGGCCACGGTGTAGTCGGTGTTCTGGCCGGCGATGCGCGGGAACTGGGCCGGCACGCCGCCGCCTGCAGGGCCGTGGCAGCTTGCGCAAGCCGCGACGCCGGTGCCGGCGATGCCGCCGCGGTAGATCTTCTTGCCCAGGTCCAGCGTGTCCTTGTTGCGGGCCGCGTTCGGCTTGGCCTGCTGGGTCTCGAGGTAGGCCGCGACGTTGCGCTTTTCCTCTTCCGTCAGCATCTTGGCGTAGGTGGTCATGACCGGGTTCGGGCGCGCCGCGGTGGTGAAGTCCACCAGCTGCTTGTGGGTGTAGCCCGCGATCTGCGCGGACAGGCGTGGGTTGACCGCGATGGTCGAATTGCCGCCGGCGCCGTGGCACGATACGCAAGCTGGCAGGCCGCGCGCCGCGTCGCCAGTCTCGTACAGGCTCGCGCCCTTGGCAGGATCAGCCTTGGCTGCAGCCGGTGCCGGCGCCGAAGCGGAAGCGAAGCCGGAAATAGCCAGGGTTGCGACCAACAAGGATTTCAACAGTGGAGAAAACGCACGATTCATTCAAACACCCTGAGACAAAGTAGTAAATTTGGTTTTATTCAGGCCTGCGCACCCGGCGCGGCTCTTTGCGTTGCAGCAAGTCGTAACCCCTTATTGTACAATAGCTTTCTCGGGTTACGCCCACTTGTTGCAATTTCTGTCCCCCTCCCATGTCCCTACTCTGGCAAGCTCGATTCTTTACTACCGTTAACCACCTGCGCGACCTTCCCAACACGCAGGTGCCGGAAATCGCGTTCGCGGGGCGCTCCAACGCGGGCAAGTCGTCCGCGATCAATGTCCTGACCAATCAGAAGGGGCTGGCGTTCGCGTCCAAGACGCCGGGGCGCACCCAGCACATCAACTACTTCTCGATCGGCGGCGCGCACGTGGCGCAGCACCGCAAGGACCCGACCATCGTGGAAGAGATCCGGGCGCTGCTGGTCGACCTGCCCGGCTACGGCTACGCGGAAGTGTCCGGCAACGCCAAGCTGCACTGGCAGCGCCTGCTGGGCGACTACGTGCAGCGCCGCGAACAGCTGGCCGCGCTGGTGCTGATCATGGATTCGCGCCGCCCGTTCACGGACCTGGACATCCAGATGCTCGAGTGGTTCGCGCCGACCGGCAAGCCGATCCATTGCATCCTGACCAAGGTGGACAAGCTGAACCGCAACGAGGCGACCAACGCGCTGCGCCAGGCGCAGCAGGTGCTGGACAGCTACGTGGACGAGGACGGCAACGGCTTCCCGTTCACGGTGCAGCTGTTCTCCTCGCTCAAGCGGATCGGACTGGACGAGGCCAACGACAAGATCCTGGAACTGCTCGGCCTGGACAAGGACGAGCAGCCTGACACTCAAGAGGAACCAAGCGAATGACATCCTACCCAGCCATCCGCATGCGCCGCATGCGCCGCGATGCCTTCTCCCGCGCGATGATGCGCGAGAACACGATCACCGCGTCCGACCTGATCTATCCGGTATTCATCCTGGACGGCGCGGGCAAGCGCCAGCAGGTCGGCTCGATGCCGGGCGTGGAGCGGCTGTCGGTGGACATGCTGTTGCCGGTGGCGGAAGAATGCGTGCAGCTGGGGATTCCCGTGATGGCGCTGTTCCCGCTGATCGAAGGGAACAAGACCCACAACGGCGAGGAAGCGGCCAATCCGGACGGGCTGGTGCCGCGCGCGGTGCGCGAGCTGAAGAAGCGCTTCCCCGAACTGGGCATCCTGACCGACGTCGCGCTCGACCCGTACACCAGCCACGGCCAGGACGGCCCGATCGACGATACCGGCTACGTGCTGAACGACGAGACCATCGAGATGCTGGTGCGCCAGACGCTCATGCACGCCGAGGCGGGCGCGGACATCGTGGCGCCGTCGGACATGATGGACGGCCGTGTTGGCGCGATGCGCCGCGCGCTCGAGTCGAGCGGTCATATCCACACGCGCATCATGGCGTATTCGGCCAAGTATGCGTCCGCCTTCTACGGTCCGTTCCGCGATGCGGTCGGCTCGGCCGGCAACCTGGGCAAGAGCGACAAGAAGAACTACCAGATGGATCCGGCCAACGGCGACGAGGCCCTGCGCGAAGTCGCGCTCGACCTGGAAGAAGGCGCCGACATGGTGATGGTCAAGCCGGGCATGCCCTATCTGGACATCGTGCGCCGCGTGAAGGAAGAGTTCCGCGTGCCGACCTTCGCCTACCAGGTGAGCGGCGAGTACGCGATGCTCAAGGCGGCCGCGCAGAACGGCTGGCTGGACCACGACAAGGTCATGATGGAGTCGATGATGGCGTTCAAGCGCGCCGGCGCCGACGGCGTGCTGACCTACTTCGCCCGCGACATCGCCCGCCTGCTCAAAGTGACGGCTTAGCCGTCATTCCGGGCATTGCCCGAAATGACTCCCCGCGCACGCGGGGACGACGGGCATGCTTGCGCTTGCTGTTTAATTCGATTATTCTGGAAGTATCGTATTCAAGGAGGTGGCAATGGAGGACAAGGACGTCGTTGCGGCACTGTCCGCGCTGGCGCAGGATTCGCGCCTGGCCGTGTACCGCCTGCTGGTCCAGGCCGGTCCGGAAGGCATGCCGGCGACCAAAATCGCCGAACAACTGGCCATCCCGCCCTCTTCCCTCTCGTTCCACCTGAAGGAGCTGACCCATGCGCAACTGGTCACCCAGACCAAGGCGGGCCGCTCCCTCATCTACGCCGCCAACTTCGGCACGATGAGCGGTCTGGTCGGCTTCCTGACCGAAAACTGCTGCGGCGGCAACACCTGTTCGCCCGTCCGCGTTCCCACCTGCACCACTCAAGGAGCCTGCTCATGAAACGCATGCACGTACACGTCTCGGTCGACAACCTGGCCGAGAGCATCAAGTTCTATTCCGGGATGTTCGCCAGCGAGCCGACCATCGTCAAGGGCGACTACGCCAAATGGCAGCTGGACGATCCGCGCGTGAATTTCGCGATCTCCAGCCGCGGCGCCGAAGCGGGCCTGAACCACCTGGGCATCCAGGTCGAGTCGGCCGAAGAACTGGGCCAGATGCAGTCGCGCCTGGCGCAGCTGGACGGCGACATCGAAACGGAAGAAAACACCGCCTGCTGCTACGCCCGATCGGACAAGCACTGGATCAGCGATCCGTCCGGCATCGCGTGGGAGACCTTCCACACGCTGGACTCCATCCCCGTTTATGGCGGCGCAGAGCAACCGGCCGATGCCGCGTGCTGCGTGCCGCTGGCCAAACCGAAGATCAAGCTGGGCGAAAAGGCGCCATGCTGCGTACCCTCATCCACCCCGACTGGCGGCAAGTGCTGTTAAAACTGGAGCAATCATGTCCGAAAAGATCTATAACGTCCTGTTCCTCTGCACCGGCAACTCGGCGCGATCCATCATGGCCGAAGCGCTGGTTACCACCATGGGCCACGGCCGCTTCAAGGGATTCAGCGCCGGCAGCAAGCCGGGCGGCATCGTCAACCCGTTCGCAATCGAGCAGGTGAAGAAGACCGGCTACCCGGTCGATGCACTGCGCAGCAAGAGCTGGGACGAGTATGGCGCGCCGGATGCGCCGCAGATGGACTTCATCATCACCGTCTGCGACAACGCCGCCGGCGAAACCTGCCCCTACTGGCCCGGCCATCCGGCCACCGCGCACTGGGGCTTCGAGGACCCGGCAGCGGTGGAAGGCAGCGACGAAGAGAAGCGCGCTGCATTCGAAAAGATCTTCCGCCAGATCATGGCGCGCATGAATACCTTCGTGAACCTGCCGCTTGAGAAGCTCGACAAGCTGGCGATCCATCGCGAGATCACCCGGATCGGCGCCACGCCGGTGGCAGGCGCCTGATGTCGGCGCATACCACTGAAGTAGCGGGCGGCGCTGCGCCCGCAATCGGTTTCTTCGAGCGCTACCTGACGGTATGGGTGGCGCTGTGCATCGTGGCCGGCATCGTGCTCGGACGCGCCTTCCCCGACATGTTTGCCGCGATCGCGGGCATGGAAGTGGCGAAGGTGAACCTGCCGGTCGGCGTGCTGATCTGGTGCATGGTGCTGCCGATGCTGATCAAGATCGACTTCGGCGCGCTGGGGCAGGTGAAGAGCCAGTGGCGCGGCATCGGCGTGACGCTGTTCGTCAACTGGTTCGTCAAGCCGTTCTCGATGGCGCTGCTGGGCTGGATCTTCATCCGCCACGTGTTCGCGGACATGCTGCCGGCCGACCAGCACGACAGCTACATCGCCGGCCTGATCCTGCTGGCGGCGGCGCCGTGCACCGCGATGGTGTTCGTGTGGAGCCAGCTGTGCAAGGGCGACCCGTACTTCACGCTGTCGCAGGTGGCGCTCAACGATTCGATCATGATCGTCGCATTCGGGCCGCTGGTCGCGCTGCTGCTCGGCCTCGCATCGATCACGGTGCCGTGGGCCACGCTGGTGACGTCGGTGGCGCTGTACATCGTGATTCCGGTGATCCTGTCGCAGGTGATCCGCGCCATGCTGCTGAAACGCGGGCCGGCGCACCTGGAGCGCGCTGTGAAGCAGTTCGGGCCGCTGTCGATCTCGGCGCTGCTGCTGACGCTGGTGCTGCTGTTCGCGTTCCAGGGCGAGGCGATCACCACGCAGCCGGCGATCATCGCAATGCTGGCGGTGCCGATCCTGATCCAGGTGTTCTTCAATTCCGGGCTGGCTTACCTGCTGAACCGCAAGCTGAAAGTGCCGCATTGCGTGGCGGGGCCATCGAGCCTGATCGGCGCCTCGAACTTCTTCGAGCTGGCGGTGGCGACGGCGATCAGCCTGTTCGGATTCCAGTCAGGAGCGGCGCTGGCCACCGTGGTCGGCGTGCTGATCGAAGTGCCAGTCATGCTGCTGGTCGTCGGTGTCGTCAACCGCTCGCAGGACTGGTACGAAGCGAAGTCATAAGGTCATCCCCCGAGCGTAGCGACCCATGCCGAGTTACCTGGAGCCGCGCCCCCAATCGCACGCTCAGCATGGGTACCCGCGTTCGCGGGTATGACGACGTAGCGGAACGCTGTTCCGCTAGTTGCGGGGCGGGGTGTAGTCGCGGAACATCTCTTTGTAGAGGAAGGCCATCAGGGCTTCGGTGTCCTGCGGGCGCGCGGACAGGGTGACGTTGCGGTTCAGGCGGTGCGATTCCCATTCGAAGTCGCCCGTCTTTTCCTTGCGGATGATCTCGATCATCTTCTTGACGATGGCGGTCTCGATGTCGCGCTCGCTACCCACTTCTACATTCGCCTGCTGCAGCCAGCGCCGCTTGAAGTTCGGGTTCCAGCCACGGAATTTGAGGGTGGCGCTGTTGAATGTCTTGTTGGTAATGCTGAAGATGCCACCGGTGCCGTCGTCACGCGAGGCCGCGTTGGCACGGGCGATGTTGGCGTTGATGTTGCGCATCGCCTTCTCGTTCGCGCCTTCGGTTGCGGTTTCCTCCTGCACACCGCGCTGCTTCTTGCGCGCCGCCACGTAGGCGGCCATGTCCATCTCGGGCGTGATCTCGGGCTGCGGCTGCTCGCGCGGCGTTTCCACCGGTTTTTCCTCCGGCAGCGTGATGGTGTCCGGCAGGCGCATCATCTCGACGCGCGGCAGTGCCGGCGTGACCTGCTTCGGCCGGGGGCGCGGCGCCTGCTCGCGCGGCTTGGCCTGCTGCGGCGTCTGGATCATGACCATCATGCCTTCAGGACCCGTCAGCGGCTTGGTGTCCTGCTCGGGCTTGACCATGTAGGCCAGCACCAGCAGCAGGTGCAGGCCGATCGTGACGCCGATCGCGGTCTTGTTGGTGCGCTGCTCTCCATACGCGAGCACCGGCCTGTCGGCGGGCAGCGGCTGGCCGCAGTGCTCGCAGACACCGTGTTCGTTCGCGTTGTGGGAATGGTCACGCAAGGCTACAACTTTCAGGTACGGCGGAAAATCCGGCCAGTTTGCCAGAGTCCTGCGCGTTTGGGAAATTCGCTCCGGGACACCGTACGGCAGGGTTGTCGAAGCATGCAGGTTACCGCAATGCCAGACAACCCGCTGTTACCAGTTGTTACCCCGCGCCGGCGCGCAGTTCGTCGCGATGGCTGCGCTTTTTGAGCTTTTCGACCTTCTCCATCTGCTCCAGGTGGTCGTCGGTCATCGGGCCGGAACCGCTGTACTTGTCGAGGTAGAGGTAGATCACCGGGGTGATGTACAGGGTCACGACCTGCGAGAAGATCAGGCCGCCCACTACCGCCAGGCCGAGCGGCTGGCGCAGCTCGGCGCCGGCGCCGATGCCCAGTGCGATCGGCAGCGCGCCCATCATGGCGGCCAGGGTGGTCATCAGGATCGGGCGGAAGCGCAGCACGCACGCTTCGCGGATCGCCTCGGCCGGCGCCATGCCCTGCTCGCGCTGTGCGTGCAGGGCAAAGTCGATCATCATGATCGCGTTCTTTTTCACGATGCCGATCAGCATCAGGATGCCGATGATGGCGATGATGGTCAGCTCCATGCCGAACAGCTCGAGCGTGAGCAGCGCGCCCACCGCCGCCGACGGCAGGCCGGCCAGGATGGTGATCGGGTGGATATAGCTCTCGTACAGCACGCCCAGCAGCACGTAGATGACGCCCAGCGCGGCCAGGATCAGGATCAGCTGCGAGGATTGCGAGCTTTCGAACACGGCGGCGTCGCCGCCATAGCTGGTGATGATCGACGGCGGCAGTTTCATGTCGATGCCCATCGCTTCGATGCGGTCGGTGGCCACGCCCAGCGGCACGTCGGGCGCCAGGTTGAACGATACCGTGATGGCCTGCAGCTGGCCCTGGTGGTTGACCGCGGTCGGGCCGATGGTGCGCTCGACCGACGCAAAGCTCGACAGCGGGACCAGCTTCCCGGAATTGCTGCGCACCGAGATGCGCGCGATCGATTCCTCGAAGCGGCGATCTTCCTCGGCAGCCTCGAGGATCACGTTGTAGGTCGCTGCCGACGAGTAGATCGAAGTCACCTGGCGCTCGCCGAATGCGGCATACAGCGCGCTGCGCAGGTCCGACAGCTGCACGCCGAGCATGTTGGCCTTGTCGCGGTCGATCCTCAGGGATGCCTGCAGCGCGCTGTTCTGCGAGTCGCTGGTGACGTCCCGGAAGATCGGGTCGGCACGCATGCGCTCCTGGAACTCGGCCGCCCATTTGTTCAGGACGCCCGGACTCACGCTCTGCAAGGTGTACTGGTAACGGCTCTTGGACGGCCGCCCGCCCATCTGCAGGTTCTGGGTCGGGCTGAAGAACACCTGCACGCCGGCCACCTCGCGGGTCGCCTTGCGCAGGCCGTCGATCACCTGCGGCATCTTCTCGCGCTCGGACGCGGGCTTGAGGGTCAGGAACATGCGGCCGCTGTTGCCGCCTCCGGTGAACGAGGTCACGTTCATCACGTTCGGATCCTTGCGCACGATGTCGGTCACGCGGGCGTGCAGCTCGGCCATGGCGAAGCTCGACGTGTCTTCCGACGCCTCCACCGTCACGCGCAGCTGGCCGATGTCTTCCTCGGGGAAGAAGCCCTTCGGGATCGTGATGTACATGACGGCCGTGGCGACGAAGGTGCCGATCGCGACCAGCAGCACGATGCCCCGGTGCAGCAGCGCCTTGTCCAGCGTGCGCGCGTAGGCGTCGCGCAGCCTGGCGAACCAGCGCTCGAACACGCGGCCGATGCGGGTGGTTTCGCCGTGCCCGTGGGCGGAGTGCGCCGGCATCATGCGCGCGGCCATCATCGGCACCAGCGTCAGCGAGATCACCGCCGACACCAGCACGGCCAGCGACACCACCACCGCGAACTCGCGGAACAGCAGGCCGATCACGCCCGGCATGAAGAAGATCGGGATGAACACCGCCACCAGCGAGATCGAGATCGAGACGATGGTAAAGCCCATTTCGCGCGAGCCGACCAGCGCCGCCTGCAGCGGGCTCTTGCCCTCCTCGATGTGGCGCACGATATTTTCAAGCACCACGATGGCGTCATCGACCACCAGGCCGACCGCCAGCGTGATCCCCAGCAGCGAGATGTTGTCCAGGCTGTAGCCGAGGTAGTACAGCAGCGTGAGCGCGCCGAGCAGCGAGATCGGCATGGTCACCGCCGGGATCAGCGTGGCCGACAGGCGGTGCAGGAACAGGAAGATCACCAGCACCACCAGCACCACGGTGCCGGCCAGCGTGAGGTTGACGTCGTGGATCGCCTCGCGGATCGACACCGAGCGGTCGTTCACCAGGTTGATGTTGATCGACGCGGGCAGCTGGGCCTCGAACTGCGGCAGCAGCTTGCGCACGCCGTCAACCACCTGCACGGTATTGGCATTCGGCTGGCGCTGCACCATCAGGACGATCGAACGTTCACCGTTGAAGCTGCCCACCGCCTTGACCGACTGGTAGCTGTCCTGCACATCCGCCACGTCCTTCAGGCGCACCGGCTCGCCGTTGCGGGTAGCGATGATCAGGTCGCGGAAATGCGCGGCATTTTCCAGCTGCGCGCTGCCCTGGATCACCAGCGTCTGGTTGGGGCCGTCGATGCTGCCGAGCGGCGCGTTGGAATTCGAGGCGCGCACTGCCGCGGCCAGTTCGGCCAGGGTCAGGTCGCGCGCGTTGAGCTGGTCCAGCTTCGCGCGGATGCGCACCGCAAAGCGCTTCTGGCCATTGACCTGCACCTGCGCCACGCCGGGCAGCGTGGACAGCGCCGGCGCAATCAGGTTTTCCGCGTAGTCGTTCAGCTCCGACAGGTCCATCGACGGCGAGGTCAGCGCCAGGAACAGCACCGGCGAGTCGGCCGGATTGACCTTGCGGTAGGACGGCAGGTCCTGCATCTCTTCCGGCAGCGCGCGCTGCACGCTGAGCAGCGCGGCCTGGACGTCGACCGCGGCCTCGTTGACATCGACCGTGTGGTTGAATTCCAGCGTCACAGAGGTGTTGCCGCGGCTGCTGGTGGAGGTGATCACGTCGATGCCGGCCACGGTGGAGAAGGCTTTCTCCAGCGGCAGCGCGACCGACGAAGCCATGGTCTCCGGACTCGCGCCCGGCAGGTTGGCGTTGACGTTGATGACCGGCGTGTTATAGCTCGGCAGGGCCGCCACGGGGATGGCGCGGTATGCCAGCAAGCCCGCCAGGATCAGCGAGATCGACAGCAATACCACCATCACCGGACGGCGGATCGAGAGTTCGGAGATGTTCATGCTGGCGCACCTTTCGCGGCGCGGGCACCGTTGCCGCGGTTGCCTTTACCGCCGCCCTGCCCCGGCAGCACGACCTTGCCGCCCGCGCGCAGGTTCTGCTTGCCCTCGGTGATCACCTGTTCGGTCCCGGCCAGGCCGGTAACGGCAGCGTTGTCGCCGAAAGCGTGGAGTCGCTGCACCGGAACTTCCTTTGCGGTCATGTCCTTGTCCACTACATAGACGAAGGTGCCGCGTACGCTGTTGATGATAGCAGTCTGCGGAATGACCAGCGCATCCTTGAGCGTGTCGATGGTGACCTCGGTCCTGACGAACTGGCCCGGCCACAGTTGCGCGCCCGGATTGGCGAATTCACCCTTGACCTTGATGGTGCCGGCCACCGGGTCGACGGTGTTGTCGACAAAGCTCAGGCGCCCGGTGACAGGCTTGCCGCCGTCCGCCGTCGCCACCACCGCCACCTTGCCCTCTTTGTGCGCGGCCATCAGCCGGGACAGGCGCGATTCCGGCAGCGTGAACGAGACCTGGATCGGGTCGAGCTGGGTGATGGTGGTCAGCGACACGGTCGGCTGCACCAGGCTGCCCGGATAGACGGTGATCGCGCCCACGCGGCCGCTCATCGGCGCGCGGATCGCGGTGTAGCTGGCCGCCACGCGGCTGGCCTGCGCTTCGGCACTGGCGGCGCCGACCAGCGCGCGCGCCGCTTCCACCTGGCTGCGCAGCGTGTCCACCTGGCTTTGCGAGATGTAGTTCTGTGCCGCCAGCTCCTGGCTGCGCTTGTACTGGCGCTCCAGGTCGGCCAGGGTGGCGCGGTCACGCGCGATCTGCGCTTCGGCGCGCTGGACGCTGGCGCGGTCGGCACGGTCGTCCAGCGAGAACATCAGCTGCCCCTTCTTGACGAACTGGCCTTCCTTGATGTGCACCGTGCGGATGGTCGAAGTGGTCTGCGGACGCAGGTCGACCGTGCTGACCGGCGTCACGGTACCGTTCGACTGCTGCACCACCGGCACGTCCTGGCGCAGCGGCTTGACCACGTTCACCACGGTCGGTCCGCCACCGCCGCGGCCGCCCTTGATGGGCGGCACGTCGCCAGCACCGCGATTGACGAACCACACGCCCGCCGCGACGATGGCCAAGGCCCCAACGATAATGCCGATAGTGTTCTTTTTCATGCTGATTCCAATGAGTTCTGTTCGGTGCAGGCGCAGCGCCCGGCTTATTTGCCTGCGTAGTACTCGGGCAGGACGAGGGTGGCAACCAGGCCGCCCTCCGGATGATTCGCCAGCGAGATCGAGCCGCCATGCTGCTCGACGATATTGAGGGCGATGGGCAGGCCAAGGCCGGTGCCGCCCGATTCGCGCGAACGCGAACCCTCCAGGCGGTAGAACGGCTCGAACACGCGCGCCAGCTCCCCTTCCGGGATGCCGGGGCCGCGGTCGCGTATGCGCACGACGGCGCGGCCAGCCTGGCGCTCCACCGATACCTCGGCCTGGTGGCCGTACTTGACCGCGTTGTCGATCACGTTGCCGAAGCAGCGCCGCAGCGCCATCGGGCGACCCATCAGGGCCATGCTGGCGCGGCCCTCGAGCGTGACGGCCTGGCCGCTGTCGGATGCGTCCGAACAGACCGAGTCGAGCAGCGAGTCGAGGTCGAGCGAGCACATGGCCTCGCTGGTGTCGGTGCTGCGCGCCAGCTCCAGGCCTTCGCGCACCATCGCCTGCATGGCGTCGAGGTCGCCGCGCAGGCGTTCCTGCAATTCGTGGTCCTGCACTTTTTCCAGGCGCAGGCGCAGGCGCGTGAGCGGCGTCTGCAGGTCGTGCGTGATCGCGGCCAGCATCTGGGTGCGCTGCGCGATGTGCTGGCGGATGCGCGCCTGCATCGCGTTGAAAGCGGCGGTGGCCTGGCGGATCTCGCTGGCGCCGGCCGGCTTGAGCGGCTCGCGGTTGATATCCTCGCCGAGCGCGCGCGCCGCTTCGGCCAGGCGCTTGAGCGGACGGGTGGACATGCGCGCGACTGCATAGGCCAGCAGCGCGATCGACAGTGTGAACAGCGTGATCGTGATGCTGTAGTCGGTCTGCGCCGACTTGGGCGGCACGCGCGGCGGCAGGACTTCCAGGCGCACCATGTCGCCGTCACGCAGGCGCACGTTGACTGTCTCGCAGATGCCGGTCCAGCGCGACGGGGCAAACAGCGCGCTGGTCGCGCGCGGCGCATCGCACGCCGCCGGACGCTCGCTGACCTGCTCGAGCGCATAGGCCGGGCCGAGGCGCGTGGCCAGCTGCTTCATGAAAGGCGTGTGCGCGGGCGAGGTGGCACGGGTCGGATCGAAAGGCTCGATCCGGATGGCCGGGCGGTTCGCGACCGACAGGTAGGCCATGCGCGACGCGGACGGCACGGTGTCGACCGCCATGATGATCTGCTCGGCGCGCTCGATTGCGTAGTAGTCGCGGTAGGCTTCGATCGCGCTCTGGCGCTCGTTCACCGCGACCCACTGCGCCATGGCGCCGGCCGCGCCAATGCCGATCACCAGCGTGGCGAACACGCGGCCCGTCATCGAACCGAAGAACTTCCTCACGCCGCCGGCTCCACCGTGACTTGCCCTGCCAGCACGTAGCCGCCATTGCGCACCGTCTTGATGATCTGCGGGACGCGCGCATCCTCGCCCAGTTTCTGGCGCAGGCGGCTGATCTGGATGTCGATCGAGCGGTCAAACGGGTCGGCGTCGCGGCCTTGCGTGAGGTTGAGCAGCTGGTCGCGGTTGAGCACGCGGTTGGGGTGTTCGAGGAACACCCGCAGCAGGCGGAACTCGGCGCCGGACAGCATGATCACCAGGCCGTCCGGGTTGACCAGGTGGCGCGCGGTCAGGTCCAGGGTCCAGCCGGAAAACTTCATCTGCTGGGCCTTCTCGGCCGGGGCGTTGGACGGCATCGCATGGCTGCGGCGCAGCACGCTGCGGATGCGCGCCAGCAGTTCGCGCGGCTCGAACGGTTTCGGCAGGTAGTCGTCGGCGCCCATTTCGAGGCCGAGAATGCGGTCCAGCGGCTCGCTGCGCGCGGTCAGCATCACCACCGGCAGGGTCGAGGTGGCGCGCAGCTTGCGGCACAGCGTGAGGCCGTCGTCGCCGGGCATGTTCAGGTCGAGCACGATCAGGTCGGGGCGCGCTTCGTCGAGCGTCTTCCACATCGCCTGGCCGTCGGCCGCCACCAGCGTGCGGTAGCCGTTGGTCTCCAGGTAATCGGCGAGCAGGGTGCGGATTTCGCGGTCGTCGTCGACAATGAGTATGGTAGAGGGAGTATCCATACATGACATTATCTACGCTAACGCAGGGGCCGGATAGCAAGTTTGTATCGTCGTGTATATACCGATTTGGTCGAAACAAATTGATACAAAGGACGTGCGCAGGGACACCTTGCGTTAACACTGCCGGCGCAAGATACGTCCCATGTGCAGTGCTTCGCGAACGAGGCGGCGCACACCACCTGAACTTGAAAAGGAACGCAAATGAACTCCATCCGCAAATCGATCATCATCGGCCTGGCAGCACTTGGCATGGGTAGCGCGAGCCTGGCAGCATACGCACAGGCGCCGGCGGCGCATTCCGGCCACCCGCAACTGACGCAGGAACAGCGCGCCGCGAAGTTCGCCGAACGCCAGGCCAAGCGCGCCGAACGCATGGCCCAGCGCCAGGCCAAGCTGCACGACGCACTGCGACTGACCTCGGCGCAGGAAGGCGCCTGGCGCGACTACCTGGCTGCGGTCAAGCCGGCACCTCGCGGCGAGCGTCCACGCATGGACCGTGAAGCCTTCCGCGCCATGTCCGCACCGCAGCGCATGGAAATGCGCATCGCCATGCAGAAGCAGCGCATCGGCCACATGGAACAACGCCTGGCAGCGACCAAGACGTTCTATGCGCAACTGACGGCTGACCAGCGCAAGACCTTTGATGACGCGATGAAGATGAAGCGCCATCACGGCAAGCGCGGCCACATGGGGCACGGCGGCCATCGCGCCCATGGCGACCACCACGGCATGCAGCACGGCGCCGCGAAGCAAGGCTAAGCCGCGCAAGGGGACAGTCCCTGCGGGACTGTCCCCTTCGTCTCAGGCCTTACCGCATCCATTCCCACCCAACTGCAGCAATCCCCGCCGATCTGCGGCAATTCCCACCTATCTGCGGCGATCCCCCGACATCCGCATCAATGCAGTCGCATTTTCCATTTTTGCGACACATATGCACTCAACTGCCCGCTTTGCCGCCAAACGGGTGTATTCTTGTTGATACCGTGCAGCAACTGATGGTTGCCGGGGTCTTCAACAAAAAGAATGCATCCGAAGATGCTGGGGGAAGAGATGAACACGAGTATTTACGACAAGACGGAAAAGGGGCGCGAGGAGATAGCGACCCGCAAGAACCAGCTGCCTGCGCGCCTGCGCACGCTGCTGCTGATGGTCGACGGGCAGAAGCCTGCCGAGACCCTGCTGCAGAATACCGCGGCGCTCGGCGTGGACGAGGATAGCCTGAAGCAGCTGGAGGCGGACGGTTTCATTGTCCGCACCGGGCCGGAGGAAGTCGAAGCGCAGCCGGATGTCGCCCGGCGCTCCCCGGTCTTGCGCCGCACGGCTGCCGGCTTGCGTCGCATCGCGCCCTGACGATCAGGTTGTCCTGACCCCCAGGATCTGCTCCAGGCCCCGAGGGCCTGGCGATAGCGTCGTCCGGTAGTGATCCCAGGCCGCGTCGGGCCTTTCACCCAGCTGGTAGGCGTATTCCGGGTGGGCCGACAGGACGGGGGCCATGTCAGCCCGCAGGTCCGCGCCTGGCGTAATGTAGAAATAGAATTCGCGCCTGCCACACGTCGTGATACGGCCTGCGTAGACGCCGGAACCGGACTTGGCGAGTGCTGCCTCCACGTCATCCTCGAAACGACACAGCGCATCGAATTCCTCGTCGGTGCTGAGCCCATCGTCACGGGGATGAATCAGCCGGATCCACAGCCACGCTAATTTTGGCGTGGCTGCAAGGGGCGCGACCAAGGACAGCGCAAGATTCACGAACACCGATGAAATGTGGCCGTTGACCTTGCAGAGGTAGCTTCGCCAATTGCTCGCGGTTTCCGGTACGGCTGGATCGAATCCCATGAATTACCTTTCTCCGCAAGCGCGGGTTAGCGCAGCTTGTCGAGGGACCTCAGGAACTTGTTGGCGGACTGGTAGCCGATCACCCGGCTATCGGGAATCTCCTCGCCGCTCGCTGCGAACATGATCAGCGCCGGCGGGCCGAACAGCCCGAACCGGCGCATCATTGCCTTGTCCGCCTCGTCGTTGGCGGTCACGTCGACCTGCAGCAGCACGGCCTGGTTCATGCGCGCCTGTACGCGCGCATCGGTGAACGTCAGCTTTTCCATTTCCTTGCAGGAGACGCACCAGTCGGCATAAAAGTCGAGGATGGCCGGGCGCCCGTTCAGCCTGGCCAGTTCGGCATCCAGGTCGGCGCTGGTCTTGATGCGCTTGAAGGTCACGCCATGGCTGGCCACGGCGCCTCCGCGCAGGTGCGCGAGCGGCTGCAGCGGATCGTTCCCGCCGCTGGCCAGGCCGACCAGCTGGAGCGCGCCCAGCACGGCGAACACCGCGCCGGCCGTGAGCGCGGCCCAGTGGCTGGTCCGGCGCAGCAGCCAGGCGCCGTAGCCGAGCAGCAGGATCGCCCAGCCGGCCATCTGCAACGCCACCGGCAGCACCGGCGACACCAGCCACAGCGCCATCGCCAGCATCAGCACGCCGAAGAAGCGTTTCACCGATTCCATCCAGGCGCCCGCGCGCGGCAGCAGCGTGCCGGCGGAGACGCCGACCAGCAGCAGCGGCACGCTCATGCCGACCGCCATCGAGAACAGCGCCAGGCCGCCCACCACCACGTCGCGGGTCTGGCTGATGTAGATCAGCGCACCGGCCAGTGGCGCGGCCACGCAGGGGCCGACGATCAGCGCGGACAGCGCGCCCATGGCGAACACGCCGGACAGCTTGCCGCCCTGCTGCCGGCCGGATGCGCCGGACAGGCGGGTCTGCAGGCTGGCAGGGAGCTGCAGTTCGTAATATCCGAACATCGACAGCGCCATGGCGACCACCAGCAGCGCGAACGTTCCCAGCACCCACGGGTTCTGCAGGGCCGCGGCCAGGCCTTCGCCAACCAGGCCGGCAGCGATGCCGAGGGCGGTGTAGACGATGGCCATGCCGAGCGAATAGGCCAGCGACAGCATCAGCGCGCGCGAGCGCCGGGCCTGCGCGCCCTCGCCCACGATGATCGAGGACAGGATCGGCACCATCGGCAGCACGCACGGCGTGAAGCTCAGGCCCAGACCCAGCAGCATGAAGGCGGGAATGATGGCGGCCAGGCTGCCGCCCGACAGGATGCCGCCAATGCGCGACAGGTCGGAGGGCGCGCCAGGCTGTTGCGCAGGTGTCGCTGCGGGCGCTGCAGTCGTGGCTGGCGCGGCGGCTGGCGCGTCCTGCGCTTGCGCCG
>DASWYE010000201.1:0-8052 GCA_036405115.1 Telluria sp. | reverse complement strand
GAGCCAGGATCAAACTCTTCAGTTTAATCTCTGTTGTCTGATGCTTTCGCACCAGGGTCACTCACTCAAGATACTGACGTTCCTCTTTCGAGGTCACGTTTATTTCTTGTGCGAGCGTTTGAAACAATAATTTGAGTATTCGCGGACCGAAATCCGCGGCATCTATCGTCAAACGCCCACACTTATCGACTGTTGATTGTTAAAGAACTTGTATTCGGTACTGTTTGCTGCGTTGTCGACAAAGCGTTGTGTTTGTCAGCAGCAGAGAGGCGAGATTATGCGGTGTTTCGTGCAGCTCGTCAACCCCTTTTCTTTTCCTGCCGTTGCGCTGTTGCGTGAGCATCAGTGTTTGCGGCAGGGACGAGACTATAACCAAGCTTGCTGATGGGCGCAAGGGTGATTCGTCGTTAATGTGCTGAGTTACCGGGAGTTCCGGTGACTCAGCATGGGTCTTCGCGAAGTGCCGCCTTGGCGCGGGGATGACGTGATCAGAGACCTTCGAAGTTGGGTTTGCGCTTTTCGAGGAATGAGGTCATGCCTTCGCGCTGGGCCGGCGTGCCGAAGCCGGCGTGGAAGTAGCGGCGCTCGTAGCGCACGCCCTCGGTCAGCGTGGTTTCGTAGGCTTTGTTCACGCAGTCCTTGATCTGCATGGCGACCGACACTGGCATCTCGGCGATCTGGGTGGCGATGCCGACCACCTCTTCCATCAGCTTCTCGGCGGGGAACACGCGCGACACGAGGCCGGTGCGCTCGGCTTCCGCTGCGTCGATCATGCGCGTGGTGAGCAGCATGTCCATCGCCTTCGATTTGGAGATCGCGCGCGGCAGGCGCTGGGTACCGCCGGCGCCCGGGGTGACGCCCACCTTGATCTCGGGCTGGCCGAATTTGGCGCTGTCGGCGGCGACGAGGAAGTCGCACATCATCGCCAGTTCGCAGCCGCCGCCCAGGCAGTAGCCGGCCACGGCACCGATCACCGGCTTGCGGATATCCAGGATGTGTTCCCAGTTGCGGCCGATGTAATCGGTCGTATAGGTGTCGGGATAGCTGTAGTTCACCATGGCGGCAATGTCGGCACCGGCGGCGAACGCCTTCTCGGAGCCGGTCAGGACGATCACGTTGATGGCCGGGTCGGCGTCGAACTTGCGCAGCGCGTCGCCCAGCTCGTTCATCATGTTGTCGTTCAGCGCGTTCATCGCCTTCGGGCGGTTCAGGCGGATGACGGCGACCTTACCCTGGGTCTCGATCAGCAGATCGGCATATTGCATGGGACACCCCTTCTTGTTAATTAGGAACTGGAATCGCGAATTGTAGCGTGTGAGCGGCCGCCGATCACGGGGCTGGAGCAGCGGACTTCGGCAGCAGCACCCAGATCGTTCCGGGCTGCTTCATGCGCCCGGCCTTGTCCGCGGCATCAGGGCCGAAACCGTAGAAGAAGTCGGCGCGCACTTCACCGCGGATCGCCCCTCCCGTGTCCTGGCCCATCACCAGCCGGCGCATGGGTACCTCGCTGCCCGCCTCGGTGGTGGACAGGTAGATCGGCGCGCCGAGCGGCAGGAAGGACGGATCGATCGCGACCGATCGCGCCGGCGTCAGCGGCACGCCCAGCGCCCCTTTCGGTCCGACCGACGGATCGGGCAGGCGTTCTTCGCGGAAGAAGATGTAGCTCGGGTTGGCGTTGAACAGCTCCTGGCGCCGGTGCGGATTGGCCTCGATCCATGCCTTGATCGCCTGCGCCGATACCTGGTCCGCGGGCAGCTCGCCCTGCTCGATCAGCCAGCGCCCGATCGCCTTGTAGGGATGTCCGTTCTGGTCGGCGTACGAGATGCGCACGGTTTCGCCATTGTCCAGCTGGACGCGGCCCGAACCCTGCACTTCAAGGAAGAAGGCCTCGACCGGATCATCGACCCACAGCAGCTCGTTGCCTGCCAGCTTGCCGCTGTCGATCTGCTCGCGCGCGTCGTACGGCACGACCTTCTTGCCAACCACGCGTCCGCGCAGCCGCATGTTCTTCAATTGCGGATAGACGGACGCCAGGTCGACGGTGAGCAGGTCGTCGGGTACGCGGTACAAGGGAGTCTGATAGATGTCGCTCTTCGTGCGCGACCCGCGCAGCAGCGCCTCGTAGTAGCCGGTGATGAGGCCGGACTGCGAACCGTCGGCCGCGCGGACCAGGTTCGGCACAAAATTGGACTCGAAGAACGTCCGCACTGCCGCCAGGTCGCCGGCGTCCACGCCGCGCGCGATGGCGCAGGCCTCGGCCCACTGGGCGCGCTTGCCCAGCACGCTGCAAGAGGCAAGGAAGGCGCTCCACGCCTCGCGCTGGTCGTCCCCGCCCCAACCGGGCAGGTCGGAGAACGCACCCGGCGTGAACAGCGGCGCGGGCTGGACCGGCTCCGGCTGGGGCGCCGGCCGGACCTCTTTTACCGGCGGCGGCATCCACACAGGCGGCTTTTCGGGCGGCGCCGTCGTACATCCTGCAAGGACCATGGCCACGGTTGCCGCGGTTACGAGTAAACTGCTGCGCTTGACGTTCATAGGATTGAGGATATGTGGCTGTTAATGATCGAAGCTGCGGTGGCGCTGTTCCTGCTGGTGTTCATCGTCTGGTGGACCGCGTCGGGCCGCAAGCCGGACGAGGAACCGGCCGATGAACAGGACCAGGACAAGTCAGTGTAAGGCGCGCGGCAGGCTGAGGATGAACTCGGGGATGCGCGCCTCGAACTGATGGCCGTCCTCGGCCACGCAGAAGTATTCGCCGTACATCGAGCCCTGCGGCGTCGCCAGTTGCGTGCCGCTGGTGTATTCGAATTCGTCACCCGGCTGCAGCAGGGGCTGGTGGCCCACCACGCCAAGGCCGCGCACTTCCTGCTTGTGGTTGTTGGCGTCGGTGATGACCCAGTGGCGCGAGATCAGTTGCGCGCCCACCGTGCCGGTGTTCTTGATCGTGATCGAGTACGTGAATACATAGGAAGTACGCGACGGGTCGGACTGCTCCGGCAGGTACTGCGTGCGTACGGACACGGTGAATTCGTATTTGGCCATCTCTTCCCTTGGTTGAAGTGCCATGATACCCGCGTTTGGCAGCAGTCCCCACTCGCGTAAAATAGCGGTTTTCAGTAATACGGCCGGACTTAACAAAATGACCACCTACCGCATCGCTCCCAGCATCCTCTCCGCCGACTTTGCCCGCCTGGGCGAGGAAGTGCGCAACGTCGTGGCCGCAGGCGCCGACATCATCCACTTCGACGTCATGGACAACCATTATGTTCCCAACCTGACGATCGGGCCGCTGGTGTGCCAGGCGATCCGCCCGCATGTGGACGTGCCGATCGATGTGCACCTGATGGTCAAGCCGGTGGACCGCATCATCCCCGATTTTGCCAAGGCCGGCGCCAACATCATCACCTTCCACCCTGAAGCGTCCGAGCATATCGACCGCACGCTGCAGCTGATCCGCGACAACGGCTGCAAGTCGGGCCTGGTATTCAACCCCGGCACGCCGATGCACTACCTGGAGCACGTGATGGACAAGATCGACATGATCCTGATCATGTCCGTGAACCCGGGCTTTGGCGGCCAGTCCTTCATCCCCGAAGCACTCAAGAAGATCGCGATCGCGCGCCGCATGATCGACGAATCGGGCCGCGACATCATGCTGGAGGTCGATGGCGGCATCAAGGCCGACAACATCGCCGCCGCGGCGGCGGCAGGCGCGGACACCTTCGTGGCCGGCTCCGCCATCTTCGGCAAGCCTGACTACAAGGCTGTGATCGACGCCATGCGCAGCGAGCTGGCCAAGGTCTGAAGCAATCCACACCGGTGAGAGAACCGGGGCTACCCGCACCGCAGAGGTACAAGCAATGTCACAAAAATTGTCGCAGTCCGACATGATCGGAATCTCTGCCAACCTGGCCCCGCCTCACCGTATCCGCCGCAGCCAGGCCTTGGCGCTTGTGCTGCTGGTGTTCACTGGCGTCATCAACTACCTGGACCGCGCCACCCTGGCGGTGGCCAACGAATACATCCGCGCCGACCTCGGCCTGTCGCTGGGGGAAATGGGCGTGCTGCTGTCGGCGTTCTCGTGGAGCTACGCGCTGTGCCAGCTCCCGGTTGGCGCCCTGGTCGACAAGATCGGGCCGCGCTGGCTGCTCGGTGCCGGCCTGGTGGTGTGGTCGCTGGCACAGGCTGCGGGCGGACTCGTCTCCACGTTCGGCTGGTTCGTCGTCGCGCGCATCGTGCTGGGTATCGGCGAAGCTCCGCAGTTTCCGGCCGCTGCACGGGTCGTGAGCAACTGGTTCCCGCCGCGTTCGCGTGGCACGCCCACCGGCATCTACAACTCCGCTTCCCCGCTGGGCGTGGCTCTCGCGCCAATCTGCCTGGTACCGCTGATCGCCGCGACCAGCTGGCACTGGGCCTTCCTGGTCACCGGTGCCCTGGGACTGGTGGCTGCCGTCATCTGGGTCGCGCTGTACCGCGATCCGGACCATGCGCAGATGTCGGCGACCGAACGCGCCTACCTGGAAACTGGCGATGCGGGCGAAGCTGCCCCGAAAGCCGGCTTTGCCGCCTGGCGCTCGCTGTTCCGCTATCGCACCACCTGGGGCATGATGCTCGGTTTCTTCGGCTCGGTGTACCTCAACTGGGTCTACCTGACCTGGCTGCCAGGCTACCTGAGGACCGAACGGAACATGGACATCGCCTACGCTGGCGTCGCGTCCTCCAGCCCGTTCCTGTGCGGCTTCGCCGGCGCACTGATCGCGGGCTGGGCGTCCGACCGGGTCACCCGCCATGCGGCCTCGCCAGTCTCGGGCCGCCGCAATGCGGTCGTCGCCGCCACGCTGGGCATGGTGGCATTCACGATCCCGGCCGCGCTGGTCGACAGCAACGCGCTGGCCATCGCCTGCATTTCGATCGTCATCTTCCTCGCCAACGCGTCGTCGGCCTGCGCATGGTCGCTGGCCACGGTCGCGGCGCCACGGAACAGCATTGCCTCGCTCGGCTCGATCCAGAACTTCGCCGGCTTCCTCGGCGGCGCGCTGGCGCCGATCCTGACCGGCTACATCGCGCAGACCTGGTCGTTCGTCCCGGCCTTGCTGACGGGAGCGGCGATTGCCTTCGTCGGCGCCATGTCGTATTTGTTCCTGGTGGTCCGCCCCATCCCCGAGCATGTTGAAGCCACACCTTAAGCCGGTCCGCGGCGTCATTATCGACCTGGACGGCACGATGCTCGACACCGTGCCGGACTTCCACGTCGCGATCAACGGCATGCGCGCCGAACTGGGACTCGGCCCGATCAAGGCGGAACTGATCGCGCGCATGGTCGGCAAGGGATCGGAGAACCTGATCCGCGGCGTGCTCGCGCTCGATTTCGACGAGGCCGGCGTCGACCAACGCATCGATTCCGCGATGGACTCCTACCAGCGCCATTACATCGCCATCAACGGCGACCATAGCACCCTGTACCCGGAAGTGGTCGAGGGCCTGTCCGCCCTGCGCGAGATGGGCCTGGCGCTGGCCTGCGTGACCAACAAGCCGGTGGCGTTTGCCCAGCCGCTGCTCGCAAAGAAGGGCCTGTCCCACTTCTTCGACGTGCTGTACGGCGGCGATTCGTTCGAACGCAAGAAGCCCGACCCGATGCCGCTGCTCGGCGCATGCGCCAGCTTTTCCCTGTCGCCTGCGGAGGTGGTGGCGATCGGCGACTCATCCAACGACGCCGAAGCGGCGCGCGCCGCGGGCTGCGCCGTGCTCACAGTCCCGTATGGATACAACCACGGGCGTCCTGTGCAAGAAATCGATTCCGATGGTATAGTCGCCACACTGCTCGACGCTGCACACCGCATCAAAGAGCACAACGAACTAGCAAAACAACACCACTAACGCATGTTTTTCATCAAAAAATTCCATGTCAACCAGACCGGCGCCCTTGAGGCCTGGCTGTGGCGACGCTGGCAATCCTGGGCAAACTGACCCGCTGATTGCTGTCGCCGTTCGTACGTGCGACAGGTTTTTTGAAACAAGCCACCGCCTCACTCCCATCCTTTGGGCGGACCGGAGAAAAACATGACCGAACTCGAATTCAAATCGCTGGCCGCGCAGGGCTACAACCGCATCCCGCTGATCGCGGAAGCCTTTGCCGACCTCGAAACCCCGCTCACGCTCTACCTCAAGCTGGCGCAGACGCAGCGCGCGGGCGCCAACACCTTCCTGCTCGAATCGGTGGTGGGCGGCGAGCGCTTTGGCCGCTATTCGTTCATCGGCCTGCCGGCTTCGACCGTGCTGCGCACTGCAGGCACGCGCACCGAAGTGATACGCAATGGCGATGTGATCGAGACGCACGAGGGCAACCCGCTCGAGTTCATCGAGGAATTCCAGTCGCGCTTCAAGGTGGCGCTACGGCCCGGCATGCCGCGCTTCTGCGGCGGCCTGGCCGGCTACTTTGGCTACGACACCGTGCGTCACATCGAGAAGAAGCTGGCCCATTCGCAGCCGAAGGACGATCTCGGCGTGCCGGACATCCAGCTGATGCTGACCGAGGAGCTGGCGGTCATCGACAACCTGTCCGGCAAGCTGTACCTGATCGTGTATGCCGATCCTGCGCACCCGGAAGCGTTCCCGAAGGCGCAGCAGCGCCTGAAGGACCTGCGCATGATGCTGCGGCGCGGCGTGGATGCGCCAGTGACCTCCAGCTCCGTGCGCACGGAAGCGGTGCGCGAATTCGCCAAGGAAGACTATCTCAAGGCGGTGGCGAAGGCGCACGAGTACGTGATGGCGGGGGACCTCATGCAGGTGCAGATCGGCCAGCGCATCCGCAAGCCCTACGTCGATTCGCCGCTGACGCTGTACCGCGCGCTGCGTTCGCTCAATCCATCGCCGTACATGTACTACTACAACTTCGGCGACATGCAGATCGTCGGGGCATCGCCAGAAATCCTGGTGCGCAACGAGAGCACGCCGGACGGTGGCAAGAAGGTTACGCTGCGCCCGATCGCCGGTACCCGCCCGCGTGGCGCGACGCCGGAACGCGACGCGGCGCTGGCCGAGGAACTGCTGAACGACCCGAAGGAAGTCGCCGAGCACGTGATGCTGATCGACCTGGCCCGCAACGACATCGGGCGCATTTCGAAGACTGGCAGCGTCGCCGTCACCGACCGCATGGTCATCGAGAAATACTCGCACGTGCAGCACATCGTCTCCAACGTGGAGGGGCGCCTCAAAGACGGCATGTCGAACCTGGACGTGCTGCGCGCCACCTTCCCCGCCGGGACCCTCACCGGCGCGCCCAAGGTCCGGGCGATGGAAGTGATCGATGAACTGGAGCCGACCAAGCGCGGCATCTACGGCGGCGCCTGCGGCTACCTGTCGTTTGGCGGCGAGATGGATGTGGCGATCGCGATCCGCACCGGCGTGATCAAGGACGGCAACCTGTATGTGCAGGCGGCTGCCGGCATCGTCGCCGATTCCGTGCCCGAGATGGAATGGCAGGAAACCGAGAACAAGGCGCGCGCGGTCCTGCGCGCCGCCGAGCAGGTCCAGGACGGCCTCGACGGGGCCAACTGAGATGCGCCGCGCTCTCACCGATCGTTATCGCAGATCGAAGAGCCCCGTCACTTCTGCCTGTAGCATGCGAGGGAAGCGGGTCTCCCGGCGTTCGCCGCGGCCCGCATCCCGTGCATCGTTCACCGGAGCGGCCATGAACAGACAGATTGCAAACCAGGACGGATGGCTCAGGATTTCGACCAGCGATGGGAAGCCGCGTGTTTCCGGCCGCCCCGCCTTTTTCAAGGGATATGCCGTTGAAGGTGGCGACGGCGTGTTCGTGGCATGGGACTGGGACGGCGAGCGCCTGAGCGCGCGGACCTGCGCCACCGGCTTCCTGCCGCTGTACTACTACTTCGATGGCGAGCAGCTGGCTGTGTCCACGCGTGTTGCCGACCTGTTCGCCGCCACCGGCACGCACCCGCGCATCTGTGCGGCATCGCTGGGCGTCCTGCTTCGGCTGGGCTTTTTGGTCGGGAACCATACTCCGTTTGCCGGCGTGCAGGTGCTTGGCCC
>DASWYE010000200.1:0-5257 GCA_036405115.1 Telluria sp. | reverse complement strand
CAAAGCCATGCGCCAGGTTGGTGCAGGACAAGGCGCCCCGCTGTACACCGGCAATTCGCGCAGCGTCCATGTGCGCGAGGTAGGCGGTGCGCGACGGGCGGCTGCGTTTGATGATCCGATCGGTCACGCGTTCGACTACTGGGTGCATCGCCATGTCGGCTCCTTCGAAATAGTATTCTGAAATTTTACTACAAAACTGGAGCCCGCAGCAAAACACGCGTCCGGCACATGATGACAGGCGAACACGTCCAGCGCGGAACGTTCGCTCGTCGCGTTCTTCGTCGCCGCTGCGCCACAACGGCTGTAGTGAATTTACGTGCGCTTCCTGTATGATTGGCGAATCGACAAACACGAGAGCACCATGTCCCACGCCGCACTTACCTCCACGCGCGCCTTCCAGGCGCTTGCCCAGCACGCGCCCGACGCCCGGCGCTGGTCCATGCGCGATCTGTTCGCGGAAGATCCGCACCGGTTCGAGCGCATGTCGCTCGAGGCCGCGGGCCTCTTCCTAGACTATTCAAAAAACCGAGTCGACGGGCGCACGCTTGAACTGCTGGTCGGCCTGGCGCGCGAGCGTGGACTGGAGGTGCAGCGCGACGCGATGTTCGCCGGCGCGAAGATTAACAATACCGAAGGCCGCGCAGTGCTGCACACCGCCCTGCGCGCCCCGCGCGACGCAAAGCTGGTGGTGGACGGCCAGGACGTGATCGCCGACGTGCACGCCGTGCTCGAGCGCGTGCGCAGCTTCACCGACGCGGTGCGCAGCGGCGCATGGGTTGGCCACACCGGCAAGCCGATCACCGATATCGTCAACATCGGCATCGGCGGCTCCGACCTGGGTCCGAAGATGGTGTGCCTGGCGCTGCGCCAGTATGCCCATCCGCGCCTGTCCATGCATTTCGTCTCCAACGTGGATGGCCACGATATCGACGCCAACCTGCAGGACCTCGATCCCGAAACCACGCTGTTCATCGTCGCCTCCAAGACCTTCACCACGGCCGAGACCATGATGAACGCACAGACCGCGCGCGCGTGGTTCCTGCGTTCGGCGCCGGAAGCTGCGCTGGCAAAGCACTTCGTCGCGGTCTCGACGAATACCGAAGCGATCAAGGCCTTCGGCATCGACCCGGCCAACATGTTCCCGTTCTGGGACTGGGTCGGCGGCCGCTATTCGGTCTGGTCGGCGATCGGCCTGCCGGTCGCGCTGGCGGTCGGCTTCGGCTACTTCTCGGACTTCCTGGCCGGCGCGCACGAGATGGACCAGCACTTCCGCAGCGCCCCGCTGGAACAGAACATGCCCGCCCTGCTCGCGCTGGTCGGTTTCTGGAACCGCCAGTTCCTCGGCTGCGCCTCGGTCTCGATCGCCCCCTACCACCAGGACCTGAACCGCTTCCCGGCCTACCTGCAGCAGCTCGACATGGAGAGCAACGGCAAGCGCGTCACCCGCGACGGCCAGCCTGTCGACACGCCGACCTGCCCGGTGATCTGGGGCGATTGCGGCACCAACGGCCAGCACGCCTACTTCCAGCTGCTCCACCAGGGCACCGACCTGACGCCGATCGACTTTATCGCCGCGCTGCGTCCTGCGCACGACTACGAGAACCACCACGCAGCCCTGCTGGCCAACTGCTTCGCGCAGTCCGAGGCCTTCATGCGCGGCAAGACCGCCGACGAAGTGCGCGCCGACCTCGCGCAGCAGGGCCTTGGCGCCGAAGAAGTGGAGCGCCTGGTCCCGCACAAGACCTTCCCCGGCAATATCCCGAGCAACACCATCCTGGTCGAATACCTGACCCCGCACGCGCTGGGCGCGCTGGTGGCACTGTACGAGCACAAGACCTTCGTCCAGGGCGTACTGTGGAACGTAAACAGCTTCGACCAGTGGGGCGTGGAACTGGGCAAGGTGCTGGCGAAGAAAATCGAATCCGAACTGACCGGCGAGGCGCAGCCGGCACTGCACGACAGCTCCACCAACGGGCTGATCGCGCGCGCCAAGGCAGCGGTGTAAGGAGGAGCGCGCGATGAAGCATCAGAAGTTCGAAGTCGTCCACGACGAAGCAATGCTGGTCGGCGAATGCCCGCTGTGGCATCCGGTGGAATACGCGCTGTACTGGGTCGATATCGACGGATTCTCGGTGCATCGCGTGCATCCGGCCAGCGGCAAATATTCGGTATGGAGGACGCCATCGGAACCGTCCGCGCTGGCGCTGGCCGAGGATGGCCTGGTCGTGGCGACGCGCCGCGGCTTCATCCACCTCAACACGACCAGTGGCGCGCTGACCGACATCGCGCCCTCGCCTTTCGACACCGCGACGACGCGCTTCAACGATGGTCGCGTCGATCCGCTAGGCCGGTTCTGGGTCGGCACGATGTACGAGCCGCGCAATGCGCCGGCCGCCGAGATGTACGTGCTCGAATGCGGCAAGGTGCGGCGCGCCTGGGCGGGCGGCATGACCAACTCGAACGGCCTGGCCTTCAGCCCGGACGGCAGGACCATGTACCACGCCGATACCACGACGCACCGCATCGACCGCTACGGCTTCGACGCAGCGCGCGGCACCGTCTCCGGGCCAACGCCGTTCCGTGTATTCGACACCGACAAGACCGCGCCCGGCTACGGCGGCCGTCCCGACGGCGCCGCCGTCGATAGCGAGGGATGTTACTGGATCGCGATGTACGAAGGCGGCCGCATCCTGCGCTTTTCGCCCGATGGCGAACTGCTGCGCGAGCTGGCGGTCCCGGTGCGCTGCCCGACCATGGTCGCCTTCGGCGGCGCCGACCTGCGCACGCTCTACATCACCAGCGCCAGCAAGGGCCGCCCGGCCGGCGAACTCGCGACCCATCCACTGAGCGGCAAAGTCCTCTGCACTGCCGTGGACGTGGCAGGACGCGAAGAGCCTTTCTACAAGCCCTGAACTGCGCTGCGCACGCGCCGGCGCACGCGTGCGACGACGCCGAAGCCGAGCAGGCCGACGATCAGCATCGCGTACGCGGACGGCTCCGGCACGCTGCTCACCGCGGTGAATTCAAAGGTCGTCATCTCCGGCCTCACGACATAACTGCGGCCGTCGCCGAACTCCATCAGCAGGTACATCGTGCCGTAGATGTTCGGTATCGTTCCGCTGCCGGCTTCAAGGAATTGCGCGACCGTGTGGAACGCCGGCAGGGCCGGGTCCTGGACGATCCCGGAGTCGATCCACATCTTGCCGCCGTCGGGAAATGGCAGCGTGAGGGCGTGGCGCAGCGTCGTGTGCCCGTAATTGGATTGCAGTATCTGCACGTATGCGCTGCCGCTGACGCTGGCGTAATTGTAGACAACCGCTCCGATGGTCAGCTGGGCCGATACCGACGGCGACACCCGGGTACTTAAGGTCGAATTGTCGCCGGTCTCCGTGTGGTAGGCGGTTTCCGTGTCGATGGTGCTGGTGAGGACGAGTTCCAGTGGTATGGGTGCCGAGGTACCGGGAAACAAGCCGGGAATGCCCTGAATCGGGGCCAACCCGGTAGTGCGTGTCGTGATCGTGACCACTTCCGCCATCGCCGATGGCGCGAGCGCCGCGGCCAGCAGCAAGGAACACCAGATGCGTCGAAAAATCATATCGCCCCCATTCCTGTTGGAAACTGATAGATACATAGTGACAGATACCGACTATATACCTGAGCCCGCCACGGCGACGCCCTGTACGATGGGCCTGCTTCACGCGCTATCCAGGCCCGACGATCCCCTCCCCCGACCCGAACGGTGCGGCGCGGATCCCCGAATTTCCGTCTAATAGGCGGGCGTCGACGCTGGCGGCAAGCAAAGTAATTTCCGTAGTAAATTTTCTTGCTTAGCCCGTCATGACGTAGTAAAGTTACATCAAACCTGCACCCTCTTTAGCGATACCAATATGGCCCTCCAAGACTTCGACCTGGTTCTGTTTGGCGGCAGCGGCGATCTTTCGATGCGCAAGCTGCTCCCCGCGATGTACTCGCGCGACATGTGCGACGACCTGCCGCCGAGCGCACGCGTAATCTGCGTCGGCCGCCATGAATGGTCACAGCAGGAATTCATCGCCGCCATCGAAGCCAACGCTCGCCCCCACATCAAGAAGTTCGACCAGAAGGTCTGGGAACAATTCCTCGCGCGGATCGTCTACGTTTCGCTGAACGCGACCGACGTCTCGACCTATGGCAAGCTGGCCGACACCGTCCGCACCGGCGCCGACACCACCCTGGTCTACTACCTCGCAACGCCGCCGCAGATGTTCGCACGCATCTGCGAGAACCTCGCGCAGGCGGGCCTGGCCACGCCGAACTCGCGCGTGGTGCTGGAAAAGCCGCTCGGGCGCGACCTCGCCTCCGCCCGCCAGATCAACGCCGACGTGGGCAAGGTCTTCGCCGAGCACCAGATCTACCGCATCGACCACTACCTGGGCAAGGAGACGGTGCAGAACCTGCTGGCCCTGCGCTTCGGGAACATCCTGTTCGAGCCGCTGTGGCGCCGCGAATGGATCTCCGACGTGCAGATCACCATCGCCGAGAAGATCGGCGTGGGCAACCGCATGGGCTATTACGACACCTCCGGCGCGCTGCGCGACATGCTGCAGAACCACCTGCTGCAGCTGCTGTGCATCGTCGCGATGGAGCCGCCGGTATCGATCGCGCCGGACGCCGTGCGCGACGCCAAGCTGGAGGTGCTGCGCTCGCTCAAGCGCTTCACGCCGCACACGCTGGCGCAGAACATCGTGCGCGGCCAGTACCGCGCCGGCCACGTCGACGGCCAGGCCGTGCCAAGCTACCGCGACGAGCCCGATGCGCCGCAAGCCTCGCGCACCGAAACCTTCGTCGCCCTCAAGGCCGAAATCGACACCTGGCGCTGGGCCGGCGTGCCGTTCTACCTGCGCACCGGCAAGCGCATGGCCGACCGCCTGGCCGAGATCGTGGTGCGCTTCAAGCCGATCCCGCATTCGATCTTCAACCAGCCCACTTCCAGCTTCCAGCCGAACAGCCTGGTGATCCGTCTCCAGCCGGACGAAGGCCTGAACCTGAACCTGATGGCCAAGACGCCCGGCGACGGCATGCGCTTAAAGCTGGTCGACCTGGAACTGGACTTCCGCGAGACCTTCAAGAAGCCGCGCATGGAAGCCTACGAGCGGCTGCTGATGGACGTACTGCGCGGCCAGCTCACGCTCTTCATGCGCAGCGACGAGCTGGAAGCGGCCTGGGAATGGGTCGAGCCCATCCTGCATTTCTGGGACCAGGAAGACAACGACCCGGT
>DASWYE010000199.1:0-16852 GCA_036405115.1 Telluria sp. | reverse complement strand
TGCATGAAATGCGTTGACGATTTCCGCCTGAAGCTCGGCGGCAAGGAATATGTCCCGATCATGATCGGTGGCATGGGTGTAGACATCTCGACCTCCGAGCTGGCGCTGGAAGCGGCCCGCCTCGGCGGCATCGGCCACATCTCCGATGCGATGGTCCCGGACGTGTCGGACCGTAAGTTCGACACCACGTTCGTGAAGGACAAGACCAGGACCTACAAGTTCAACATCAATAACATGGACAAGTCGGTGGTCAAGTTCGACCTCGACCGCCTGGCGGAAGCGACGCGCCTGCACGTGGGCGCGACCATGGAAGCGAAGAAAGGCGATGGCCTGATCTTCGTGAACTGCATGGAAAAGCTGACCATGAACGCGCCGCGCGAGACGCTGCAGACGCGCATGTCGGCTGCACTTGACGCGGGCATCGATGGCATCACCATGTCGGCCGGCCTGCACCTGGGCTCCTTCGCACTGATCGCGGACCATCCGCGCTTCCGCGACGCCAAGCTCGGCATCATCGTGTCCTCGGTGCGCGCGCTGCAGCTGTTCCTGCGCAAGGTTTCCAAGCTGGACCGCCTGCCCGACTACATCATCGTCGAAGGCCCGCTGGCAGGCGGCCACCTCGGCTTCGGCATGGAAGACTGGAAGGACTACGACCTGCACACCATCATGGACGAAATCCACGTCTTCATGAAGGCCGAGCAGCTCAACATCCCGATCATCGCGGCCGGAGGCATCTTCACCGGCTCCGACGCGGTCGGCTTCCTGGAAAAAGGCGCGGGCGGCGTGCAGGTGGCGACCCGCTTCACCGTGACCCACGAGTGCGGCCAGCCGGACGACGTCAAGCAGGAATACTTCAAGGCCAGCGAAGAGGACATCATCGTCAACGGCGTCTCGCCGACCGGCTACCCGATGCGCATGCTGAAGAACACGCCGGCGATCGGCTCCGGCATCCGCCCGGGCTGCGAATCGTACGGCTACCTGCTGGACGCGACCGGCAACTGCTCCTACATCAACTCGTACAACCGCGAAGTGCTGGCCAACCCGGACGTCAAGCAGGTGGTGGTGATGGACAAGACCTGCCTGTGCACGCACATGCGCAACTTCAACTGCTGGACCTGCGGCCACTACACCTACAAGCTGAAGGACACCACCCACAAGCTGGCCAACGGCAAGTACCAGGTACTGACCGCGCAGCACGTGTTCGAGGACTACCAGTTCAGCGTCAACAACGAAGTGGCGCTCCCTCCGCGCGAAGAAGCCGCCGCCTGACGGCCCAGGGAAGAATGGGGACAGACCCATTCTTCAAAAAGGGAAAATGGGGTCTGGCCCCATTTTCCCTTTTTTTTCGCCATGATCCTGCAGGATAGGCGGCGTTTCTTGCAGGCTGTCGCAATCGGCTGGCTCGGATGCGCAGCCCGGATTACAGTTGCATCGTCCCAACAGAAGTGGCGCTGTTGTTATGTTTTCTATGAACAAGCGCGCCGCTGGCCTTACACTCGCCGATTGCACTGGCAGAACAACTGGAATCTGACACATGGAACAAGGGCGCCACCATCTCTCGACCGTCGGGTCCATCCTGGCCTGGCTCCATCGCGGCTTCGACGCGGTGGCGACCTGGGTCACCCAGCTGTCGTGGTGGAAATTCCTGCTGTTTGCGACGCTATCGTTGATCGCGGCCACCATCCTGCAGGACGAGCTGTTCTCCGGCCCGGTGGAAGAGATCGTCGTCCACGACGAGCGCAGCGGACGCGCGCGGCCCGAGACCCAGATCATGATCGACGAACGCGGCATCCACTTCTCCGGCAAACGGCCTCCAGGGGTGGTCGACCCGGAACCCGCGCAGGAGATGCCGGAAATGCCGGTCCCGCCCGTCGCACCGGTGCCGCCCAAGGCAGGCGCGGCCGGCGACGTCCATATCCCGCTGCCGCCACAGATCGGCGAGGAACTGTCGATCGCGATCGAGCAGGCGGTCGAAAATGCGGCCGAGCAGAAAGTCACCCGCTATCACAAGCAGGCATCGACCTGGTTCCGCAGCTTCGTGCTGCTGCTGCTGATTGCGCTGTTCGCCACCAAGGCGCTGGTCGGCGGCAAGAAGCGCGCCGAGCTGCAGAGCCGCGAAGCAACCGAGGCGGCCGAACGCGAGTCCATGCACCGCCAGCTGTCCGAAGCGAAGATGCAGATGATGCAGGCGCAGGTCGAGCCGCACTTCCTGTTCAACACGCTGGCCTCGGTCGAGCACCTGATCGAGACCGATCCGCCGCGCGCTTCGGCGATGCAGCGCAGCCTGATCCAGTACTTGCGCGCGGTGCTGCCACAGATGCGCGACAACAACGTGGTCACCAACCTGGGCCGCGAAGCGGACATGGTGCGCGCCTACCTGAACCTGCTGAAGATGCGGATGGAGGAGCGCCTGACGGTCAGCATGGAAGTGCCGGAGTACCTGCGCAGTGCGGCCTTCCCGCCGATGATGCTGCAGTCGCTGGTGGAAAACGCGATCAAGCACGGGCTCGAATGCAAACCGGAAGGCGGCACGCTGCGCATCTTTGCCGACGTGGTGGGTGATCGCCTGCGCGTGATCGTCAGCGACAACGGCGTCGGCTTTGGCGTGGTGCCGAGCACCGGCACCGGCACCGGCCTGACCAACATCCGCGAACGCCTGAAGATGCTGTTCGGCGAGCGCGCCACGCTGCGCATCGGCCCGAACGAGCCGAGCGGCGTGGTCGCCACCATCGAGGTGCCCTACCAGCCGGCCAAGTAAGCCGCCGGGTTGCCTAATCAGGCAAATCGTTGAATAATCACCTACCTACAATTACAAAAAGCACTCTCATGCCGACCGCAATCATTGCCGACGACGAAAGATTGATGCGCGACCAGCTGCGCATGCGCCTGACCCAGGTGTGGCCCGAACTGGAGATCGTCGGGGAAGCAAAGAATGGCGAAGAAGCAGTCGACCTGGTCCGCGAGCTCAAGCCCGACCTGACCTTCCTCGACATCCGCATGCCCGGCAAGACCGGCATGGAAGCGGCGCGCGAGATCGGCAGCGACAGCAATATCGTGTTCGTGACCGCCTATGACCAGTACGCGGTGGAAGCGTTCGAACGCGGTGCGCTCGACTATGTGCTGAAGCCGCCCGAGCCCGAGCGCCTGACGGTGACCGTGGAGCGCCTGAAGGAACGCCTGGCGGCGCCGAAAGCGGCGGCCGCCACACCTGACGTCAGCGCGATCCTGTCGCAACTGGCCGAGAAGATCGCGGCGCCGAAGCCGAAGCACCTGCAGTGGATCCAGGCCAGCATCGGCTCGGACCTGCGCATGATCCCGGTCGAGGAAATCCTGTTCTTCCGCTCCGACGAAAAGTACACCTGCGTGCAGACCGAGAAGTTCGAGGCGCTGATCCGCAAGCCGGTGCGCGACCTGGCTGAGGAACTCGATCCGTCGCTGTTCTGGCAGATCCACCGTGCCACGCTGGTGAACGTCAACGCTATCGAAGGCGTGACGCGCGACCTGCGCGGACGCCACCTGGTGATGGTCAAGGGCCGGCCGGAAAAGCTCGAAGTCAGCCGCAGCTTCCTGCACCTCTTCAAGCAGATGTAAGCTTGGGGACTGTCCCTGAGGGGCAGCCCCCTTTGCTGCACCGCAAGGTAAATCCGTCTACACTGGCGTAAGGTAGGCCCTGGAGCCTCCACCATGCCCAGCACTGTCCATCAATTCCGAGTTGGCGGCCGCCGTGCCAGCGACGAGGTATCGCACGCCCAGTTGCGGCAGCTGTCCGCCGCCCTCCAGACCATCCGCGAGCACGAGCGCACCCACATCGCGCGCGAGCTGCACGACGACACCGCCCAGCTGCTCACCCTGCTCCGCATGGATCTGGCCCTTCTCATGCAGAACAAGGCGCTGGCACCGGACGCGCTTCACCTGATGGAAGGCATGGACAAGAACCTGATGGGGGCGATCACGTCGGTGCGCCGCATCGCGCGCAACCTGCGTCCCCGCGCGCTGGACGAAGGCGGCCTGTATTACGCCCTGCGCGCCCTGTGCAATGAATTCACCGAACGCAACGCCATCCGCTGCGACCTGTTTGCGGACGAAGAAGAGCTGCAGCTCGATGACGCGATCAGCACGGCCGCCTACCGCATCGTGCAGGAAGGCCTGACCAATGTGGCGCGGCACGCCAGGGCGAGCGAGGTACTGGTGAGCGTCGGCCGCTCCAATCACCACCTGCTGATCGTGATTGCCGACAACGGCAAGGGGATCGATCCGATCGATATGGAAAAGCCCGAATCACTCGGGCTGGTGGGCATGCGCGAACGGGTCTGGGCACTGGAGGGCGAGATCAGTATCGGCCGCAACGACAACACCGGCACCCGGATCGATATTTCCCTGCCCCTGCCGCCATGACTTGAGCCGTCAGCGCTACTTGAGGCGGCCGGTCAGCATCCAGTAATGGTCCAGGCGCTCGATGCGCACTTCGCGCACGTGGCTGGCGAAACGCTTGCGCAGGCTGCTGTCGGCCGGATAGTTGCGCAGCACCTCGTGCCGGTTGCCGGACGGCGTGGCGAAGATCTGGAAGGTGTTGCCTTCCAGGTCGGTGCGCGCGATGGGGGGCGTGTCTTCTTCGATGAAGTTATCGTCGATGAGCACCAGCAGCACGTCCTTGCCGAGCTTGGCGCGCAGCTGCTTCAGGTACTTTTCCTGGTCTTCGCGCCTGACGTGGGACCAGAAGAAACCGGCGAAGCAGGCCGTGAAACAGCCGGCCATGTCAGGCAGTTCGAACGCGTCGCCCTGCTGGAATTCCACGCTTGCCGCATCGACGCGTTCGCGCGCCAGGGCCAGCATCTCCGGGCTGGAATCGATCGCCAGCACCGACTCGGCCGAGCAGGCCAGCGTTTCGGTCCAGTAGCCGGTACCGCAGCCCAGTTCCAGCACCTTGTGGTTGGCAAACAGGTCGGCGATGCGCTCGTGCAGCTCGTCGAGGTCGTCCTGGCGCTCGCCGGCTTCGTAGCGGCTGTCGTAGGTGGCGGCGATGTCCGCGTAGTAGGCGGCAAACGTGTCGTGGTTCATAAGTTTCTTATCAGTTAGCTCGGGGACTGCCCCCCTGGCGCCAAGGCGGCAGGTCCGTCCCCTGCCCTTTAGCCAAAAAATCAGGGGACGGTCCCTGAAGGGACAGTCCCCGAACTGCTACAGCTCGTAGTTGTCCTTTACGCCGCTCATGGCCTGCTCGACCATCTTGCGGGTCAGCACCGGCGCGAGCAGCTCGATGAAGGTGTAAATATAGCTGCGCAGGTAGGCGCCCTGCTTGATCGCAATGCGCGACACGTTCATGCCGAACAGGTGGCCGACCGGAATCGCGCGCAGGTTCCTGTCGCGCTCCGGGTCGAATGCCATGCCGGCGATGATGCCCACACCCATGCCAAGTTCGACATAGGTCTTGATCACGTCCGCATCGATCGCTTCCAGCAGCACGTCCGGCTTCAGGTTGCGCAGCCCGAACGCGTGGTCGATCTTGCTGCGGCCGGCGAAGGCGGCATCATAGGTGATGACGGGGAAACTGGCAATTTCCTCCAGCGATACCGCCTTGGAGCGCAACAGCGGGTGCTCGGCCGGCACCACCACGACGTGCTCCCATTGGTAGCACGGCAAGGTGATCAGGCCGTCCACGCTGGCAATCGATTCCGTCGCGATCGCGATGTCGGCCTGGTCGCGCTGCACCATCTCCGCGATCTGGCGCGGGTTGCCCTGCAGGAGCGACAGGCGCACCTTCGGATACTTCTGCATGAACGCCTGCACCACCTTCGGCAAGGCGTAGCGCGCCTGCGTGTGGGTGGTGGCAATCGTGAAGCTGCCGCTGTCCTGGGCCGCGTATTCCTTGCCGATGCGCTTGAGGCCGTCGATCTCCTGCATGATCAGCTCGACCGACTGGAGCACCAGCCGGCCCGGCTCGGTCAGCCCGCGGATGCGCTTGCCATGGCGCGTAAAGATATCCACTCCCAGCTCTTCCTCCAGCTCGATGATGGCCTTGGACACGCCCGGCTGGGACGTGAACAGTGCCTTGGCGGCGTCCGTGAGGTTGAAATTCTGGCGCACGGCTTCGCGCACGAATCGGAGCTGGTGGAGGTTCATCTTGGAATGGACGGGTTGCGCATGTTCGCTATTTTATAAGATTGCTTATGCCTCAGCAGCATATAAGCAAATAAATTCTCAGTCGTTTGGAATAAAGCTGGAGTTCTTTACCATGAAGGCATCATTGCACCAGGATTACCCATGTATCGCTACGACCAGTATGACCATCTCATCGTCCGGGAGCGGATTGCGCAGTACCGCGACCAGGTCGAGCGCCGCCTGGGTGGCGAGCTGACCGAGGAAGAGTTCCTGCCGCTGCGCCTGCAGAACGGCCTGTACATGCAGCGCCACGCCTACATGCTGCGCATCGCCGTGCCCTACGGTTTGCTGTCGTCCGCGCAGGTGCGCATGTTCGCGCACATCGCGCGCAAATACGACCGCGGCTACGGCCACTTCACCACCCGCCAGAACATCCAGTTCAACTGGATCGAACTGGAAGATACCCCCGACATCCTGGCCGATCTGTCCACGGTCGAGATGCACTCTATCCAGACCTCCGGCAACTGCATCCGCAACGTGACTTCCGACGAATTCGCGGGTGTGGCGGCGGACGAGCTGATCGACCCACGCCCGTACGCGGAGATCCTGCGCCAGTGGAGCACCTTCCACCCCGAGTTCATCGCCCTGCCCCGCAAATTCAAGGTGGCGATCAACGGCGCGCTCGAGGACCGTGCGGCGACCGCGGTGCACGACATCGGCCTGACCGTGGTGCGCAACGAAGCGGGCGAAGTCGGCTTCAGGGTACTGGTCGGCGGCGGTTTGGGCCGTACCCCGATCATCGGCAGCGTGATCCGCGAATTCCTGCCGCGCGAGCACCTGCTCACCTACATCGAGGCGATCATGCGGGTGTACAACCTGTACGGGCGTCGCGACAACAAGTACAAGGCACGGATCAAGATCCTGCTCAAGGCGCTCGGCGCCGAGGAATTCACGCGCCAGGTGGAAGCGGAATGGGCCGACCTGAAAGGCAGCCCTTCGACACTGGCGCAGGAAGAGATCGACCGCATCCAGGCCTTCTTCCGTCCGCCGCAATACGCCCCGCTGCCTGCGGTCGATCCACTCGCCGGCCATGAGGACAACCGCGCGTTCGGAAACTGGCTGCGCCGTAACGTCAAGCCGCACAAGGTGCCGGGCTACGCCGCCGTGGTGCTGTCGCTGAAGAAGACCGGCGTGCCGCCGGGCGACGCCACCGACGCGCAGCTGGACTTCGTGGCCGATATCGCGGACCGCTACAGCTTCGGCGAAGTGCGCGTGACGCACGAACAGAACCTGGTGCTGGCCGACGTAGAGCAGGCGTGCCTGTTCGAGCTGTGGCAGGAGATCAAGGCACAGGGCCTGGCGACGCCAAACATCGGCCTGCTGACCGACATCATCAGCTGCCCGGGCGGCGACTTCTGCTCGCTGGCGAATGCGAAGTCGATCCCGATCGCCGCCGCCATCGCGCAGCGCTTCGACGACATCGACTTCCAGCACGACATCGGCGAGATCGAACTGAATATCTCCGGCTGCATCAATGCCTGCGGCCACCACCACGTGGGCAGCATCGGCATCCTGGGCGTGGACAAGGACGGCGAAGAGTTCTACCAGGTGTCGATCGGTGGCGCGCAGGGCAACAACACGGCGATCGGCAAGATCATCGGCCCCTCGTTCTCGGCCGAGCAGATGCCAGAAGTGGTCGGGCGCCTTCTGCAAGTGTACGTGCGCGAGCGCTTCGAGGACGAGCCATTCGCCGCGACCGCACAGCGCTTGGGGCTGGGCCCGTTCAAGGATTTTGTGTACGCGACGCCTATCGGCGAAGACGCGGACGTGGAGGAAGAAGCATATGCTTGAGAAGCATGAACTGGTCATCAAGGGCCGTGAGGTGGTCGCGGACGACTGGGCCGTGCTGCGGCTGGACGAAGGCGCGGACGCCGCGACGGTCGATATCCCGGCCGGCAAGGTGATCGTGCCGCTGGCTGTGTGGGTCGCCCAAAAGGATGCGCTGTCCTCGCGCCGCCCGCTTGGCGTGTGGCTACCTGCCGATACGCCACCGGACGCCCTCAAGGGCGAGCTGGATGCGTTCGACGTGGTCGCCGTGGACTTCCCGAAATTCTCCGACGGCCGCGGCTACTCGATCGCCTACAACCTGCGCATGCGCCTGGGCTGGCGCGGCGAGCTGCGTGCCATCGGCGACGTGCTGCGCGACCAGCTGTTCTCGATGCACCGCGTCGGCTTCGACTGCTACGCGACGCGCCCGGATCGCTCGATCCATGAAGCGCTCAAGGGCCTGACCGTGTTCAGCGAGACCTACCAGGCGTCGGTCGACACCAGCCTGCCGCTGTACCGCCGCCACCACCGCCTGGCGGAGGCTGCATGAAGGACGATGCCGTGCACTTCGACGCCCGGGTCGCGGACACGCGCGCCACGCTGGAGCGCATCGCGCGCGATTTCTCGCCGGCGGTGTTCGCATCCAGCCTGGCGGCCGAGGACATGGTCATCACCGACATGATCCTGCGCGCGCAGCTGCCGATCGCGATCTTCTCGCTGGAGACCGGGCGCCTGCATGCCGAGACGCTGGCGGTGCTGGACAAGGTGCGCGCCGTGTACGGCTACGACATCACGCTGTACCGCCCGCAGGCCGATGCCGTCGATGCCTACGTCGCGCAGAATGGGCTGAATGCCTTCTACGACAGCGTCGAGATGCGCCGCGAATGCTGCCGCATCCGCAAGGTGGAACCGCTGGGCCGCGCGCTGGCCGGCAACAAGGCATGGGTCACCGGGCAGCGCCGCGCGCAGTCGAGCACGCGCGCCGAACTGGCGGTCCAGGAAGACGACGCGGCCCACGGCATGACCAAATTCAACCCGCTGGCCGACTGGTCGGAGGAAGACGTCTGGAACTACCTGCGCGCCAACCGCGTGCCTTACAACGAGTTGCACGACCGCGGCTTCCCGTCGATCGGCTGCGAGCCGTGCACCCGCGCGGTCGAACCGGGCCAGGACGTGCGCGCCGGCCGCTGGTGGTGGGAGAACCCCGAATCGAAAGAATGCGGCCTGCACATGGTCGACGGACGTCTGATCCGAATCAAGCCGGTTGCGGCATGACGAGAGCACCAACAATGAATACTGTTACCGAGCATTTCCTCGCCGACGTCAACGCGCGCCACCTCGACGCGCTGGAATCGGAAGCGATCCACATCCTGCGCGAAGTCGCGGCCGAGTGCAGCAACCCTGCCCTGCTGTTCAGCGGCGGCAAGGATTCGGTGGTGCTGCTGCGCCTCGCCGAGAAGGCCTTCAGGCCGGGCAGGTTCCCGTTCCCGCTGGTGCACATCGACACCGGCCACAACTTCGACGAGGTGATCGCCTTCCGCGACAGGCGCGTGGCCGAACTGGGCGAGCGCCTGATCGTGGGCTCGGTCGAGGAATCGATCAGGCGCGGCACGGTGCGCCTGCGCAATCCGCAAACGGACTCCCGCAATGCCGCACAGGCGGTGACGCTTCTTGAGACCATCGAGGAATACGGTTTCGACGCCTGCATCGGCGGCGCCCGCCGCGACGAAGAAAAAGCGCGCGCCAAGGAGCGCATCTTTTCCTTCCGCGACGAATTCGGCCAGTGGGACCCGAAGGCGCAGCGTCCGGAACTCTGGGACCTGTACAACACGCGCGTGCATCCCGGCGAGAACATGCGGGTATTCCCGATCTCGAACTGGACGGAGCTGGACGTGTGGCAGTACATCGCGCGCGAAAGGCTGGCGCTGCCGTCGATCTATTTCGCGCACCAGCGCGAGGTCATCGAACGCAGCGGCCTGCTGGTGCCGCTGACGCCACTCACTCCGGCGCGAGAGGGCGAGACGGTCGAGACGCGCACGGTGCGCTTCCGCACCGTTGGCGACATCTCCTGCACCTGCCCGGTCGCATCCAGCGCGGCCACGGTGGCGCAAATCATCGCCGAGACGGCCGTCACCGACATCACCGAACGCGGCGCCACCCGGATGGACGACCAGACCTCCGAAGCCTCGATGGAAAAACGCAAGAAGCAAGGTTATTTCTGATGAATGCGATGAACGAACAACCGGTCGAACACAGCCTGCTGCGGTTCATTACCGCCGGCTCGGTGGACGACGGCAAGAGCACCCTGATCGGGCGCCTGCTGTACGACAGCAAGGGCATCTTCGCCGACCAGCTGGCGGCAGTCTCGCGCGCGAAGAACAAGCGCACGGTGGGCGACACCATCGACCTGTCGCTGCTGACCGACGGCCTGGAAGCGGAGCGCGAACAGGGCATCACGATCGACGTGGCCTACCGCTACTTCGCGACGCCGCGCCGCAAGTTCATCATCGCCGACACACCGGGCCATGAGCAGTACACGCGCAACATGGTGACCGGCGCATCGACCGCCGACGCGGTCGTGATCCTGATCGACGTATCCAAGGTGAAGCTGCGCGAGGACGGCGGCGTGGACCTGCTGACCCAGACCAAGCGCCACTCGACCATCGCGAAGCTGCTGCAGATCGAGCACGTGGTGGTGGCGGTGAACAAGATGGACCTGGCGGGCTACGACCGGGACGTGTACGAGCGCATCGTCAACGCCTACCGGGAATTCGCGGCCACGCTGGGCCTGTCTTCGGACATCAGCGCCATTCCGCTGTCGGCGCTGGCCGGCGACAACGTCGTTGTCCGCGGCGATAACATGCCCTGGTACCAGGGTCCGACGCTGATCGAACTGCTCGAATCACTGACCGTGTACGACGAAGCGCACAGCGCGCCACTCCGCTTCCCGGTGCAGCTGGTGGCGCGCCACAACGGCCACGAGGCCAACGACTTCCGCGGCTACATGGGCCGCATCGAGTCGGGCAGCGTCAGCGTGGGTGACTCGCTGGTGGTGCAGCCCTCCGGCCAGCGCGCTACCGTGAAAGAGATCTCCACCTTCGACGGTCCGTTGCACACCGCCGCGGCCGGCCAGTCCGTGACCCTGCTGCTGAACGAATACGTGGACATCTCGCGCGGCGATCTGTTGTCCGGCGCGGACCATCCGGCCACGCTGCTCAGGCAGGTGCATGCGGACGTGTGCTGGCTGTCGGAAGAACCACTGGACCTGCGCCGCAAGTACATCGTCAAGCACGGCACCAAACAGACCACGGCCAGGGTCAAGGCGGTCGAGTCCATCCTCGACATCAACACGCAGGAGCGCCATGCGGCCGAAGGGCTCAAGCTCAACGACGTGGCGCGCATCGCGTTCGCAGTCCAGCAACCACTGGCTGCCGATGCGTATGCGGACATCCGCGCTACCGGAGCCTTCATCCTGATCGACGAGGTCACGCACCAGACCGTCGCGGCGGGCATGATCCGCCTGGACGGGCAGGAATGAGCTTGCCCGGCAAGGTATACCTGGTCGGCGCCGGCCCCGGCGCGCAGGACCTGATCACCTTGCGCGGCGCGCGCCTGCTCGCGCAGGCCGACGTGGTGCTGTACGACGCGCTGGTCACGCCGGAGATGCTGGAGCTGTGCGAACGGGCCGAGCTGATCCCGGTCGGCAAGCGCAGCGGCCAGCGCTCGACCGCACAGCACAGCATCAACGAGCAGCTGGTGGAACAGGCGCGCAAGCACCAGCTTGTAGTGCGACTGAAAGGCGGCGACCCGATGATGTTCGGCCGCGCGGATGAGGAACTGCGCGCCATGGAGGAAGCAGGCATCGAGGTCGGGATCGTACCCGGCATCACGACCGCGCTGGCGGCTGCCGCCAGCACGCGCCAGCCACTCACCAAACGCGGCGTTGCGCGCAGCGTCGCGTTTTTCACGTCCAGTACCGCGCCGGGCCATCCGGACGAAGCCGCGCTGCCTTCGACTGACACGCTGGTCCAGTACATGGGCGGGCGCGAAGCGATCGCAACCGGCCAGCGCCTGCTCGCACAGGGCCTCGCGCCGCAGACCTGCGTGGTCATCGTGGAAAACTGCAGCCGCGCCGACGAGCGCATCCTGCGCATGGACCTCGCCGGCCTGGCGCGCGGCCTGGAACACGCGCACGGCCCCGTGCTCGTGATGGTCGGCCCATCGATGGCGCGGCGTCCGCGACAGGCTGCGGACCGTTCAGTCGAGGTCGAGCTTGTGCGTGTCGATTCCTAGCAGGCTATAGAGCGGATCCCAGCCCACAAAGGCGGTCGCCATCGGAAACAGGCCCAGCAAGGCCCAGTTGCGAGTGTCGCCATCCAGCACGAAGTACGCGCCCAGGATCACCATCGCCAGCACCAGGCGGACCACGCGATCGAACTGTCCCACATTCGTTTGCATATCGCCTCCCCTCCCCAGTATAGGCACCCGCTGCGGCTTGTGCGAGCTCAACGCGACTCCGGTTTGATGGCGCCACGCGTGGATGCGCCAATATCACACTGGACCGGACGCGATAGCATCGAACGGATGCAAGAACCCGTCCTATACTGCTAATTCAGGGGTCCCATGTCGAAACAAGCAATGCCGATCGATACCCAACATGTGGTGGAGAAACTGACTGGCGCGGGTGTACCCGACCAGCAAGCGAGGGCGCACGCCTCCGTGCTGGCCGACGCATTGCAGAACTTCGACGGACAGACCCGACACCGGTTCGTTACAAAGCAGGAACTTGTGGAAGCGCTGGCGCCGATCCACGAAGCATTGATCCGGCTTGAAGCCAGAATGGATGCGATGGAGGCGAAGATCGATGCCGTCGACGCAAAGATCGATACGAAGATCGACTCAGCAGTCTCGAAACTCAAAGCTGAAGTTGCTCTCTGGATCGTGTCGGCCGGGTTTGTCCAGACCGGGATCATTGCCGCGCTGGTGCTCGAAATAGCGACCTGATTTCAGGCGACCGGGATGACGCTGATGCAGTAATGGGCCAGCGCCTGCAGGACGGCAGGGTCTTCGCCGGCGGCGCCCACCACTTCGATAAAGATTTGCGGCAGTTCGGCCCGCAAGGCGTCGGCCATTGCTGGCAAGTCCCGCAGGACGTGCCCGCCCTGCCCCAGGAATACCGGCACGACGGTAACGTGGGTAACGCCCGCGGCGGCAAGCGCGCGCACGTGTTCGGGCAGGCGGGGGTCCATCAATTCAAGGAAGGCCAGCGACACGTCGATGTCGGGGCGCTGGGCCTGCACCAGGTCGCGCAGGCGCTCAAACGGCGCGGCCCAGCTGGCCGAGCGCGCGCCATGCGCGAACAGCACCAGCGCGCGCCTGTCCATCAGTGCCGCTCCACCCAGCGCAGCGCGTAGAACGCGAGCAGCAGGAACAGCGCGCTCGGCGCCACCGCCGTGACAAAGGCCGGCAGTGCGCTCAAGAGGCCGACGTGCGCGAACAGGGTGTTGATCAGCATGAAGGCGACGCCGATCATGATGCCGACGAAAATCTTGAAGCTGACGCCACCGCTGCGCGTCTGCAGGTAGGCAAACGGCAGCGCCAACGCCATCAGCACGAAGATCGCCAGCGGGTCGATCAGCTTCTTCCAGAACGCGATCTTGAAGCGTTCGGTCTGCTGGCGGTTTTCGGCCAGGTGGCGGGTGTATACCGCCAGTTCGTTGGCGGACATGCGCTTGGGCTCGGAGCTGGAAACCGACAGGATCTTGGGCGTGATTTCCGAAACGAGGTCGCGCGTGGCCAGCTTTTCGGTAGCGACCAGGCTGGTCTCCTGGCCGAACAGTGGCAGCGGTGGCTCGCCCGGCTTGGGCAGCGCGCGCGAGTTGGTGAAGCGTGTTTCGGTCACGTCCGTCAGGCGCCAGGTATTCTCGCCCTGGAAGGTAGCCCTGGCCGCAGTGGTCAGCGAGCGCAGGCGCATGTCGTTGTCGAATTCGTAGAGCTTCAGTTCGATCAGCTCTCCCTCCTCGCCGATCTTGCGCACGTTGAAAAAGCGCGAGCCGGTGATCTCGCCCGTGGTGCCGCCCGAGCGCACGACGTCCTTGGTCCAGAGGCCGGAACGGAATTCCGCCGACACGGTCGTGCCGCGCATGGCCAGCCGGAGTGTTTCGGCGAGCGGCGCGATGCGCGGCGTGATCAGCTCGCCGAACACGAAGGTGATCGCGACAAAGATGACGCCGATCTTGAACAGGATCCACGCGGCCATGCGCGTGGACATGCCGGATGCGCGCAGGATGGTGAATTCGGACGAGGCGGCGAATTGCGCCATCGCGTAGATGGTGCCGATCAGTGCCGCCACCGGCATGGTTTCGTACACGTGGCCCGGCATCAGCATCAGCACATACAGCAAGGCGTGGTGGAAGCCGTAGCCTTCCTTGCCGATGCGTGGCAGCTCGGCGGTCAGGTCCATGAACGCGGTCAGCGCCAGGAAGGCGGCCAGCACGAAGAACACGGCCTGCGTGACGGTGGTCAGGAAATAGCGTTCGACGAGCTTCATGCAGCGCTCCTTTTCGCGTGGCGGTTACGCTTGTAGCGCGAATAGATCGCCAGTGGATGGAAGCGGTTGTTGACGTTCAGGCGCAGCACGAACATGCCGATGACCAGCAGTGCGGCGATCAGGTGCAGCGGCCACCACGCACTGGCCAGCGCCATCTTGTCCTGGCGGACCGCCGATTCCATCGCCTTGTTCAGGCTATTGTAGGAAAAGAAAATCAGCAGGGCGATGACCAGGTTGGCCGAACTGCCCGCGCGCGGATTGACAAAGCCGAGCGGGATGGCCAGCAGGATCAGCACCAGGCAGGTCACCGGGAGCGCGACGCGCCACAGCAGCTCCGCGTCGCCGTAGCGGCTGCGGCTGGACAGCAGCGCCAGGGTCGGCATCGCTTCGGCGGACAGCTGCGCGCCTGTCACCGGCACCTTGGCCGCCACCCGCATGTTGTAGCGCTCGAACTCCATCGACTGGAAATCGGCCTGCCCCGGGGTGCCCTGGTAGCGCCGCCCGTTCTTGAGCACGAGGTAGCGCATGCCATTCTCGCCTTCCTCGATCACGCCTTCCTTGGCCACGATCACGGTGCTGCCTTCGCGCTCGGCGGTATTCACGAACACGTTCTGCACGGTGGTCGCATCGTCGGCCACGCCCTCGACGAAGAAGATGCGGTTGGCGCCGGCCGATTCACGGAACTGGCCGGGCGAAACCTTCTGCAGGTCCTCGCGTTTTTCGAAGCGTTCGACATATTCGTCGTTCTTCTGGATCGCCCACGGCTGGGCCACCATCGACAGCAAGGCGGTCAGCGCCACCATCGGCAAGCCGAACGACAGCACCGGCCGGATGAAGGCCGCCAGCGACTGGCCGGATGCGAACCACACCACCATCTCGGAGTCGCGGTAGCTGCGCGTGACGACCGCCAGGACCGAAATAAAGCTGGTGAGTATGATCACAGTTGGCAGATAATTCAGGGCTGCGAACGCAATCAGCGCGATCACGTCGCCTGGCGCCACCTTGCCTCCGGCGGCTTCGCCGAGGATCTTGATGAGCGACCAGGTGAGCAGGATCGAGAACAGCACCGTGAACGTAGCGCCGGCGGTGGCTAGCAGCTCTCGTCGAAGGGCGCGTTGAAAGATCATTGAAAAGTTATAATTAGTGGTTGGGCCATGCGCCGCACAAAAACAGGAATGGAGAATCAAATGGACTTTAGCATAAAAGCATTCGACGCAAAAACCACCATCCAGGCCGCAAAATCCGGCTGCATCGCAGTCGCGGTTTTTGAGAACAAGAAGATGTCGGCGCAGGCCAGGGCACTCGACCAGGGCGGCGAAATTACCGCTGCGCTCAAGTCCGGCGACATCACGGGCAAGCCGGGTTCGACCCTGATGCTGCGTAATGTGACCAAGTCGGGCGCCGAGCGCATCCTGCTGGTGGGCATGGGCGCCGAGGAGCCAGTCTCCGAGAAGGCCTTCAGCACCGGCGTCGCCGCCGCGATGAAGGCATTTGGTTCGATTGGCGCGAACGATGCCATTATCGCACTCCCGCTGGAGAATGTGAAAGGCCGCGACCTGAACTGGGCGATCCGCGCCTGCGTGATCGCCGGCCACGAAGCCGTGTTCCGCACCGATTCCCAGAAGTCGAAGAAGGATCCTGCCCCGGCCGGCGTGCGCAAGGTCGCGCTGGCGGCGCCGGTCAATGCCGCCACCAAGGCTGCGCTGGCGCAGGCCGAGGCGATCGCCAACGGCATGGACCTGACCAAGGAACTGGGCAACCTGTCGCCGAACGTCTGCACCCCGACCTACCTGGCCAACCTGGCCAAGAACATGGGCCGCGACTACGGCTTCGATGTCGAGGTGCTCGAGCGCAAGCAGCTCGAAGCGCTGAAGATGGGCAGCTTCCTGTCCGTTACCAACGGCAGCGAGCAGCCGCCGAAGTTCATCGTCATCAAGCACATGGGCGGCAAGGCGAAAGATGCGCCGGTGGTCCTGGTCGGCAAGGGCATCACCTTCGACACCGGCGGCATTTCGATCAAGGCCGGCCCGGGCATGGACGAGATGAAGTACGACATGTGCGGCGCCGGCTCGGTGCTGGGCACCTTCCGCGCGATCGGCGAGATGAACCTGAAGCTGAACGTGATCGGCATCGTCGCCGCCTGCGAGAACATGCCGTCGGGCCGCGCCAGCAAGCCGGGCGACATCGTCACCTCGATGAACGGCCTGACCATCGAGATCCTGAATACGGACGCCGAAGGCCGCCTGATCCTGTGCGACGCGCTGACCTATGCGGCGCGCTTCAAGCCGCACAGCGTGATCGACATCGCCACGCTCACCGGTGCCTGCGTCATCGCCCTGGGCGGCGTGCGCTCGGGCCTCTTTTCCACGCGGGACGACC
>DASWYE010000198.1:0-15245 GCA_036405115.1 Telluria sp. | reverse complement strand
GGATTTTCGTAGTGGTCCAACACTTTTTCGGAATATGCCATTTTGATGCTCCTTGAATTCTGTATTTAGTGGGCTGCCCATTGGATCGAATTGAGGTCGATCCCTTCCTTGAACATGTCCCACAGCGGCGACAGTTCGCGCAGTTTGCCAACCTTCGACTTGAGCAGGTTGATTGCGAAGTCGATGTCTTCCTCGGTCGAGAAACGGCCGATGGTGAAACGGATCGAGCTGTGCGCCAGCTCGTCGCTGCGGCCCAGCGCGCGCAGCACGTACGACGGCTCCAGGCTGGCCGAGGTGCAGGCCGAGCCGGACGATACTGCCAGGTCCTTGATCGCCATGATCAGCGATTCGCCCTCGACGAAGTTGAAGCTGACGTTGAGGTTGTGCGGCACGCGGTGTTCCATGTCGCCGTTGATGTAGACCTCTTCGATCTCCTGCAGGCCCTTGGCCAAGCGGTCGCGCAGCGCCTTGATGCGCGCGATCTCTTCGTTCATCTCCAGCTTGGCCAGGCGGAATGCTTCGCCCATGCCGACGATCTGGTGGGTCGGCAGCGTGCCCGAACGCAGGCCGCGCTCGTGGCCACCGCCGTGCATTTGCGCTTCCAGGCGCACGCGCGGCTTGCGGCGCACGTACAGGGCGCCCACGCCCTTCGGGCCGTAGGTCTTGTGCGCGGTGAAGGTCATCAGGTCGACCTTCCATTTTTCCAGGTCGATCTCGACCTTGCCGGTCGCCTGGGCGGCGTCGCAGTGGAAGATCACGCCTTTGCGGCGGCACATTTCGCCGATTTCCGCGACCGGCTGGATCACGCCGATCTCGTTATTGACCAGCATGACGGAAACGAGGATGGTGTCCGGGCGAATCGCCGCTTCCACCTGCTCCACCGTCACCAGGCCGTTGTCCTGCGGCTCCAGGTAGGTCGCCTCGAAGCCGGTGCGTTCCAGCTCGCGCACCACGTCCAGCACCGATTTGTGTTCGGTCTTGACGGTGACGATGTGTTTGCCCTTGGTCTTGTAGAAGTGCGCCGCGCCCTTCAGTGCGAGGTTGTTCGATTCGGTCGCGCCGGAGGTCCAGATGATTTCGCGCGGATCGGCGTTCACCAGTGCGGCCACGTGCATGCGCGCCTCTTCGACCGCCGCTTCAGCGGTCCAGCCGTACATGTGGCTGCGCGAGGCCGGGTTGCCGAACTGTTCGCGCAGGTACGGGATCATCTTGTCGGCCACGCGCGGGTCGACCGGGGTCGTCGCCGAGTAGTCAATGTAGATCGGGAAATGCGGCGCGTTGGCGAAGCTTTTCTCGGCTTGTTTGTCAGGGGCGTTCATCCGTAGTCCTTTGCGTTATCCGATGGCGGCGTGATTGCGGTTATGCAGCACCACGACGCTTTGTTCTTTCTGCTTCTGCTGGTCGACCAGGTCCTGCAGCGAGACCGAGTCCAGGTAGTCCACCATCTTTTCGTTCAGCGTGGCCCACAGGTCGTGGGTCATGCAGCGGCCGCCGTTTTCGGCATTCGAGCCCTGGCAGTGGTCCTTGCTGCCGCACAGGGTGGCGTCGAGCGGTTCGTCCACGGCGATGATGATGTCGGCCACGGTGACCTTGTCGGCGCGGCGCGCCAGGCTGTAGCCGCCGCCGGGCCCGCGGATCGATTCGACGATCTCGTGGCGGCGTAGCTTGCCGAACAGCTGTTCGAGGTAGGACAGCGAAATCGACTGGCGCTCGCTGATGCCGGACAGCGTGACCGGGCCGCGGCCCTGCCGCATGGCGAGGTCAATCATGGCGGTCACTGCGAATCGGCCCTTGGTGGTCAGGCGCATCTCATCCCCGGATGGTAAAATTGCACGCTTCGTTGCAGCTATTCAATTTGTCATTCATGCAGCGAATGACACTTGTCAATTTCCTGAATAGTTGATCGATTTAGTCAAGTATAGCAGGTCCGGCACTTCCCTGCACGGGATTAAGACTTTGCCGATAGCAGTTCCATCGGGCCGAACAGGGCCTGCATTTCCCGGTTACGGATGAACGAGAGGTTATAGGGATGCTCTGAGCTGATGTGCTCGAAGCGTTCCGACTCCGGCAGCTTCTTCAGCTGCTCCGCGATCTTCCCCCACAAGACCAGTTTTGGCGGCACGGCCTGCGCGGCCAGTGCCTGCAATACCGTTTGCAGGAACGGCAGCCACGCGCGCGCGTCCACAGCCGGCGCGACATGCGGCCGGAACACCAGCGATGCGTTCAGCAGCAGGAAGCCGTTACGGGTCAGCTTGTCCTGCAGCTGGTTGAGGGTGGCGATATAACTGCCGTCGCGCGCGGCGCGCACTACCGGCGCCATGGCATCACCGTTGGTCGCGTCGGCGGACAGCTCACCGGCTGCTACCAGCAGCATCTTCATGAAGTTGCGCAGCGAGGTGGCGCGGTTGACCGGTTTGGACAGGCCGGTGTCGCACCAAAGCTGGTCCACCGCGCCGTCCATGAAGCAAACGCCAGTTGCGCTCTGCTCGCGCGGATACGGGCCCTCTCCCACCAGCACGTAGCGGACTTCCCCAAGGGGCAGCGTGAAGGCGGCGAACAGGCGGCCTTCCGTCGGCAGGTAGGTGTCGGCGGCCAGCGCCGCAAGGTAGGCCGGATCCATCCGTTCCAGTCCGGCGGCAAGGACCGGGCGCCAGCTGGGGTGGGCGCGCTCAAGGCAGGCGACGAGGGTTTCGGGAATGGGCATCGGCAAAACTGGTAAAACCCGTCATTTTACGCGCTTGGCTGCCGGACTGGCGTGCGCTGCCCTCGGCCGTGTGGCGGCATCATACGTGCTCCGACATCACCAACAACAGGAGCACAGAATGGATAAAGTTTCCGAAGTCATGACCCGTGACGTCAGGACGATTTCGCCACAGGATACCGTGCGCCGCGCCGCGCAGATGATGGATGAGCTGAATGTCGGCGCGATCCCCGTTTGCGACGGCGACCGCCTGGTCGGGATGGTCACCGACCGCGACATCACCGTACGGTCGGTCGCCGCCGGCCAGTCGCCGGAAAAGACCTGCGTTTCGGACGTGATGAGCACCGACGTGCGTACGCTGTACGCGAGCCAGTCGATCGACGAAGCGCTTGGCCAGATGGGCGACGTCCAGATCCGGCGCATGCCGGTGATCGACGAACAATCGCACCGGATCGTGGGCATCGTTTCGCTGGGCGACCTGGCGACCAGGGCGGAGCAGGACATGAAGGTCGAGCAGGCGCTGGAGCACATTTCCGAGCCTTCCCGGCCGGACGCCCGCCACTGACCCGCATGGAGGCTGCCCCCCCAAGGACAGCCTCCGTTTTCATTCGGCGTCGGGCTGCTTGCTGGGGTGGGCGTCCTGGAAGGCGTTGAGTTCCATGCAGGCGCCGTGGATGCGGGCGATCGTCGGGTACGGCGCCATGTCCACGTCGAGGCGCTGGGCGTTGAAGACCTGCGGAACCAGCACGCAATCGGCCATTGTCGGCGACTCGCCATGGCAGTAGCGGCCCGTCTGCTTATCGCGAGCGAGGTGCGCTTCCAGTCCGGCGAAGCCTTCGCGCACCCAGTGGCGGTACCACTCGTTCTTGTCATCTTCCGACACGCCCAGCTTCTGCACCAGGTAACGCAGCACCCGCAGGTTGTCGATCGGGTGGATGTCGCACGCGATCATCTGCGCAATCGCACGCACGCGTGCACGTCCCGCTGCATCCGCCGGCATCAGCGGCACCTCAGGATGCGTCTCGTCCAGGTATTCGATGATCGCGAGCGACTGCGTCAGCGTCAGCTCGCCATCCTCCAGCGCCGGCACCAGCGCGTTCGGGTTCACCGCACGGTAGGCCTGCTGCAGCTGCTCTCCACCGTGCCGGACCAGGTGCACTGGCACAGCTTCATAGCCGATGCCCTTGAGGTTCAGCGCGATCCGCACGCGGTAGGCGGCGGAGCTGCGGAAGTAGGTGTAGAGCTTCATCTCGCGCGCTCGACGTACGGCACAACCTTCTGGTCGATGGCGCCAAAGATGCTGGCGCCGTCCTTGCCAAACATTTCGATGCGCACGGTATCGCCGAACTTCATGAATGGCGTCTTCGGCGCGCCGGTCTCGATGGTTTCGTAGGTGCGCACCTCGGCGATGCAGCAGTAGCCCACGCCGCCGTTGGCGATCGAGGAACCGTGCAGGCTGCCCTGCTTGTTCGATACCGTACCGGAACCAATGATCGAACCCGCGATCAGTTCGCGCGTTCTCGCGGCGTGCGCCACCAGTTGTGCGAAGCTGAAGGTCATGTCCTCGCCCGCATTCGGGCGGCCGAACGGCTGGCCGTTGAGCGTGACGGTCAGCGGCAGGTGCAGCTTGCTGCCCTGCCAGTCGCCGCCCAGTTCGTCGGGCGACACGGCAACCGGCGAGAACGCGCTGGCCGGCTTGGACTGGAAGAAGCCGAAGCCCTTGGCCAGTTCGTTCGGGATCAGGTTGCGCGCGGAGACGTCGTTGACCAGCATGACGAGACGGATCTCCTGTGCCGCGCGCTCGGGCGTTGCGCCCATCGGCACGTCGCCGGTGATCACCGCAACTTCGGCTTCCAGGTCGATGCCCCAGTCTTCCGACAGCACGGCGATCGGGTCGCGCGGGCCGACGAAGGAATCGGAGCCGCCCTGGTACATCAGCGGATCGGAGTAGAACGACTCGGGCACTTCGGCGTTGCGCGCCTTGCGCACCAGCTCCACGTGGTTGATGTAGGCCGAGCCGTCCGCCCACTGGTAGGCGCGCGGCAGCGGCGAGTGGAAGTCGGCGGCATCGAAGGGCTGCGCGGCGAGCGCGGTGCCGTCGTTGAGCATGGCGTACACCTCGCGCAGGCGCGGCGCGGTGATGTCCCAGTTGTCGAGTGCGTGCTGCAGCGACGCCGCGATCTTCGGCACGCGCTGGTATGTCTTCAGGTCACGGCTGACCACCACCAGCGAGCCGTCGCGGCCGCCGGTCTTCAGTGTTGCGAGTTTCATGCAGGTCCCTTATTCGTGTTGTTCGTGCATCCAGGCGGCGTGCTTGGGCGCCTTGCGCGTCGCGGCCCATTCGTTGAGCATGTCCCACTTGACTTCGTCGAGCTTGCGCATCATCTCGGGCGTGCCGGTGTTGGCCGCCAGTTCGAGGCGGTGTCCGTTCGGATCGAAGAAGTAGATCGACTTGAAAATGGTGTGGTTGGTCGGGCCGATGACCTCGATGCCGTCGGCCTGCAGGCGCTCCTTGGCCGCCAGCAGCTCGTCCATCGAGCCCACTTCCAGCGCCAGGTGCTGCACCCATTTCGGCGTATTCTCGTCGCGCCCCATGGCCGGCTGCGTCGGCAGCTCGAAGAAGGCCAGCACGTTGCCCTGCCCTGCGTCGAGGAACACGTGCATGTAGGGATCCGGCGCGCCGGTCGACGGCACGTTGTCCTCGGCGATCGCGAGGACGAAATCCATGTTCAGGTATTTCTGGTACCACTCGACGGTCTGTTTGGCGTCGATACAGCGGTAAGCTACGTGGTGGATTTTGTTGATCTTCATTTGCCTGGTCTCCAAGCTGCCATTAGATGCGGAAAGGGCAATGATACCAACATTTCACTTCGCTAATTTGATGGGGAGGCGGGGGACTGTCACTATAATTCCAGCTATGTCGCTTAATACGATTGACGCCAACCGCCTGATGGACAAGTTCGACAGCCACGACAGCGTCTGGCTGTTCGGCTACGGCTCCCTGATCTACAAGGCGGACTTCCCCTACATCGAGCGCCGCCCGGCCAGCATCGCCAACTGGGCGCGGCGGTTCTGGCAGGGTTCGCACGACCACCGCGGCACGCCGGATGCGCCGGGGCGCGTGGTGACGCTGATACCCGAGCCGGGTGCGGTGTGCGACGGCATGGCCTACCTGATCACGCCCGCCGTGTTCGCGCACCTCGACTACCGCGAGAAGAACGGCTACCTGCGCTTCGCCTCCGAGATCCGCTTCGAGGACGGCGCCACGGCCGAGGGACTGGTGTACATCGCCACCGCCGATAACGCCGCTTTCCTCGGCGAGGACAGCGAGCAGGCAATCGCCCGGCAGATCGCGCGCTCGTCCGGCCCGAGCGGCCCCAATCGCGACTACCTGACCGCGCTCGCGCTGGCCCTGCGCGAAATGGGAAAACACGACCCCCACGTGTTTACGATCGAAAGCTTCCTGGACGAGATGGGCTAGTCCGCCCGCAGCTCAGGCTGTGATATACGCCGCGACTCACAGAAGCTGCTGTGATACTTTTTTTGTATGGCCATTTTCGGCGCCAGCTGGGCTATGCCCGTTCGCCTGGCACACTAAAGAGCTGGGGACAGTCCCCAAGGGGACAGCCCCTAGCCGAAGAGGTCGAGCTGGCCGGTGGCGTTGCCGCACTGCTTGGCCGGTGGCGTAGGCACGACCAGGGGACGGCGGAACTGCGAGAAATCCATCCGGGCGAAGCGGTCATTTGCCTTGTTCATGCCGAGCCGGTCGACGGTCTTCTGGAAGCGCTGGCGGATGAGGTCCGCCCACACGCCCTCGCCGTGCATGCGCTTGCTGAAATCGCTGTCGTAGTCTTTGCCCCCGCGCATGTCGCGCACGCGGTTCATCACGCGTGCGGCCCGCTCCGGGAAGTGCGCTTCCAGCCACTCCTGGAACAGCGGGTTGACTTCCCATGGCAAACGCAGCACCACGTAATGTGCACTGCGGGCGCCGGCTTCGTGCGCCGCTTCCAGGATCTTTTCGATCTCGGGCTCGGTGACGAAAGGGATGATCGGCGCGACGCTGACACTCACCGGGATGCCCGCTTCCGCCATCGTGCGGATCGTGCGCAGCCGCCGTGCCGGCGCGGCCGCGCGCGGTTCCAGCGTGCGCGAGATGCTATGGTCGAGCGTGGTCAGCGTGACCGCGACTGCGGCCTGGTTGCGGCTGGCCATGTCGGCAAGAATGTCGATGTCGCGCTCCATCAGCGAGGACTTGCTGATCAGGCCCACCGGGTGCTGGCACTCGTGCAGCACCTCCAGCACCCTGCGCGTGAGGCGCAGTTCACGCTCGCATGGCTGGTATGCGTCGGTGTTCACGCCGAGCGCGATCGGCTCCGGCACGTAGGAAGGCCTGGCCAGCTCGCGCCGCAACAGCTCGGGGGCATTGACCTTGGCGAACAGCCGGCTTTCAAAATCCAGCCCCGGCGACAGGCCGAGGTAGCTGTGCGTAGGGCGAGCGAAACAGTAGATGCAGCCATGCTCGCAACCGCGGTAAGGATTGAGCGAGACGCCGAACGGCACGTCCGGCGACGCATTGCGGCTCAGGATGGTCTTGGCGTATTCGTCCGTGACCTGGGTGCGGAATGGCGCTGGTTCGTCGTTTTCGTCGTCGTGCGTCCAGCCGTCGTCGAAGGACTCGCGGCCATTGACCTCATAGCGCCCCTGGATATTGGAAACGGCGCCGCGGCCCTTGCGGGCGGTCAGCGGCTTCGGAGGCAGCATGACCTGGCCCTCGATTCCGTCGTCCACCGGGGTGGATGCCTCGCGATTGGATACTGTACGCATATACAGTATTCTAGACCTGGGCGCGGACGCTGGCAAGCGCGGATGCCCTATCGTGCGCGCGCTGCAGCTATCGTCCTGCGAACGTAAGTTGCTGGTTTATAAAGGAATCGAAGCCGTCCAGCAGTGGCTGCACGTCGCAGGCGGGATCGATGGCAACGATGGCGCACGCTGCGGCTTCGAGCGTCGATAACTGGTGCGCGGCGTGCGCCTTGCGGATGCGATAGCCGCTGGCCGGTAAGTCTTCCAGTGCCAACCGCGGCAGCGACTGAAGGATCGGGTTCTGGAACAACATCTTGCGGCTTTTGCGCCAGGTGCCGTCAAGGACTACCAGTCGGATTTTTGATGGCTGCAGCTGTCGTGGCGAGAAGCGCTCGGGCGCGTCGCCGGATGGCGGGTACAGCAGCACAGGAGTGCGGTCGCCCGCATGCAGCATTGCGCGCAACGCATCCGGATCGAAGGATTCGCCAACGGCGATGGCGCTGCCCGGCAGCGACAGGTGCAGGAGACGCGCGGTGCCTTTGGCGGCGCGCACTTCCATGGGGTGCTGCAGGATCAGAAGCTCGATCGATGATGCGATAGGCGCGGCGAATGCGCAGATGCAGGCAGACTGCGCACGCATGCAGCGTGGGCATTCGGGACGGCGGGGAACAGTGGTGGTAGCGGACACAAGGCATTGTACCTGTCGTGCTTCACCGTACCCGGATGCTCAGCATGGGTCCCCGCGTGCGCGGGGATGACGGAGGGAGGAACGCCCTGCCGTCCCGGATGCTCAGCAGGGGTCCCCGCGTGCACGGGGATGACGGCGTGTCAGGTCGGTTTGCGGAGTGGTTGTAGCGCGCGGCTCCAGGCGACGAGCTGGTCGAGCATTGTTTCAACCGCCTGGTTGTGGCGGTCGGCTGGCTTGAAGGTGGTGTAGTTCTCGAAGTCGGAGAACAGCGACAGCATGACCTGCGCGCGCACGTCCGCCACCTGCAACTCGCCCATGACCAGGCGCAGCACCTCGACCGCGCGCACGCCGTTTGCGCTCCCATAGCTCACGAAGCCGGCCGCCTTGTTGTTCCACTCGGCGTACAGGAAGTCGATCGCATTCTTCAGTGCGGCCGAGGTGCCGTGGTTGTACTCGGGCGTGACGAACACGAAGCCGTCGAACTCCGCGATCTTGGCGGCCCAGCGCTTGGTATGTTCTTTCGAATATTTACCCTGCGACGGCGGCACCGGCTCGTCCAGCAGGGGCAGGTTGTAGTCGGCGATGTCGACCAGTTCGAAGCCGGCGTCGCCACGCAGCTTGGCAATCTCGATTACCCAGTTGGCCACATCGAGCGCCTTGCGGCCCGGCCTGGTGCTTCCGACGATGACTCCGATTTTGATCATGACGACTCTCCGATAAGGGGCTTGTCGTGAATTCTATTTAAAAGCGCAATTCGAAAGCGCGCCTTTGCCTAGCAGGCGCGCTTGCATAGTTGTGTCGCAAAAAAATATTTTTCATTGGAATTGCCAATCGTGTATTGCTCCACAGATTGCAGCTGCCTAGAATCAATTTATTCCATACGGCAACTGAAGTACTGGAGCGCATCATCGACATTTCCGCATTCCGCGTCCGCTCGCCGGCACGCATCCTGGCTTCCGCAGTCGCGCTGTGCGCGGCACTGACCCCATCGTTATCGGTTGAACAAGAGCTGCCGCTCGACTACAGGCTGAACGAGCGGATCGTGCAGATCCCGGCCGGCCCGAAGCACATGTCGATGCTTGAAACGACTGTGTACAAGCCGAACGGCCCCGGCCCGTTCCCGCTCCTGATCATCAACCACGGCAAGGACCTGGGCCTGCCCTCGCACCAGCCGCGCGACCGTTTCATCCACATGGCCACGGCGTTCGTGAAACGCGGCTACGCCGTGATCGTGCCGATGCGCGAAGGCTTTGCTGCGTCCACCGGGCGCTATCGCGACCACGGCTGCGACATGACCAACAACGGCTACACGCAAGCCGAGAACATTCGCGACGCGGTTGCCTACGCGCGCGCGCAGTCGTGGGTGGACGAAGACCGTATCGTGGTCGCAGGCCAGTCGTACGGCGGGCTGGCCACCATCGCACTCGGCACCCACGCGCTGCCGGGCGTGCGCGGCCTGATCAACTTCGCCGGCGGCCTGGCGGACACCGACCAGCGTTGCGACTGGCGCTCGGAATTGGTCGAGGCATTTGGCGACTATGGCCGCAAGAACATCCTGCCGACGCTGTGGATGTATGGCGTGAATGATTCCCTGTTCGACCCGGCGCTGGTCGAACGCATGCACAACGCGTTCGTGGGCGCTGGCGGACGGGCGCGCCTGATCCAGTACGGCGCCTTCAAGCGCGATGCGCACGGCATGCTGGCCAGCCGCGACGGCGAAAAAGTCTGGCTGCCGGAGACCGAACGCTTTCTCAAACAGATCGGCATGCCGACCGAGGAGATCTACGCGGTCACGCCGCGCCCATCCCTGCCGGCGACCGACTACGCCTCGATCGATGACGTGACCGCAGTGCCCTACCTGTCGCGCCAGGGTCGCGCGGCGTACGAGGCTTACCTGTCGAAGGTAGAGCCGCGCGCATTTGCCATCTCGGAAACCGGTGCGTGGAGCTGGGCCGAGGAAGGCGAGGATCCCGAGAGCCGCGCGCTGGCCACCTGCCGCCAGAGCAGCAATTCTCCTTGCCGCCTGTACTCGGTGGACAACGCGGTGGTGTGGCAGGCCGATACTGCGGCCATGGCTGGTGGAACTGTCGACGGCGCCAACACCGTCAGCAGCCTTTAAAATCCCCGTCGCCCCCAGCGAAAGCTGGTGCCCATGCTGAGCATGCGGATTCGGTAGCTCAGTATGGGTCCCAGCGTTCGCCGGGATGACGAGGCGTCGCGCTGACGGCGCTAGTCACGCGCGGAGAGGTCGGTTGACCAGGACTGCAGCTGCGTGACAGTCGCGGTCACGCCGCCGCACACGATCACCAGCACCTTGCCGAAACCCTCGAGCTGCGGATGCCCGCCGTAAGGCAGCGCAAGCGAGGCGCCGCATGCCGGCTCCACCACCATGCGATGGTCTTCCATGAAACGCATGCAGGCATCCACCGCAGCATGGTCCGACACCACGACGCTGCGCACATCGTGCTCGCGCGTGACGCGCCAGGCCTGGTCAGCCACGCGGCGGGCGCCCAGCGAGGTGGCAATGCTGGCAATCGCCGGCAGTTCCACCGGCCCGCCGGCGCTGATCGCCTGTGCCAGCGAATCCGCACCCTCCGTCTCCACCGCAATGACCGGAACTTCCGCCATGCCATTGCGCCGCAGCCCTTCCACCACGCCGCACATCAGGCCTCCACCTCCGACCGCCAGCACCACCGCTTCCGGCTTGAAACCGGCGTGGGCGACTTCGTCGATCATGGTGGCGTGGCCATCCCACAGCAACGGGTCGTCGAACGGGTGAATGAATGCGTCGCGCTCACCAAGCAGTGAACGCGCCAGCGCATTCGCTTCCTGGAACGACGCGCCATGCACCATGATCTCGGCCCCTTCGCGCCGGATCATCGCCCGGGCGCGCCCGTGGTCGTCTCCGGCACCACCACCAGCACCGGCACGCCGAGCTTGCGGCCTGCGTAAGCCGCAGCGATGCCGGCGTTGCCGCCGGAAGAGGAAACGAAACGGCGCGCGCCGTGTGCCGCGTAGTGTTCGCAGGCGTGGCCGATTCCACGCAGCTTGAAGGAGCCGGATGGCTGCAGCGCCTCCATCTTGAGCCAGATGGACTGGCCATCGCGGGCCGGCAGGACATGCGACTCGATCAGTGGGGTGGGGATATGCAGTGTCATGGCGACAAGCATAGCCGATTGGGCGGGATGGTTGTGCTGGCGTGAGTTGAAGAGCCGGGGACGGTCCTCTATGTCGACAGGCCCATGAAGCGGGCGAGGTAGGGCGCCGTCCTGCTCTTGCGCGCGGACGCCACCTCGCGCGGCGGACCCTGCGCGACGATGCGCCCGCCTTCCTCGCCTGCGCCCGGTCCGATGTCGATGACCCAGTCGCTGGCTGCGGCAACGCGCATGTCATGCTCGACAACGATCACGGTGTTGCCTGCTTCGACCAGCCGGTCGAGCTGCACGATCAGCTTCTCCGAATCGCTCGGGTGCAGGCCGGTGGTCGGTTCGTCCAGCACGTACAGCATGTTGCCGCGCCCTGCCCGCTGCAGCTCGGTGGCCAGCTTGATGCGCTGCGCCTCGCCGCCGGACAGTTCGGTCGCCGGCTGGCCAAGGCGCAGGTATCCAAGTCCGACTTCGCGCAGCACCTGCAACGAGCGGCTCACCGCCTCTTCGCCTTCGAAGAACTCATAGGCCGCGTCGACCGTCATGCCCAGCACCTCGGCGATGTTCCTGCCCTTGTAACGCACCTCCAGCGTCTTCGCGTTGTAGCGGGCGCCGTGACAAGTCGGGCACGGCGCGTACACGCTGGGCAGGAACAGTAGTTCAACCATGACAAAGCCTTCGCCTTCGCAGTGCTCGCAACGCCCTTTTGCGACGTTGAACGAGAAGCGGCCGGCGTCGAAGCGGCGCGCCTTCGCGTCCTTGGTGGCGGCGAACAGCTTGCGTACGTGGTCGAACAGGCCCGTATAGGTGGCGAGGTTGGAGCGCGGAGTGCGTCCGATCGGCTTCTGGTCGACCCGCACCAGCCGGCGGATCGACTCCATGCCCGCCACGATGTGTCCCTCCAGCGCCAGCTCCGGTTCGTGCTCGAGGTCGCCGGCCTCCTGCGGTTCCGGTTCGCCTTCGTGGCCCAGCGCGCGCGTGACCAGTTCGACCAGCACCTGGCTCACCAGGCTCGATTTGCCCGAGCCGGACACACCGGTCACGCAGGTGAGCACATTGAGCGGGAAGCGCGCCGCCAGCTGATGCAGGTTGTTGCGGGTGACGCTCTCCAGCGCGAGCCAGCCGCGCGGCGGGCGCGGTTCCCGGATGGGAGGCGGCGCATCCACGAACAGGAAGCGGCGCGTGGCCGAGGGCTTCACCTTGCGCAGGCCATCCGGCGCGCCGCTGTAGAGGACCTGGCCGCCGCCCTCGCCCGCAGCCGGGCCGACATCAACGATCCAGTCGGCGCGGCGGATCACATCAAGCGAGTGTTCGACCACGAACAGCGAATTCCCGGCCGCCTTGAGCTGCGCGAGCGCATGCAACAGCGCTTCAGTGTCCACCGGATGCAGGCCGGCGGAAGGCTCGTCCAGCACATACACCACCCCGAACAGGCTGGAACGCACTTGCGTGGCCAGCCGCAGGCGCTGCAGCTCGCCGGGCGACAGCGTCGGCGTGCTGCGGTCGAGCGACAGGTAGCCGAGGCCCAGCGCCAGCATCACCTCCAGGCGCGCGACCAGGTCCTCGGCAATGCGCTGCGTGACGATCACCTTTTCCGGATGCTCCGCGTCCTTCTTCGGCTTGCGCGCGAACGGCTCCATGATGCGCGCCAGGCGCTTGAGCGGCAGTGCGGACAATTCGCCGATGTCCATGCCGGCGAACTTGACCGAGAGCGATTCGGGACGCAGGCGCTTGCCATGACATAGAGGACACAGCGTGCTCACCATGTAGCGCGCCACCCGCTTTTTCATCGCCGCGCTTTCGGTGTTGGCAAAGGTCTGCAGCACGTAGCGGCGCGCCCCGCTGAAGGTGCCCTGGTAGCTCGGCGTCTCCTTGCGCTTGAGCGCAGCCTTCACCTCGTCCAGCGTGAAGCCGGCGTAGACCGGCACCGTGGGCGTGTCTTCGGTGAACAGGATCCAGTCGCGGGTCTTCTTCGGTAGCTGGCGCCACGGCACGTCCACGTCATGGCCGAGCGTTGTGAGGATATCGCGCAGGTTCTGGCCATGCCATGCTGGCGGCCACGCGGCGACGGCGCGCTCGCGGATGGTCAGCGAATCGTCCGGGACCATCGAGGCTTCGGTCGCGTCGTACACGCGCCCCAGGCCATGGCACTGGGGACAGGCGCCATCGGGCGTGTTGGGCGAGAACGCTTCCGCGTACAGCAGCTCCTGTCCCGGCGGGTAATCGCCGGCGCGCGAGTACAGCATGCGCAGCGAATTGGACAGCGTGCTGACGCTGCCGACCGAAGAGCGGGTGGTGGGCGAGCCGCGCTGCTGCTGCAGCGCCACCGCGGGCGGCAGGCCTTCAACCTCGTCCACCTCGGGCACCGGCATCTGGTGGAACAGGCGGCGCGCATATGGCGACACCGACTCCAGGTAGCGCCGCTGGGCCTCGGCATACAGTGTGCCGAAAGCGAGCGAGGACTTGCCCGAGCCGGAGACGCCGGTGAACACGACCAGCGCATTGCGCGGGATCTCGACGTCGACGTTCTTGAGATTGTGTTCGCGTGCGCCGCGCACGCGAACGAAACCCTCGTCATGGCCGCGACGGTTCCGGGAATCGTTCGCCATGACCAGAGCGACGGCCTACTTCTTGCCCAGGTACTCGCGCACGGCGCTGGCTGCCGGGCCCACTGCCTTCACAGCGCGCTCCAGTTCCTCTTCACTCACGCCCAGTGCCCGGGTCCAGTAATCGCGTTCCCAGCGTTCGTTAACGTTGATGCGTGCGCGGTCCTGCGGACCGGCTTTTTGCAGGTTGTCTGCCATGATCGACTCCCTCCGATGTACTGATGGGCCAACCGTAGCATCTGGCTGCACCGGTTTCAGTACGCTCGCTAACCATGTACAGCAATGCAAAAAAGAAAAAGCCCAGTCATCGACTGGGCTTTTTCGTATTCTGGCTCCCCGACCTGGACTCGAACCAGGGACCTGCGGATTAACAGTCCGTCGCTCTACCGACTGAGCTATCAGGGAATGGAGGCCGAACTATACACGGCGGTTTGTTGTTCGTCCAGTGTTTGTGCTGCTCTCGGGTAAAAAGCTGGGGACGGCACTGCCGCCTTGGCGCTTCCTTTACGGTGCGGGGATCGGTGTTGGGTCCGGATCGGGGGCGTGGGCGCGGACGGACCAGATGGTGCCGGCGATCATCAGGGTGATCGCGAGCAGTTCCAGCGGGCGCGGCATGCGCTGCTGGTAGATGAAGCCGTACAGGAAGGCGAACAGCGTTTCGGACAGGATCAGCGTGCCGCACAGCGTGACCGGGACGCGGCGGCTGGCGATGTTCCACAAGTGGTTGCCGATCACGGAGGCGCCCAGCGCCAGCAGCGTGTTGGCGATGATGAACCAGGTCCAGTTGCGGCCTGCGCCGGATGCTGCCGGCTCGCTGGTCACCCACTGGAAACCAAACCATGCCGCGCCGATGAGCAGGGCAATGGCGCCACTCGAGATGCCATACAGGATCGACCATTCGGCGCCGCTGACATGGTCATTGCGCTTGAGGTAGCGGGCGTTGTCGAGCGCGTAGTAGGTCCAGCAGGCGAGCGCGCCGACGGCGCAGGCGATGCCGAATGCTTTGACCGCGACGCTGCCGCCCTCCCCTGTCGCGCTGAAAACGTCCGCATTCATGGCCAGGACGGCCCCGCCAATCATCGCCAGCGGGATGGCCAGGTCCTTCAGTCGTGCGGCGCCGTGGTCGTTGCGGCCGAACAGGATGACCGACAGCGGCAGCATGCCGACGATCAGCGAGGTGGCGGGGACGCCGGCGTTCTGGACGCCGATCGCGAGGAACATGTAGTAGACGATGTTGCCGCTCAGGGCCTGGCGGACCATCGCGGAATAATCGGAAGCATCGAGCTTGGCGAACAGGCGTT
>DASWYE010000197.1:0-12011 GCA_036405115.1 Telluria sp. | reverse complement strand
GCAGGCGTTGCTCTTCGGTCGCGTCCTCCTGGTGCCAGCGCGCCGGGTCGCCGCGCGCCAGGTCGGCAGCCTGGTGGGCTGCGGCGGCCGGCGGCGTGTTCTCTTGCGGAGCAGGCAGGGCCGGCGCCTGCGCCGGGGCTGCGGGTGTGGCCTGTTCCGGCGTGGCCACCGGCACCGGCGAGAGCGGCGGCGACGGATCGGCCTGCGCCGGCGGAACCGGCTGCAACGGCGGTGCGGTCGCTACCTGCGCCTGCGCCAGCCCGCCGGCCAGCGCCAGTGCCAGCCCGGATGCGAGCAGGCCGCGGCGCGTCCTTGCATGGGTTCGCATGGCATGCCTCCAAAATAAGACCGGGCGCAGCGCGCCCGGTTGGAAGTGGATCAGATTCGTCCTGTCAGCAACAGGAACAGCAATATCAGCACCAGCAGGCCGGTAGTGCTGACCGGCCCGTAGCCCCAGCTGCGGCTGTGCGGCCAGGTCGGCAGGACGCCCACCAGTGCAATGATCAGGATGATCAACAGGATGGTTCCCATCTCATGCTCCTCTGGGGTTGGCCTGCCCGGGCCGGCTTAGTAGCGATAGACGCGGCCGTCCACCACGCGCACGCGGTTACCCACGCGCAGGTCGGCGACGCTGTCCTGGACCACGGTGCGGTAGTCGCCGTTATCCATGCGTACGCTGATCTGGTACATATCGCGTTCGGTGCGGTTCTTCTGCACCTCGCTGCCCACCACCGCGCCAGCGATCGCGCCGGCGGCGGTTGCAGCGGTACGGCCGCTGCCGCTGCCCACCTGGCTGCCCAGCAGGCCGCCTACCACGCCGCCGACCACGGCGCCGGCGCCCACGCCCGAGCCGGAGCCGCGGGTCACGGTGATGGAATCGATGGTGCCGTAGGTGGTCGAATACGAAGAGTCGTACGAGCTGTAGGTAGGCGAGTCGTAGGACGTCGGCGTGCTCGAGCAGCCGCTCAGGACCGCGGTACCGGCGACAAGCAATGCAGCGAGTGTCGTTTTCATGTTTGGTCTCCTGGCTTGATGAAGGTATGAACTCAGGATAGCCATCGATGGGGAGGGGGTCTGTGCGTTGATTCACGTTACGCGAACTCTGCGGTGCCGCGCCAATGTACGCCACCGTACAGATCATCAACCGTGTTCGACGTACCTTTATCTCATCCGTCATAACAACAGCACCGGAGTAACGATGAAAATGGCAATTGGAACGGTCCTGCTGGCGCTTACGCCGGCGTACGCGCTGGCGCAGCCGGCCGTGCTCCTGCCCGCGCACCCCGCCCAGCACCCGACTGCCCATTATCCCGACGGCGCGCCGGTCGCGGTGACGCCGGGATCGAAAGCGGAATTTGCGCGCGCCAAGGCCGCCGCGCAGGCCACCTACAAGGCCGCGCGCGCGCAGTGCGGATCGCTGGCAGGCACGCCGAAGGACATCTGCGTGGCGCAGGCGACGGCGCAGCGGGTGCGCGCCGAGGAAGACGCCACCGCACAGTACAAGAACACGCTGGAAGCCTACACCCGTGCGCGCATGCGCATCGCCACCGCCAATTACAACCTGGACCGCGCACGCTGCGGTGCGGTGGCGGGCAACGACCGCGACGTTTGCCTGGGCCAGGCCAAGGCGACCCGTATCGCGGCCGAAGCCGATGCGCGGGCCGACCGCAAATCCATCGAGGCGCGCGAGGATGCGCGCGACGAAAAACGAACTGCGCAGTACAAGGTCGCACTCGAAAAGTGCGACGCGTTTGCCGGTACGGCCAAAGACAATTGTGTCGCGGCCGCCAAGTCCGCATACGGCGAGTAGCCGTCCCTGCCGCTCGATCCCGAGCATTTTTTAGACCAACCAAGAAGGAGAGTCCCCATGAAAATCGCTCAACGCCTTTCGGCACTGATGGTGGTGGCATCGCTGGCGCTGGCCGCCGGCTGTTCCAACATGCAGAACAAGAGTGCCGGCGAGGTCGTCGATGACGCCGTCCTCACCGCCAAAGTCAAGGCTTCGCTGTACAACGATCCAAACGTCAAGGGTTCCGAAATCCAGGTCGAGACCTACAAGGGCGAAGTGCAGCTGTCCGGCTTCGTCGCCGAACCTGGCGACGCGCAGAAAGCCGTCCAGATCGCCCGTGGCGTGGAAGGCGTCAGCAGCGTCAAGAACGACATCCGCGTCAAGTAACGCGGCCTGTGGGCCGGCCTTCGCGGCCGGCCTGAAGAGGACATCATGCAGGTTGCCGAGCCCCGGAATGACAAGCCGCTGATCGCGGACACGCCCCTCAGCCCCCCTCCGGCCGGCCCGGCCATCGAAGCGGCGGACGCTGCCGGCGGGCTGCGGCTGCCTATCCACGTCGAGGCGCGCGGCGTCGCGCTGGGCGTGATCGCCACTGTCGCGTTCCTGTTCGCCCTGCACTGGGCACGCAATTTCCTGGTGCCTTTCCTGCTCGGCATCTTCATCGCCTACACGCTCAACCCGCTGGTACGCTGGCTCGAGCGCATCCACATCAAGCGCGCCATCGGCGCCACCATCGTCACCGCGGTCATGCTGGCCTTAATGTCAGGCATGGTGTACCGCCTGCAGGGCCAGCTGTTCGCCATCATCGACGAACTGCCCGTCATTACCCAGAAAGTCAGCAAGCTGCTCGCTACCGAAAAAGGCAAACAGGGCACCATCGCGCAGGTGCAGGCCGCGGCCGAGGAGCTGGAAAAGGCGACCGTGGGCGCGAACACTGGCGAGGCGCGCCAGCAGGCGCGCCGGCCTGTCGCCACGCCCTCGCCGGCGCAGGGTTTCCGCGTATTCGACTGGGTACTGGCCGGGTCGATGCGGATGGTCAGCTTTGCCACCGAGGCCACCATGGTGGTGTTCCTGGTGTTCTTCCTGCTGCTGGCTGGCGACACTTTCAAGCGCAAGCTGGTCAAGCTGACCGGGCCGTCGCTGACGCAAAAGAAGATCACCGTCCACATCCTGGACGACATCAACACCTCGATCCAGAACTACATGTTCATGCTGCTGGTGACCAATACGCTGCTCGGCCTGCTGATGTGGGCGGCGCTGCGCACGATCGGACTGGAGAATGCCGGCGCCTGGGCGCTGCTGGCCGGCCTGATGCACATCATGCCGTACTTCGGGCCGCTCCTGATCACCACCGCGACCGGGCTGGTGGCCTTCCTGCAGTTCGAATCGCTGCGCGAGGTGCTGCTGGTGGCGGGCGCTTCGCTGGCGATTGCGACGCTGGTGGGCACCTTCGTCACCACCTGGATGACCGGCAGGATCGCGAAGATGAACGCGGCGGCGGTGTTCGTCAGCCTGCTGTTCTGGGGCTGGCTGTGGGGCGTGTGGGGCTTGCTGCTGGGGGTGCCGGTGGTGGTGATCCTGAAGGTGGTGGCCGAGCGCGTCGAGGGCATGGAAGTCATTGCCGAGCTGCTCGGGGAATAGCCGGCCCGTCGTCCCCGCGAAGGCCGGGACCCATGCTGAGCTGGTGGCCAGCAAGCTGTCCCGGTGTCCGAATCCTCAGCGCGGGTCCCGGCGCAGGGGGGCGCCATCGGCCGGCGACGACTGTTCAGTGCCGGCGTTTGGGCTTGTCGGCGCCGGTTTCATGCGCCGGCCGGTTGCGCAAGCTTCCCATCTGCAGCGCGTACTGGCGCGCGAACTCGGCCCCCAGGAAGAAGATCTGCGCCGAGTAATACACCCACAGCAGCAGCGCGATCAGCGAGCCGGCCGCGCCAAAGCTGCTGGCGACGCCGCTGTTGCCGATGTAGAGCCCGATTGCGTATTTCCCGAGCGTGAACATGGCGGCAGTACCGAGCGCACCGATCAGCACGTCCTTCCATGCCAGCTTGATGCGTGGCAGCAGCTTGTAGATCACCGCGAACAGCGCGGCGATCACCAGGAAGCTGACCGCCTGCGCCACCCAGCCGAGCAGCACGGTGGCCTCCTTCCAGTACCCGGCCAGGAAATTCTCCAGGATCTGCAGCGCCGCGCTGACCACCAGCGAGACCATCAGCAGGAAGCCCAGCACCAGGATGATCCCGAACGACAGCAGGCGGGTGCGCAGGACATTCCAGAAGCCGGCGTTTCTGGATGGCGGCACCTGCCAGATCTCGTCCAGGCTGTCCTTCAGTTCGGCGAACACGGTGGTCGCGCCAAACACCAGCAGCACCGCCGCGACGATGGTGGCAATCCTGCCTTCTTCCTTGTCGCGGGCGCCCTGCAGTACCAGTTGCAGCGCCTCTGCGCCCTGTTTTCCCACCAGCCCCTGCAACTGCCCGAGCAGCTCGCCGCGCGCCGCCTCCGGTCCCCAGAAGAAGCCGGCGATCGCAATCACCAGCACCAGTACCGGGGCGATCGAAAACAGGGTGTAGAAGGCGAGGGCGGCGCCCTTGCTGGCGGCGCGGTCCTCGAACCATTCGGTCACCGAGCAGCGCAGTACCTTGACCAGGCGGCCCGAAAATGTCGACCATGTCAGGTTTGGCATTCATCCTCCGGAAAAAGAAAAGGGGCACGCGTGCCCCTTTCCTGTTGCTTGTATCAAGCGCGAAATTATTCGCTGACCTTGCGCTCGATGACGATCTGCTCGACTTCCACGCGGCGGTTCGGCTCCAGGCACTTGATCAGCGCGGCGCGGTTCTTCTCGGTGCAGGTCACGACCGGCATCGACTCGCCCTTGCCCTGTGCAGTCAGGCGCCCGCCGTCGATACCTTTGCCGACCAGGTATTCGCGCACCGCATTGGCGCGCTGCTCCGACAGCTTCTGGTTGTACTGCTCGGAACCGATGCGGTCGGCGTGGCCGGAGATCACGATGTTGGTGACCGAGGTGTCGGCCGCCAGAACCGAGGCGATCTCGTCCAGCTTCGGCTGCGAACCCTGCAGGCGGGCGCTGTCGAACTCGAACAGCTCGGTTGCTGCCAGGGTGATCTTTTCGAAGCGGGCCGGTGCCGGTGCTGGCGCCGGTGCCGGAGCTTCCGGTGCCGCCACCACTGGCTCAGGTGCAGGAGGTGGTGCCGGTGGTGCTGGTGGCTGTGGCGTCGGGCCCAGGGCGTAGTTCAGGCCGAATGTCAGGTAGCGGTTGTTGCTGCGGTCAAAGCCGAAGCGCTCGTCGTCACGCAGGCGGCCATGCACCTGGCGGATGTCGGCCTGGAGCGACATGCGGTCGGAGATGCCGATCTGGAAGCCGAGGCCGGCCGAGACGTAAGGAGAGGTTTTCTTGACGCGCATCAGAGGTGCTTCGAGGTCGTCGCGCTCAAGGCCGATACCCAGCAGCAGGAATGGACGGAACTGTTTGCGCGACATCATCAGCAGTGCATCGGCGCCGAAGGTGGTCTGGTCATAGTGGCGCACGCCGCTGTCGGTACGTACGTGGGTAATGCCAACTTGCAGGTCCCAGGCTGGCGACATGGCCTTGCCGAACTTGAGGCCACCGCCCCAGTCACGGTCGGTGCCCCAGTCGGAGTCAGGCTTCAGGCCGACGAACGAAGGCTGGATGTACCAGTTCGGGTTGATCGTCGGGACGTAGGCCTCCTGAGCCATGAGGACCGATGAGGTGCAGAACATGGCGGCGGCGAGGGCGATCTTTTTCATATTATTCACAAAAAACTCCCATCAAAAAATTATTAGGATTGTTGTTGCGACATCGCTTTGCATGAGCAGTGATGTTGGACTGGAGATTACGGTTGGGGTTCCCTGAGGGTCGGTGCGGTACCGCACAATGGCCCCGGCGCCCGTGGCATTTTTACAACACCGGCCCCGTCCGGTGCCGCCGACAAAAAAATCGCGCCGTCCCATAGGGTACGGCGCGATCGGTCCGGGTGTATTGATTACTGCACAGGTGGCGGCGTGGTCGACTCGGTTGCCGGGGCCGGCTCCGGCACGATCACGGTGGTGCTGCCGGGGTCACCTTTCTCGCCTTTCTCGCCCGCCGGGCCCGGCGGACCCTGGACGGGAACAGGGACGGGTACTGCCACGGTTTCAGGCGCAGGGGCCGCAGCGGGGGCCGGGGTGACCACGGTTGCCGGCGGATTGACTTCGGTTTTTTCGCAGCCGGCCAGGCCAACTACCGCCGCAAGGGCTGCCAGGTAAGTGATTTTCATGGGGATTCCTTCTCCGTAGTGAATGGATGCTGGCCACTTTAGCGGCCGGCGCCGTGCCGCTCTGTTCGGGAACGCACGGTTGCAAGCCCATCAATAGTTGCAGTTTTTCCCTGAATGTTCGATGGCGCACAGACCAGCAGTGTTCGGAAAGGCAATCTTGAGCCATAGGGATGGGGAACCCGTCGGACGCAAGCCTGTCGAATGCAGGTAACAGGCCGGGCACCGGGCCCCTTGGAAAGTGGCTACCTCACTCACATGGAGTACTGAACATGCAAGCAACTACACAGAACAAGAACCCGGCCGACATGCCAGCGCGCAGCGCGGCCTCCGGCCTGATCGAGCGCGTCGCCCCCCAGCCCGCCGAACGCGCGCCGATTTCGCTCGCTCCGATCGAGCGCGTCCGTTCGACCTCGGCCACCCAGCGCCGGATCGAAAACATGCAAAAACTGATCAATGAGCTGATGGACCATGAAATGCTCGCCGACGAAATCGCATGGTTCCTGAAATTCTCGCCAAGCGGCGCACGCAAGTACATCCGCGACCTGCGCGAGGCCGGCGTGATCGAACTGGCCCGCTATGTGGAAGGCACCGCCACCTACCTCGGCAAGGCCGTGTACCAGATTTCTCCCGATCCGGAGCGCGTCCAGGCCTTCCTGGCCGCGATCGCCCAGCCGAAGCGCGAAGGCGCGCCACCGCGCAAGGAGCGTCCTGGCCTGCGCGAACAGGCGATGGCAGGGGCCGGCCGCCACTTCCACATCCTGGCCGACGACACCCATTACGCGATCCGCGTCAACCGTAACCCGGTGGCGCGCGATCCGCTCGTGACCGCGCTGTTTGGGCCGGCACCCGCGCTGGCCGCGAAGGAACAGGCGTCGGCCTGACGGCCGTCTCCCGATCCGGCAGCAGCAAGGCGTCGCAACCCTCGGGTTCGGCGCCTTTTCTTTTTTTGATTTCCCATCAATTGAAATGCGGACAAGTAGCCCCACCTTGTTCCGTGCGGCAAGTTAACGGCCGCGACCAAGAGGAGCCCAGCATGTTGCCCACCCCAGAATCACTTGAAGGAAAGAAGGTCCCCCAGGTCACGTTCAAGGCGCGGCCCGGCAACCACTGGAAGGACCTGTCCAGCGATGACGTCTTCCGCGGCAGGACCGTGGTCCTGTTCTCGCTGCCCGGCGCCTATACGCCGACCTGTTCGTCGGCGCACCTGCCGCGCTACAACGAGCTGGCGCCCGAATTCAGGAAGCACGGCGTGGATGACATCGTCTGCCTCGCCGTCAACGATGCCTTCGTGATGAACGAATGGAAGGCCGGCCAGGAGGCCGACAACATCACCTTCCTGCCGGACGGCAACGCCGACTTCACCGCAGCGATGGGCATGCTGGTCGACAAGCGCGACCTGGGTTTCGGCCAGCGTTCCTGGCGCTATTCCATGCTGGTGCGCGATGGCACGATCGAAAAAGCCTTCATCGAGCCCGACAAGGAAGGCGACCCGTTCGAGGTGTCGGATGCCGAAACCATGCTGCGCTACCTGGCGCCAGGCATCGAGATTCCGGAACCGGTGGTGATGTTCTCCAAGCCCGGCTGCCCGCACTGTGCGCGCGCACGTGCCGTGCTGGAGCGCAGCGGCCTGGTGTTTACCGAGATCGAGCAGGACCGCAAGATCAACGGCAGCGTGCTGCGCGGCGTGACCGGACAATCGACATGGCCCCAGGTCTTCATTGGTGGCAAACTGATTGGCAATGCAGACGCCGTGGAAACCTACTTTGCGGCCAGGGACGGCGGCAAGGCAGTCCCGGGGTAGTCGAATCGGGGCCGTGCCCCTCATCCAGAAGGAATGCAATGCTCGCTTCAATCGTCGCTGCCGCCATCGCGCTCGCGCTGTGCGCGGCATGGTTCTACCCGCGCTGGCGCCTGCGCCGCGTACTGGCGCAGCCGATGGCCCCGGAACGCGAAGCCATCCTGGTGCGCAACCTCCCGGTCTACGGCCGCATGCCGGCCGAGCTGCAGGCGCAGTTGCGCCGCCTGGTCACCCAGTTCCTGCACCAGAAGAAGTTCGTCGGCTGTGCCGGGCTCGAGGTCACCGAGGAGATGCGGGTGACCATTGCCGGCCAGGCCTGCCTGCTGTTGCTGAACCGTCCCAGCCGGGTCTACCCGGGGCTGTATACGGTGCTGCTGTATCCGAGCGCCTTCCTGGTGCCGCGCAACCGCCCGGACGAGGCCGGCGTGGTCACCGAAACCCGCGAAGACCTGCTGGGCGAATCCTGGAGCGACGGCCGCGTGATCCTGTCCTGGGACCACGTGCTGCGCGGGGCGCGCGACTGGACCGACGGGCACAACGTGGTGTTGCACGAGTTCGCGCACCAGCTCGATGCCGAATCCGGCAGCAACAACGGCGCGCCCTACCTGGGGCATCCCTCAAGCTACCGCAAATGGGCGCAGGTGCTGACGCGCGACTTCCAGGTCCTGCGCCAGCAAGCCTGGTTCAGCCAGCAATCCGTGCTCGACCATTACGGCGCCCAGAGTCCGGCCGAATTCTTTGCCGTGGCGACCGAAACCTTCTTTGAAAAACCCTACCAGCTGGCCGAACGCCACCCGGATCTGTACGAGGAATTCATGAAGTACTACCGGGTCGATCCGCGCGACTGGGTGGGCGCGCCGCCGCAGGCGCCGGCGTACGAGTTTGCATTCGGCCAATGGCAGTAGTTTAAGTGCGCTGCCGTACAGAGGTTGCTGCCTGCTTCGCTCATGCTTGCATCATCGAACAGGAGGAACCAGCATGTCTACTATTCTTGCCGGACATTTCCAGCTGCAGGACGAAATTCAACGGGCGCGCGAGGAACTGGTCCGCGCCGGCTTCGCGGATGACCAGATCAGCGCCTTTTACCTGAACCAGCCGGGCCAGCACGACCGTACCCCGATCGGGGGCGACCACCTGATCTCTCCGGGCGCCAAGGAAACCCCGGTCGGCGTGGTGGAAGGTGAAGTGACCGGCGGCGCCGTCGGCGCAGCCATCGGCGCCGCCACCATTCCGGTGACGGGCGCGATCGGCCCGATTGTCGGCGGCCTGGTGGGGGCGCACGTGGGTTCGCTGTATTCCTTCCACAAGATGAAGGAACAGGGCGAGCACGAGAAAGGCGAGAACGAGCACGAGAACGAGCTGGCCGTGCGTCCGGCCGGCATGCTGATCGCGGTGGCCTGCGTGACCGAAGCGGAGCACGACCGCGCCCTCGGCGTGCTGCGCCAGCTGGGCGCCCACCATATCGAAAAAGCGCAGGGCACGATCGAGGGCGGCGACTGGACCGACTTCGATCCGCTTAGCGCGCCGCAACTGCTGCGCTGAACGGATGTGCGTCGCCGCAACATTGATGTAGAGCTGCGCGCACAGCGCTTCCCAGCGGGCTGTTTTTCGGTATCATAAGCCGCAACATTCCCGGCGCAAGCCAGCGGTATCGCCTTTTCGGAGGTGTAATGACTCAAGCATGGGTGATTCTTACCGGCCGCGACGGGCGCGACATTGCCGCGCCCACCGAGACCCAACTGGCCAGCGCCCTGTCCGAACTGTTCGGCCCTGGCAAGCAGGAGCCTGCCAGCGCCACGCTGCGTTTCGGCTACGCCGACGGACTGATGTATCAGGCAGAAATATCCAGCAGCGGGGAGGTGCGCTTCGAGGAATGGTCCGACAAGGACTGCGAAATCGCATTGGCGGAACCGCGCCGTATGACCGCCAGCAAGAAAGAAGCGCTCCAGATCTGGTGCATGCTGGCCCGCCGCCAGGTGACCAAGATCCGCGACCTCGCCTGGTCCAGCCCCTGAGCGTCGCCCGGACCGCGGCGGACACGCCAGCCCGGTCAGCGTTTCTCCAGCCTGGCCTGGCAGGTGATGCACAAGCCGGCTTCGGGCCGCGCCAGCAGGCGCGCGAAGCCGATATCGTTTCCGCACTGCTCGCACATCCCGTAGCTGCCGTCGCCGAACTTGGCCAGGGCCTTGCGCACTGCCGTCAGTTGCGCGTCCAGGTGTTCCCTGGCCTCGATCGCCAGGTCGTTCAGCAAGCGGTTGGTGGCCTTGTCGGCGGGCGAGGTTTCCACCTCCTGGACCGGCAGCCCGTCGGCCACCAGCTCGGTGGAAAGCTGCTCCTCCAGCTGGGCCAGGCGCTGTTCGAGCGCGTGCCGGAGCTGGGCAAGCTGGTCTTCAGTCAGAGCTTCCATGTGAGGATGCGCCCGCGATGAATTGCCGACCGCCCGGCGGAGCGAGCCGTCATGGCGGAACTGGCGCGCCGGCTTATAGCGAGCGCGCACCTTCAGTGTAGCGCGATGCGGCGCCGCTGGCGCACGGAAGGGGACTGTCCCCGGCTCTTCTGCCAGGCCAGAGGCAAGCCCGGTGGTAATGAGCCAGACTGGTGCCGGGTGGGTATCAGCTAGCGGCGAGCGCGTGCACAAGAGCTGGGCACGGACCCACCGCCTGGCGCCTGCGGGGACAGTCCCCGACCTGCGCGAGTCACGCGGCCATGGCGCTGACCTGGGTGCGCAGCTTGCCGAGCGCGACGAGGATAGGCGTGGGCTGCCCGAGCGCGGCGGCGCCGGCCAGTGCGGCCAGCGCCGCCACCAGCCCGACCGTGTCGCCCACCTTGGCAATGGTCTTGATCTTTTCCAGCGCCTTGCCGGTGATGCGCCCCAGTTGCTCGCGATGCTCGCCGAGCGTGGCGATGGCGCCGGCCGCGGCTTCCGCATACAGGCCGTTGGCGCGCTGGCGCAGCACCAGCTCGTGGTCCCACAGCGCGCGCAGCGCCGCCTGTTCGGACGCCGGCACGTCCCGGCCCTCGTAAGCCTTGATCGCCTTCACCACCCGCTCATGGATCGCGTCGGCGCATTCGGACAGCTTGTCGGCCAGCGCCTCGGCGCCGTTGCGGTCTGTGTGCTCGCTCATGCCGGGCTCCTTAATTGGTGGCTTTCAGGCCTTCGTGGATCATGGCCAGGTCGTGTCCGATCGCGGCCAGGTACTTGCGCACCTCGGGGGCGTGAAGGTTATGGAGGTTCTCGCGCATCTTGCGGTGGCCGAGCGAGACCTTGTCCAGCCCTTCCTGGGCCAGCGCATAGCGCTTGTCGAGCAGGCGGTATTCGGCCGTCTTGCTGGTGTAGTGGACCTTGGCCAGGGTCACCAGCATGCGGTCCTGGGGCCGCAGCGAGAACGGGATCTCGACATCGAACATGCCCAGCACCGTCTTCTTCTCGTTTTCGTTGGTCTTGACGTAGTAGCGCAGCAGGGCAGTCATGGCTTCCAGCAATGCCTGCACGTGCGGGTCGGCTTCGCGCACCATGGTCTCCACGCTGCGGGCCTGGTAGTTCGACAGGATCACGCGCGTGACCAGCCGCCCGAGTCCCGTGTAGGCCTTGACGTGGCGCTGCTCGACTTTGGTATCCGCGCTGGCCTTCAGGCCTTCGCCCAGCTCATCGAGCCGGGGCGACAGGTCGAAGCGTTCGTTGCTGGCCAGCTGGTGCAGCGTCTGCATGTACAGCACCAGCGTCTTTTGCGCGCTCAGGAAATCCTGGTAGACCGCCGCACGGCGCGCGTCGTTCTCGCGCGCCAGCTTGTCCGCGGCCGGCGTCAGGTAGGGTTGTTCGCGGGCATAGGTGGTCCGGAAGCGGGTGGACAGGTCGGCAAAACCGGCCAGCTTGCCGGATGCGGCGGCGAAATCGCGCACCTCCTGCATGCTGACCGCATGGGTCGCGCAGCCGGAGGACAGGGCCGCGAAGGCCAGCGCGGCAATCAGACGGAGCGGTAGCATGAGTCCTTTCTGGCACGCGCAGGAGGGCGTACCGGAAAGCACATTCTTGCTCAGTGTTTAGGCACTGCCTTGCTCACGCTCAATGAATTTCTAGCCCAAAAGCAAACATCCCGGCTTTTGGCCGGGATGTTCGGGGGAGGGGGACTGT
>DASWYE010000196.1:0-3663 GCA_036405115.1 Telluria sp. | reverse complement strand
GAGCTGCTCAACCTGTACGCGCGCCGCGCCGCGCGCCAGGGCCACTCGTTCGAATATTCGGCGCACGACTACGAAGCCTTCGCCGAGAGCTTCGGCTTCGAAGAGACGCCCGACCAGCGCGAGGCGATCAACAACGTCATCCGCGACATGACCTCGGGCAAACCGATGGACCGGCTGGTGTGCGGCGACGTCGGCTTCGGCAAGACCGAGGTCGCGCTGCGCGCCGCCTTCATCGCCGTCATGGGCGGCAAGCAGGTCGCGATCCTGGCGCCGACCACGTTGCTGGCCGAACAGCACGCCCAGACTTTCGCGGACCGCTTCGCCGACTGGCCGGTACGCATCGCCGAACTGTCGCGCTTCCGGACCGGCAAGGAGATCAATAACGCGATCAAGGGCATGGCCGACGGCACCGTGGACATCGTGATCGGCACCCACAAGCTGCTGTCGCCGGACGTAAAGTTCACGCGCCTGGGGCTGGTCATCATCGACGAGGAACACCGCTTTGGCGTGCGCCAGAAGGAGGCGCTGAAAGCGCTGCGCGCCGAAGTGGACGTGCTGACCCTGACCGCCACACCGATCCCGCGCACGCTCGGCATGGCGCTCGAAGGACTGCGCGATTTTTCCGTCATTGCCACGGCGCCGCAGAAGCGCCTGGCGATCAAGACCTTCGTGCGCAGCGAGGACGGATCGATCATCCGCGAAGCCTGCCTGCGCGAACTCAAGCGCGGCGGCCAGATCTACTTCCTGCACAACGAAGTCGACACCATCGCCAACCGCCATGCGATGCTGGAAGAACTGCTGCCGGAGGCTCGCATCGGCGTGGCGCACGGCCAGATGCACGAGCGCGACCTGGAAAAGGTCATGCGCGACTTCGTCACCCAGCGCTACAACATCCTGCTGTGCACCACCATCATCGAAACCGGCATCGACGTGCCGACCGCGAACACCATCATCATGCACCGCGCCGACAAGTTCGGCCTGGCCCAGCTGCATCAGCTGCGCGGGCGCGTCGGTCGCTCGCACCACCAGGCCTACGCCTACCTGCTGGTCAACGATGTGACAAGCCTGTCCAAGCAGGCGCAGCGCCGCCTGGACGCGATTCAGCAGATGGAAGAACTGGGCAGCGGCTTCTACCTGGCCATGCACGACCTGGAGATCCGCGGCGCCGGCGAAGTGCTGGGCGAGAACCAGTCCGGCGAGATGCTGGAAGTGGGCTTCCAGATGTACACCGACATGCTGCAGGAAGCGGTGCGCTCGCTCAAGGCCGGCAAGGAGCCGGACCTGGCGGCGCCGCTGGCGACCACCACTGAAATCAACCTGCACGTGCCGGCCCTGCTGCCATCGGACTTCTGCGGCGACGTGCACGAGCGCCTGTCGGTCTACAAGCGCCTTGCCAATTGCAAGACGCTGGACAAGGTGGATGACATGCAGGAAGAGCTGATCGACCGTTTCGGCAAGCTGCCTGACGCGGTCAAGGCGCTGATCGAGACGCACCGGCTGCGCATCCTTGCCACCGCTGCGGGCATCGTCAAGATCGACGCGCATGGCGAGGCCGCGAACCTGCAATTCATGCCGAACCCGCCGATCGACTCGATCAAGATCATCACCCTGATCCAGAAGAATCGCCATATCAAGCTGGCCGGCCAGGACAAGCTGCGCATCACTGCCGCAATGCCGGACCTGTCTGCGCGCGTCAACCAGCTCAAGCAAACCATCAAACAACTCGTCAACTGACTATGAACCTGGTCCTGCAAGGCCCGCGCGCCGATGCGCAAGCACTCGAGCGCGCCGCCGCCATCGCCCATCCAGCGCGCACCATCCCGCTGGGCGATCATGCACTGCGCGCAGAAGGCGTGGACGACTCCGCCGCGACACGGCGTGCAGTCAGCGAGGCCGCGGACATGGCACAGCTGGACGCGACGTTCATCGCGCCGGGCCGCACGCTGGCCGGCTTCAAGCTGGTTGCAATGGACATGGATTCAACGTTGATCACGATCGAGTGCATCGATGAAATCGCAGACATGCAGGGCCTCAAGCCGCAGGTATCGGAGATCACGGAAGCAGCGATGCGCGGCGAACTTGATTTCGCCGCGAGCCTGACGCGCCGCGTCGCGCTGTTGGCTGGCCTGGATGCCTCCGCGCTCGAACGCGTGTATGACGAGCGGCTCGCGCTGTCGATGGGCGCCGAGGCGATGCTGGCCGGTGTCAAGGCAGCAGGGCTTAAGACGCTGTTGGTCTCCGGCGGCTTCACCTTCTTCACCGACCGGCTGAAGGAGCGGCTCGGGCTCGATTACGCGCACGCCAACGTGCTGGAAGTCGCAGGCGGCAAGCTGACCGGACGTGTGCTGGGCGGCATCGTCGACGCCGACGGCAAGCGCGACACGGTACTGCGCGTCTGCGCGGAGATGGGCATCGACCCGCGCCAGGCCATCGTCATGGGCGATGGCGCCAACGACCTGAAGATGATGAAGGTGGCCGGGCTGTCGGTGGCCTTCCGCGCCAAGCCGGTGGTGCGCGAACAGGCCGACGTCGCCCTCAACTACAGCGGCCTCGACGGAGTCCTCACCATTCTCCGGTAGCGCGTCGTCCCGGCGAAGGCTGGGACCCATGCTGAAGTGAGCGAAGGAATCTCACCGCGGTCGATCACAATCCCAGTATGGATCCCAGCCTGCGCCGGGATGACGGATTAGTGGCTGCGGCCGTCGTAATGTTGCACCGGCACGGACTCGAGGTCGATACCCTCGATGCAGCGGATGTTGATCGCCGCCGTCGCAGTCCCGTCCGGGCTCTGTCCTTCACCGTAAGGATGAATGCCGCACACACCGCAAAACCGGTGCTTGATCACGTGCTTGTTGAACAGGTAAGTGCTGGCGTTGGTGTCGGGCGTCAGCAGGCGCAGGCTGGTGCGCGGAACGAACCACAGCAGCGATCCCTTGCGCTGGCACATCGAGCAATTGCACGACAGCGCCCCGTCAATCTCGCCCTCCACTTCGAATGCTACATTGCCGCAATGGCAGCTGCCTTTGTAGATCATGTTTCAGGTCTCCCGGTCAGGTGTAACAGCGTGTTAAAGAGCGCGCCCCGTGCAGCCCGATTCCTTATAGTGTTCGCTATTCACCGGAGCCTCGCCATGAAATTCCTGTTCATTATCGCATCCCTCGCAACGCTGGCAGGCTGCGCCACCCAGCAGCCCACTGCCTACAACACCCCGGCCGATCCGCGCGAGTGGCGCACGGTCTCGGTGACCAATGTGGACCTGCCGCCCGGCGCACCGCGCCCGGACAACTATACCTCGCGCTACGTTGACACCGTGCCGGCCCCGTCGGGCAACAGCGTGACGTACAGCTCCGCCGGCAGCGTGCCCGTGTACACCTATGGCCCGGGCGTCTACACTCCGGCGCCGGTCGTGGTCGCGCAACCTTATTACAACCAGCCGCAGGTATCGATCGGACTCGGCTTCGGCATCGGGCGCCACGGCTTCCTGGGCATCAACCAGCATTTCGGCGGCTACCCGTACGCCGCGCCGTATGGCTACTGGCCGCACAGCAGTTTCATCCTGCGTTCGGCGCCGCGCCACCACGGCTGGCGCCACCACGACGGACGCCGTGGCCATGATGGCCGCGGCCATCGCCGTGGCGATGGCCGCCGCGGACACCGCTAGGC
>DASWYE010000195.1:0-3753 GCA_036405115.1 Telluria sp. | reverse complement strand
CAGGTGGCCGACGCCGCGCAGCCAGCGGGATCAGGAGCACGAAGGCCGTGAAGCCGACCAGAATGAACGGCCGCTTTGCCACGTCACGCAGCATCGCAGCCACGTCGAAGAAATGGTCGAACCAGAAGAAGGCGATGAAGTGCAGCAGCGCGTAGAAGAAGGTGAACAACCCCAGCATGCGCCGCAGTTTGACAAGCCAGTTCCAGCCGCTCAGCCGGCGCAGCGGCGTCACCGCCAGCGTGATGCAGAGCAGGTATAACGCCCAGTCGCCCGTCTCGTGGGTGATGTATTCGAGCGGGTCGACCGGCACTTGCTGCACGACCAGCCAGGCGCCCCAGAGGAAGGGCAACAGCGCCGCGACGAACACGACGGTCTTGATGAGCGAGAGCTGCTTCGGTGCGGGATTGAACGCCATCGGTCAGAAAAACTTTTTCAGGTCCATGCCCGCGTACAACTGGGCGACCTCGGGATAGCCGTTGAACATCAGCGTGTCGCGCTTGCGCTTGAAAAAGCCGTCCTCGCCGATGCGGCGCTCGGTGGCCTGCGACCAGCGCGGGTGGTCCACCTTTGGATTCACGTTGGCATAGAAGCCGTATTCATCCGGGGCCGACACGTTCCACGAAGTGCGTGGCTGGTCCTTCACGAAGCGGATTTTCACGATCGATTTGCCGGATTTGAAGCCGTACTTCCACGGCACGATCACGCGCACCGGCGCACCGTTCTGGTTCGGCAGCACCTGGCCGTACATGCCGACCGTGAGCAGCGTCAGTGGATGCATGGCTTCGTCCATGCGCAAGCCTTCGGTGTACGGCCAGCGCAGGATGCGGCTGCGCACGCCGGGCATCTGCTTCGGATCGGCCAGCGTGATGAATTCGACGTATTTCGCGTTGCCGGTCGGTTCCACCCGCTTGATCAGTTCCGACAGCGAGTAGCCGACCCAGGGAATCACCATCGACCAGCCTTCCACGCAACGCAGGCGGTAGATGCGTTCTTCCAGCGGCGCCAGCTTGCGCAGGCTGTCGATGTCGAGCGTGATGGGCTTCTTCACTTCGCCTTCGATCGATACCGTCCAGGGCTTCGTGCGCAACGTGTGCGCGTTCTCGGCCGGTTCTTCCTTGCCGGTGCCGAACTCGTAGTAGTTGTTGTAGTGGGTGGCGTCGTGCAGCTCGGTCACCTTGTCGGGCGCGACGTAGGCCGCGTTGCGGCGCGCGGCCAGCCTGGCTCCCGTCTGGGCAAAGGCTTCGCGGTTGGCCATCTCCCACACGGCGCTGCCCACGGCCGCAGTGGCGGCGACGCGGGCGATGAACTGCCTGCGGTTGAGGTAGACATGCTCCGGGGTGATCTCGGAGGGGGACGGCTCGATGATGCCGCTGGGATGGGATTTGATCAGCATGACTGGCTCCGGCGTTCACTTCTCCGCGCTGGGAGGACATGACTACCTTACACCATCTTGAACAGACGAGTGGCGCGTACGCCAGCACGCTGGAATTGGCGGAATCGACTAATTTATGGCCGATTCCGCCAAAAGGCAGGGTCCGTCCGTGGCGGAATCGCCTGATGTATGGCGGATTCCGCCAAAGAGCGGGACGGTCGCCTTCCTCTTACAGTTCGCCGTAGGAGTGCAGGCCGGAGAGGAACATGTTGACGCCGAGGAAGGCGAAGGTGGTGACCAGCAGGCCGACCAGCGCCCACCAGGCTGCGATGTTGCCGCGCAAGCCGGAGACCAGGCGCATGTGCAGCCAGGCCGCGTAGTTCAGCCAGACGATCAGGGCCCAGGTCTCCTTCGGGTCCCACGACCAGTAGCCGCCCCACGCTTCCGCTGCCCACAGGGCTCCCAGAATGGTGGCGACGGTGAAGAAGGCGAAGCCGACCGAGATCGACTTGTACATCACGTCTTCCAGCAGTTCCAGCGAGGGCAGGCGGTCGACCAGCTTGCCGTGCGACTTGAGCAGGTAGGCCGATGCCACCATGGCGGCCAGCGCGAAGGTGCCGTAGCCGATGAAGTTGGCCGGCACGTGGATCTTCATCCACCAGCTTTGCAGCGCAGGCACCAGCGGCTGGATCTCGGCGGCGCCGCGCGACACCGTGTACCACAGCAGGAAGGCGACCGAGGCGGTGATGATCAGCAGGACGAAGGCGCCCAGCTGGCGGGTCTGGTAACGGTACTCGTAGTACACGTAGAACATCGCCGTGATGAGCGCGAACAGCACGAACACTTCGTACAGGTTCGAGACCGGGATGTGGCCGATGTCCGGCCCGATCAGGTAGGACTCGAACCAGCGCACCATCATGCCGACCCAGCCCATGACGATCGCGGCCCAGGTCAGCTTGCTGCCGACGGCGCCGCCGAACGGCGAACGCGCCACCAGGCCGATCCAGTAGAACACGGTGGCGAACACGAACAGGGTGCTCATCCACAGGATCGCGGACTGCGAGGACAGGGCGTACTTGAGGAAGAAGCGGGTGTTGGCGTTATCCAGGTTGCCGTCGTACAGGGAGGCGCCGAACAACGACAGCGCGGCCACCAGCGGCAGCATCCAGCGCATCGGCTTCCAGTGCCAGCCCAGCGCGACGAATACCGGCGCGGCCAGCAGCAGGATCGCCTTTTCGTAGATGTCCATGAAGCTGGCGTAACGCTGCAGCGCGAACAGGCTGGCGCCCACCAGCGCGACCGCGTACAGCCAGTCGAAGGTGTTGAGGCGCTTGAAGTAGCCGGGCGCCTGCGAATAGGTTTGGGTTTGGGACAGTTCCATGCGGTTCTCCAGCCTGGCTTATGCCGTTTGCGGCAGCTTTGCCTTGATGTCGTTGAATTCATGCTCGAAATCGAGCGTCTTGCGCTGCGTACTCATCGCCATCAGCGCGTGGCTGCCTTGCGCATCGTCGCGCAACCAGACCCAGATGCGGCGCTCGCGGATGTAGAACATGGCGAATACCCCCAGGGTCAGCAGCAGGCAGCCGATGTAGACGATCGTCTTGCCCGGCGAGCGGGTCACCTGCAGCACCGAAGCCTTGACCTCGGTGAACTCCTCGAGCTTCAAGTATACCGGTGCGCCGTAAAACACGCTGTCGGCCAGTGCATTCGTGGCCAGCTGCAGGAACTGGGCGTGCTTTGCGTCGGCCGGCACGGGTTCCAGCCCGTCCTTGATGCGGGCCGCCTGCCACAGCTCCCACAGGGTACCGTTGAGCAGCTTCATGTAGATGCGGGCCGCGTTCTCGCGGTCCGCTTCCGGCAGCTTGTCGAGGAAGCGCGCGACCGCGATGAAGCCGCCCTGGTCATCGCCCTCGCCGGCAAAGATGTTCACGCCCTTGTGCGCGGACTGCGCCAGCTGCTGCGCCAGCTGGTCGCCCGGGCCGGCATTCGGCATCGCGCGGCTTGCGTAAGCTTCGGCCGCCTGCTGGCGCATCGCCGGATCGTGCAGCGCGGCGCGCAGGCGCATCCAGTCGCGCACGCTGTATTCGTCGTCGGCCGGAATGCGCAGGTAGCTGAAATTGTCCGCTGGCGAAGCGCGCATTCCGGACAGGAACATCTGGACGCCGTCCAGCGTCACCGGCTGCATGTAGTTCAGGTATTCGCGTGCCTGGCCGGTCTTGTCGCGCAGCTTGTACTGCACGCTCGGGCCGACATTCTGCAGGTCCTTGTTGTTCACGGTCTTGGCGGCCGAGCCGGACGCCTCGCCCAGCGTGCGCGCCAGCTGCTCGTTGAGCGACTCGCCCTGCGTGACGGCGCGCGGGTCGTTGCCGGAGATGTTCTCG
>DASWYE010000194.1:0-10669 GCA_036405115.1 Telluria sp. | reverse complement strand
CCGGTGATGCTAAAGAGTTTAGCTGAAAGCGCGTTAACGACGCACGAGGCCAAAAAACTCCCGGCGCGCCTGCATTGCTTGCTAAACTGTTTCCCATATGCACCATTCACGCCTGCTTTCGATCCTTGCCGTAGCCGCCCTGTGCGCCGCGCCGTCTGTCCTCGTTGCCGCCGAGCTGGGCGAGCCCGTGGTCAAGTCCCACATCGGCCAGCAACTGGTGGCGGACATCGAACTCCTGCCGGACGAGGGCGGCACGGTGCGCGCTGCCATCGCGCACGACGATGTGTACCGGGGCGCGAATATCGCGCGCTCGCCGGTCATCGACACCCTGAACATGTCGGTCATGCGGCGCGACGGCAAGCAGTTCCTGCACATCACATCGCTCAAGCCGGTGGATGCCGGCTACCTGCACCTGTTCCTCGAGCTGGCGGAAAACGGCAAGCGCAAGATCCGCCCGGCGACATTGTGGCTGCAACCGGAGCCGGTGGTGGTAACACCGGTCGTGCGCGCGCCGGTGGTGGCAGCGCCCGTCGCCCCAACGCCGGTCGCGGCTCCCGTTGCAGCGCCAGTTGCAGCGTCGGTCGCCGCGGCGCCCAAGGCTGTGCCGGCACGGCCCCGCGCGGTGCCGGTCAAGCCCGACGTGGCTTGCCAGGCGCTCGACTACCAGAATGCCCAGCTGTCCGCGCAGATTGTCGACCTGGAGGAAAAGGTCAAAGCGCTCCAGTATGCGATCGACATGCAGGGCACGCGGCCTCCGTCGAAGTCCAGGCCAGCTGTAGCGAAACCATCTGCCGCGGCTGTACGGCCGGCGGCGAAGCCAGGCGGCGCGCCGCTGTGGCCCGTGTTCGCGGGCGTGGGGGTGCTGGCGCTGGGCGGTGGCGGGGGATGGTGGAGCCGCCGGCGCCGTGCGCAAGCGACCGCGGCGGAGGAGGCGGGCGAGGCTTGAGGGGTTTTCCGCCTTGGGCGGAATATTTTCCGACGGTAGTACATCTCCCGGAAATTGCGCTATACTTGAATCATCGGTCTTAACCAGACCGCAGTAACGGGGCAGAGGACCTGCCGCAGCCACCACAGATGGCGTGGCGCGATACCAGGTCAACGTTGAAGAAGCGCCTGTCCCGGAAGCAGTCCGTAGCCTGCAGTGTGCGAAGGACGCCGGATAAGCAACCGGCAAGAGGCGACGCCTGGAGATACCTGGCGATCGCCTTCCGGATTCAGTGAAAAGCGCCTTCGGGCGCTTTTTTCATTTCCGCTGCCTCTGCCACGCGCCGCCGGCGTGAAGGAAAATTCCGTTGCGAAATTGATCAGGGAGAGCTATTGTCTCTCATCACTCGTTCCGGGATGGAGGAAAGCATGGTGACGCAGCAAGAATCGGACATCGAATACGTAGGCTTCTGGGCACGTGTCGGCGCGTCGCTGATCGACACGGTCCTGTTACTCCTTGTCACTACGCCCTTGCTGCTTGCGGTGTATGGCCAGCAGTACTGGGAGGACTCCTCTTTGGTACTTGGCCCCGCTGACTTCCTGATTTCCTATGTGTTGCCGGCGGTATTGGTGATCCTGCTCTGGATCCGCATGTCCAGGACGCCCGGCAAGATGGCCGTCAGCGCCAGGATTGTCGACGCGCGTACTGGCGGCAAACCGACGACCGCCCAGTTCCTGATCCGTTATCTCGGCTACTACGTTTCGATGCTGCCACTCTTCCTGGGTTTCGTGTGGGTGGGCTTCGACCCGCGCAAGCAGGGCTGGCACGACAAGATGGCCGGCACCGTCGTGGTGCGTAACAGGCAGGGTGTGCAAGCCGACGTAGCCGCCGGGATGCCGTCAACGTAAAAAAGCGCCCGGAGGCGCTTTTTTTTACGTCGATGCCGCTCAGTGCGCGGACATGGTGGCCGCGACGCGCGCGTGCCAGGGTTCGGTGACTTCGCGGATGGCCCGGTCGTTGGCCATGATCTGCTTGAGCAGGGCGACCTTGCGTGCGCGCAGCTCACCGGTGAGGGGCATCGTGCCGGCGTCGGCTGCGCCCGCATGGGTCTTGCACTGGCCTTCCAGCAGGGCGAGGCGGTTCCAGTCTCCGGCTTGCGCCGCGACCGCCATCTGGGCGGTAATGCCTGCGATCTGTTCGTACATCGAAAGGACGTCCTGGGAGGTCATGCTGTCACCTGCATAAAGTGTGTGCGGATTACCGCGTGTCCATCATTTACGGCGCACATTTAGGGAACTTTAGGGTCCCGTTCAAAAATATTTGAAAAATCTTGGGGTTTGAAGTGTACATACGCTGCCTGTCATGCGAATTTGGCATTGCATACGGGCATTTTGCAGTTCGTCGCATTCCGGCGGCGCACGGCTGGCTGCACGGGTAGAGTGCACGATGCCGGCAGTGCGCGACCCGCAGGCGTTGCGCGGCCGGGATAACCAAACCATGTAGAAGGGGACACATCGAATGCAAGCTCCAATCAAGACCGCCCTGTACGCTGCGCTGTGCAGCGCGTTCCTCGCGCTGCCCGCGCAGGCAGCCGGCCAGGCCGCCACCAAGGCGCCCGCAGCAGAGCCAGCCAAAGCGGCCATCTATGCCATGCCGGCGCCGGGCGACGACTTCTTCGCCTTTGCCAACCATGAATGGCTGAAGAGCACGGAGATTCCCGCCGACCGCAGCGCCTGGGGCGCCGGCGGGCAGCTGGCGGAAGAGACCAATAACCGCATCCGCCAGATGATCGAAGGCCTGGTGGCCGACAAGAACACCACCGGCGAGGCGCGCAAGGTGGCCGACTTCTACGCGACCTTCATGGACGAAGCGGCGATCGAGGCCAAGGGCCTGGCGCCGGTCAAGCCGGTGCTGGCGAAGATCGCGGCGATCCGCGACAAGAAGGCACTGACCCAGGCGCTGGGCCAGTCGCTGCGCGCGGACGTGGATCCGCTCAACGCCACCAACTTCTACACCGAGAACCTGTTCGGCATCTGGATCGCGCAGGGCCTGACCGAGCCGGACAAGTACACCCCGTACATCCTGCAGGGCGGGCTGGGCATGCCGGACCGCGCCTACTACGTCGACACCAGCGAGCGCATGGCCGGCCTGCGCACCAAATACCAGGCCCACATCGCGGCGATGCTCAAGCTGGCCGGCTACGACAATGCGGAGCAGCGCGCCGCCAAGGTCATGGAACTCGAGCGCAAGATCGCGCAGTCGCACGCCAGCCGCGAGGACTCGGCGAATATCAACGCGTCGAACAATCCGTGGACCATGAAAGACTTCGCGGCCAAGGCGCCGGGCCTGGACTGGAACGCGCTGTTCAAGGCGGCGCGCCTGGACGGCCAGGACAAGTTCATTGTCTGGCACCCGGGCGCGATGACCGGCGCGGCAAAGCTGGTCGGCTCCGAAGACCTGGCCACCTGGAAGGACTGGCTGGCCTTCCACCAGCTGAACCACTTCGCGAGCACGCTGCCAAAGGCGTTCTCGGACCAGAAGTTCGAATTCGCCGGCCGTGCGCTGTCGGGCACCCCGCAGCAGTCGGCACGCTGGAAGCGCGGCCTGTCGGCCACCAACGCGGCGCTCGATGAAGCGGTGGGCCACCTCTACGTGGACCGCTACTTCCCGGCCGAGAACAAGGCCCGCATCCAGCAGATGGTGAAAAACATCGTCGCCGCCTTCGACAAGCGCATCGACAAGCTGGACTGGATGGCGCCGGCCACGCGCGCCGAGGCGAAGGCCAAGCTCCAGACCTTGTACGTGGGCGTGGGCTATCCGGACACCTGGAAGTCGTACGCCGGCCTGGTGGTCAAGCCGGGCGACGCGCTGGGCAACGCGATGCGCGCGGAGGAGTTCCACTACGCGCAGGAGCTGGCCAAGCTGGGCACGAAAGTCGACCCGAAGGAATGGGCGATGCCGCCGCACCTGGTCAACGCGATCAATATGCCGATGCAGAACGCGCTGAACTTCCCGGCCGCGATCCTGCAGCCGCCGTTCTTCGACCCGAAAGGTTCGGACGCGCATAACTACGGCGCGATCGGCGCGGTGATCGGCCACGAGATCAGCCACAGCTTCGATGACATGGGCGCCCAGTTCGATTCGAAAGGCCGCCTGCGCGACTGGTGGACCAGGGAGGACAGCGAGCACTTCAAGACCGCTTCGCAAGCGCTGGTGAAGCAGTACAACGAGTACAAGGCCTTCCCGGACCTGGCCATCAACGGCCAGCTGACGCTGTCCGAGAACCTGGCCGACCTGGCGGGCCTGGCCGCTTCGCACGACGCGTTCCGCGCTTCGCTGCCGGCCACGGCATCGCTGGACGATGCGGACCGCGAGTTCTTCCGCGGCTACGCGCAGACCTGGCGCACCAAAACGCGCGAGCCGGCGCTGCGCCGCCAGGTACTGACCGACGGCCATTCGCCGGGCCAGTGGCGCACCTACACCGTGCGCAACCTGGACGCCTGGTACAAGGCCTTCGACGTGAAGCCGGGCCAGCAACTGTATCTGGCTCCTGAGCAACGCGTACGGGTCTGGTAAGCGGCACGTTCATGCACTGCTTCGGTTAGCTCGCGTACAGAGCCGGGGCAGTGCCTCGCGTTAAAGTTTTCCCCAAGGCGTGCCAACCCGGCATGTCACTGTTCAATTCACAGAGAGGTAATCATCATGAATGAGAACAAGGTAAAGGGTAAGGCGAAGGATATCGGCGGCAAGGTCCAGGAAGAAGTGGGCAAGGCAGTCGGTTCCAGCGAGCAGCAGGCCAAGGGCCTGTCCAAGCAGGTGGAAGGCAAGACCCAGGAGAAGCTGGGCGATGCGCAGGACGCACTGCGCAACCGCGGCAAGAACCGCTAAGCAGCAACCGGTCGTCCCCGCGCAGGCGGGGATCCATACTGAACGTGCTCCGCTGATGCATCATCGGCTGCAGCGCCTCAGCATGGGTCCCCGCTTGCGCGGGGACGATTTTTTTTATTTGCGGACCGAGTGCTGGAGGGTAAAGCCGATCAGCCGCGTCACCACCGCAGTCAGGTACATAATTCCCACCAGCATCTCGACACTGGCCACCGCACGCGCATAGGACGTCAGCGGAATCACGTCGCCGATACCGGTCGACGACAGCAGCGCGAAACTCAGGTAATTCAGCTCGGTCCAGGTCCGTGGATGGGAGATGTTCACAGCCGCCGCAAAGGAACCGGGGCTGAGCGCCTCAATCATGACAAACAGGTGCGTGAAACCCCACGCCAGCAGCGTGAAGGTGGCGCCTGCCGCGAACAGCTCGTCGGTACTGGCCTCGCGGTCCTCCATCATGTAGGCGATCAGGCTGCCGGCCGCATAGAAATAGAACGCCGCTTCCAGCACCGATTGGTACGGCAGCAGGAATGGCATATCGAAGAAGGTCTGCAGGACCAGCAGGACGATGACGGGCAGGGCGATGCTGGCGCTGATCCACGCATGGCCGGGCGTGCGCCGCACCATCCGGGCCGCCGCCGCAAGCACCACGACGCCGATGACGTTGAAGGCGGTCTTGCCGCCATGCGTGTTTTCGAGGAAGGGATAGATCAGCATGCCGACCAGCTGGACGAGCATCAGGATCGCGGACGGGTGGCGCTGCAACAGGCGCAATGGCTTCATGGTGGCGGTGATCGTTCAGGATGCTCGCATTATGTCACCGCCCATAAAAAGACGGGACCGCGCACGGTCCCGTCCTGCTCCCCGGAAAAATGGGGACAGACCCCATTTTTCGAAGGGGCAAAATGGGTCTGTCCCCATTTTGCTGCTTATTTTGCGTCGATCAGGTGCTTGCGGAAGAACGCGTCGATCAGGCCATAGACGTGGCGCTGGCCGGCGCGCGCAGAGATGCCGTGCTTGGCGCCAGGGTAGGTCATCAGCTCGAACTGCACGCCACGGTTCACCAGTTCGTCAATCAGTTTGGTGGTGTTGGTGAACAGGACGTTGTCGTCGGCCATGCCGTGCACCAGCAGCAACGGCGACTTGAGGCCGTCGAGGTGGGCGAACACGCCGCTTTGCGCGTAATTCTGCGGCACCTCCTTCGGGGTGCCGCCGACGAACTGCTCGGTGTAGTGGGTGTCGTACAGCGCCCAGTCGGTGACCGGTGCGACCGAGACTGCCGCCGCGATCTTGTCCGATGCCGCCGCTGCCATGCGCAGCGTCATGAAGCCGCCGTAGCTCCAGCCGAACACGCCGACACGCTTGGCGTCGACGAAGCCCTGCTTGCCCAGCCACTCGATGCCGGACAGCTGGTCTTCCACTTCGTGCTTGCCGAGCTGACCGTAGATCGCGTCCTGGAACACGCGCTCGCGGCGCGCCGAACCGCGGTTGTCGATGCGGAACGACACATAGCCCTGCTGCGCCATGTACTGGTCGAAGTTGTTGCCCCACTTGCGCTGGACGAACTGCGAGTGCGGGCCGCCGTACATGCGCACGAATGCCGGATAGCGCTTCGACGGGTCGAAGTTGGCCGGCTTGATCATCGCGTAGTGCAGGGTCTGGCCGTCCTTGGCCTTGATGGTGCCGTATTCGGTCGGGAGGTGGTCGGCCTTGTACTTGAAGTAAGGGTGCGATGCGTTCAGTTCGTTCCGCTCGATCCACTGGATCATCGAGCCGTCGGCCTTGTGGATCGAGGTCTGCGGCGGTGTGTCCGGATTGGAGAAGGTGTTGACGAACACCTGGCCGTTGCGGGCGAACGAGGAGTCGTGCCAGCCGTCGGACTTCGTCAGGCGAACCGGCTTGTCGGCGTTGCGGCCGTCCAGCGACAGTGCGTAGGTCTGCTTGTCGGTGACGGCGTCGCGGTTCGATGCCACGTACACCTTGCCAGCCTTCTCGTCCACCGCCAGCACGTCGTCGACGTACCAGTTGCCGCTCGAGATCGGGTGCTTCAGCTTGCCGTCCATGTCGTACAGGTACAGGTGCTTGTAGCCGCTGCGTTCGGACGCCCAGATGAAGCCAGGCTGCTTCTTCAGGAAGTGCAGGTCGTTGTGGATCTCGACCCAGGTCTTCGAGGTTTCGGTCAGCAGGGTTTTTTGCGCCAGGGTGTCGACGTCGACCAGCACCAGGTCCAGCTTCTTCTGGTCGCGCGACTGCACCTGGTAGGCCAGCTTCTTGCTGTCCGCGCTCCAGTCGGCACGCACCAGGTAGATGTCGCGGTTAGGGCCCAGGTCGATCTTGCGCTGCTGGCCGGTTTGCGGCGACACGATCATCAGGTCCACCAGCACGTTCGGGTCGCCCGCGGCAGGGTAGCGCTGCTCGATCACGTCGGTGCGGTCGGCGAAGATCTCGAAGCGGCGCACCACCGGCACCGGCGCTTCGTCGTAGCGCTTGTAGGCGATGGCGGAATCGTCCGGCGCCCAGTAGTAGCCGGTCTTCTGGCCCATTTCTTCCTGCGCAATGAACTCGGCCTCGCCGTTGTGGATGGTGCCGGCGCCGTCGGTGGTGAGCTGGCGCTCGGCGCCGGTTTTCAGGTCGATTACGTACAGGTTCTGCTTGCGCACGAACGAGACGTAGCGGCCCTTCGGCGAGATCTTCGGATCGATCACGGCGCCCGAGGCGACCTTGCGCGGCGCATCCGGCTTCGACGCATCGACCAGGAACAGGTTGCCGGCGATCGGCACCAGCATCTGCTTGCCGTCCGGCGACCAGCTGTACGAGAGGATGCCGGACAGGCTCGCGGTGCGGTTACGCTCGCGGATCGCCTTCTCTTCGTCGGACAGGGTTTCGTTCGGCACCAGCACCTTGGAGTCGACCAGGCGGCGGGTGCTCTTGTCCTTCAGGTTGTATTCCCACAGGTCGAGCTGGTACTGGTTGTCCGGGCGGCCGCGCAGGAAGGTGACGCGCGCGCCGTCGGGCGATACTTTGAGCATGCGCACGCCGGGACCGGCAAGCGCTGGATCGCCGTGGATGCGGTCTAGCGTCAGGCGTTCCGCGGAAGCGGGTGCGGCAAACGCCATGGCGGCGATGAGGGGGAGGATAAGACGCATGGGAGATTCTCGCTGCTGAGGGTTAATCCGAATGACCGCGAGACAATACCAGACTCGGCCCTTCCGCGCAGTAAATACCCCCCCTTCGCCATCGGGGACTGTCCCCAGGGGGACAGTCCCCTAACCCGCGGAGGCCGCGCGGCGCCTGGCGAGGCGGGCCAGCACCCACGTCAGCAGGACCGCCGCGATGGTCAGGCCGACCGTCAGCGCGATCCAGAATCCGTGCGCCTTCATCGGCTGCGCGGGCGCGAACGGCATCCACTCCGGCGCGAGTCCGAGCCAGATCCCCAGCGGCAGCGCCACTACCCAGAACGCCAGCAGCTGGATCACCATCGGTTCGCGCGTGACCTTGTAGCCGCGGATCGCCGACGATGTGGCGACCTGGGTCGCATCCGACAGCTGGAACACGGCGGCGAACAGCAGCAGCTGCACGCACAGCGCCTGCACCGCCACATCGATGGTGTAGGCGCGCGCGATCTCCCAGCGGAACAGCGCGATGAACAGCGCCGACAGCAGCGCGAAGCCGATCGACATCCCGACGCCGGTCCACGACACGAAGCGGGCGCGCAGCGGATCGCCTTCCCCGAGCGCCTGGCCGACGCGCGTGATCATCGCGATCCCGAAGGTCATCGGCACCATGAACACCAGCGAGGAGAAGTTGAGCGCGATCTGGTGCGCGGACAACTCGACTTCGCCAAAGCGCGCGATCAGCAGGCCGACGATGCCGAACGCGCTGACCTCGGCAAAATACGTGATCGCAATCGGCACGCCGAGCCGGACCATCGGCCGGATCTCGCCCCAGTTGGGCCATTCCCAGTGCGTGAACGGGTAGGTGGCGCGGTAGGCTCGCCCGATCCTGATCCACGCGGCCAGCGCCAGCGTCATCAGCCACAGCCCGATGGCGGTCGAGATCGCGCAGCCGATCGCGCCCAGCCTCGGTGCGCCGAGGTTGCCGAACACGAGCACCCAGTTCAGCGCGGCGTTGAAGGCCAGTCCGCCCAGCGCCACCACCATCAGCGGCTTGGTCTGGTTGATGCTCGCCGTGTAGCCGTACAAAGCGCGGTACATGCCCAGCGCGGGCATGCCCAGGCTGGTGATCAGCACGAAGGCGGTCGCGCGGTATTGGACATCGGGCGACACCTGAAGATGGTCGAACAGCAGCGTTCCAGCGCACATGCCGAAGAACGCGACCACGCCGACGCCCAGGCCCTTCCACAAGCCCTGGCGCACCAGGTGCGGCACGCGGTCGAAGCGCTGCGCGCCCACTTCATGCGCGACCAGCGTGTTCATCGAGATCATCGCGCCCGACACCGTAACCACCACGATCATCCACACCGCCGCGCCCAGCGACACCGAAGCCAGTTCGATGGCGCTCACGTGGCCGGTCATGGCGACATCCAGCACGCCGAGGCCGACGGTGGCGATCTGGCCGATCAGGATCGGCCATGCAAGGCGCCACAGCGCCCTGGCTTCATGTGAGATCGAATAATGTGGATGCTTCATGAACCGCCGCCAATGCAAAAGCGGCAATTCTATCGCGCGCGGCGGGTGCGGGGACGGTGCAGGGGGCGGAGGGAACGGTCAGCGGCGCTTGCGGCGTTCGGGGGAGCCGGTAAGGCCATGGTCGGCACGGGTGCCGCCGAACGGACGCTCCAGCACGTTGCGCGCGAGCTGGTCCGGCACGCCCGCGATGGTGAGGAAACGCATCGCGGTGTGTGCGTCGAAGGCGCGCTTGGTCTTGAGCGCCATGTCTATTTTTTCGGCCGTAACGAAATCCGTACGGCGGTCAGGCGAATCCATCCGTCCTCCTGTGTTGCCGCTTTTCGTGCCGCGCGATCGTTTTGCCGGTCGCGGTATGGTCCCATTCTGGATGAAAGCCGCGTTTTGTGGCGCATGAACGGCCGGGCATGCAATTTGTTTCCAATGGTCAAGGAGGGGCGCCTGTGCGCCCGGGCACGACGATTGCCGATCCACGGTAAAGTAGTGTTATTGATACCAGGAGTGACACATGTCCAGTATGCCCTCGTTGTTCATCTCCCACGGCGCGCCGACGCTGGCGATCAGCGACAGTCCGGCGCGGCACTTCCTCGCGCAACTGGGCGCGCGGCTGCCGCGTCCTGCTGCGATCCTGGTCGCATCGGCGCACTGGGAAACGATGGGCGGGCCGGCCGTGAGCCTGGCGGAGCGCCCCGACACCATTCATGACTTCGGCGGCTTCCCGCGCGAGCTGTACGAGATGCGCTACGCGGCGCCCGGCGCGCCCGACGTGGCCCGGGCCGCGGCTTTATTGCTGGAGCAGGCCGGCATCCCTGCGGGCCGCGACCCGTCGCGCGGCCTCGACCACGGTGCATGGGTGCCGCTTACCCTGATGTATCCGCAGGCGGACATTCCGGTGGCGCAGGTGTCGGTAGTGCACGACGCAACGCCGGCCGATCACGAGCGCATCGGCCGCGCGCTGGCGCCGTTGCGCGAGCAGGGCGTGCTGATCATCGGCTCCGGTTCGCTGACCCACAACCTGTACGAATTCCGCGGCCAGCCGATCGATTCGCCCGCGCCGGCGTGGGTGCGCGAGTTCGCGGAATGGATGAAGCACGCGCTCGAACGGGGAGACAGCGAAGCGCTGCGCAACTACCGTACGCAGGCGCCGCACTCAGTCAAGAACCACCCGACCCAGGAGCACCTGCTACCCCTGTACGTGGCACTCGGCGCCGCCGGC
>DASWYE010000193.1:0-2885 GCA_036405115.1 Telluria sp. | reverse complement strand
CCGTACAGGTGGCGCGACAGCGCCGGGTACAGCGTGTCGTTCACCAGCGTCGACTTGCCCGAACCGGACACGCCCGACACGCAGGTGAGCAGGCCCACCGGCAGCTTCAGGCTGACGTTCTTCAGGTTGTTGCCGGTCGCGCCGGTGATCACCAGCTGGCGGTGCGGATCGGCCTGGTGGCGCTTCTTCGGCACTTCGATCTTCCTGGTGCCGTTGAGGTATTGCGCGGTCAGCGACTTTTTATTCTTGAGGATCTCCTTGAGCGAGCCCTGGGCGATCACGTCGCCGCCGTGCACGCCCGCGCCCATGCCCATGTCGACAATGAAGTCGGCGGTGCGGATCGCGTCCTCGTCGTGCTCCACCACCAGCACGCTGTTGCCGATGTCGCGCAGGTGCTTGAGGGTGTCGATCAGGCGGTCGTTGTCGCGCTGGTGCAGGCCGATCGACGGCTCGTCCAGCACGTACATCACGCCGGTCAGGCCGGAGCCGATCTGCGAGGCCAGGCGGATGCGCTGCGACTCGCCGCCGGACAGCGTGTCCGCGCTGCGGTCGAGCGACAGGTAGTCCAGGCCGACGTTGTTCAGGAAGGTCAGGCGCGAGATGATTTCCTTGATCACGCGGTCGGCGATCTCCTTCTTCGCGCCCTTCAGCTTGAGCTGCTCGAAGAACGACAGGCATTCGCGCAGCGGCTTGCGGGCGATCTCGTAGATCGCCTTCTGCTGCTTGCCGGTGCCGATCTTGACGTAGCGTGCCTCGGTGCGCAGGCGCGCGCCGGAGCACGAAGGGCATTCCTTCTCGTTGATGAACTTGGCCAGTTCCTCCTTGACCGCCATCGAATCGGTTTCGCGGTAGCGGCGCTGCAGGTTGGTGACCACGCCTTCGAAGGTATGCTCGCGCACCACGGTGCGGCCACGCTCGTTCACGTACGAGAACGGGATCGATGTCTTGCCGGAGCCGAACAGCACCGCATCCTGCGCGCTCTTCGGCAGCGACTCGAACGGCTTGTCGATGTCGAAGCCGTAGTGATTCGCCAGGCTGGTGAGCATCTGGAAGTAGAACTGGTTGCGGCGGTCCCACCCCTTCACCGCGCCCGATGCGAGCGACAGGTTGGGGAAGGCGACGATGCGCTTGGGGTCGAAGAACTCGATGTGGCCGAGGCCATCGCACTCCTGGCATGCGCCCATCGGATTGTTGAAGGAGAACAGGCGCGGCTCCAGCTCCTGCAGCGAGTAGCCGCAGGCGGTGCAGGCGAACTTGTTGGAGTAGACGTGTTCGACGGCGGTATCCATCTCCAGCGCGATTGCGCGGCCGTCCGCCAGCCGCAGCGCGGTCTCGAAGCTTTCGGCCAGGCGCTGCTTAATCTCCGGGTTTACCTTGACGCGGTCGATCACCACGTCGATCGTGTGCTTCTCGGTCTTCTTCAGCTTGGGCAGCTCGTCGATCTCGTAGATCTTCGCGTCGCCGGTGCCGCTCTGCACGCGGAAGCGTACGAAGCCCTGCGCCTGCATGCCTTCGAACAGGTCCGAGTGCTCGCCCTTGCGGTTGGCCACCACCGGCGCCATGATCATCAGCTTGGTGCCTTCTTCCATCGCCAGCACGGCATCGACCATCTGCGACACCGACTGCGCGGCCAGCGCGTTTTCCGGGTGGTTGATGCAGTAGGGGGTGCCGACGCGCGCGTACAGCAGGCGCAGGTAGTCGTGGATCTCCGTGACGGTGCCGACGGTCGAACGCGGATTGTGCGAGGTGGCCTTCTGCTCGATCGAGATCGCCGGCGACAGGCCTTCGATCAGGTCCACGTCCGGCTTTTCCATCAGCTGCAGGAACTGGCGCGCGTAGGCCGACAGCGACTCGACGTAGCGGCGCTGGCCTTCCGCGTACAGCGTGTCGAATGCGAGCGACGACTTGCCCGAACCGGACAGTCCGGTAATGACGACCAGCTTGTTACGGGGAAGATCGAGGTTGATGTTCTTCAGGTTGTGCGTACGTGCACCGCGGATGCGGATTTCTTCCATATGTGGGAAACCTAGCCTTGCAGTTCGTGTGGGATACTGTACATAATACCAGTGTTCAAGAATCGCCGCTGACCCTGCCCAATAAGTTAGCAGCCAGCCATGTCATCCCCGCGCACGCGGGGACCCCTGCTGAGCATCAGGCTCCGGCAAGCTCAGTAGGGGCCCCAGCGTCCGCTGGGGCGACGAGTACGCGAATATTGATCGGGACCGGTTGCCGTAATCACGCGATAACACTCATAATAGTAAGTTCTACGGCGGCCGACGGCCGCACGCCAAAATAAGGGAGCAATACATGGCATCTGTGAACAAAGTCATCATCGTCGGCAACCTGGGCCGCGACCCGGAGATCCGCTACATGCCGAGCGGTGACGCGATCGCCAACATTGCCGTGGCAACCTCGTACAAGTCCAAGGACCGCAACTCCGGCGAGCAGAAGGAGCTGACCGAGTGGCACCGCATCTCGTTCTTCGGCCGCCTGGCCGAGATCGTGGGCCAGTACCTCAAGAAGGGCTCGTCCGTGTACGTGGAAGGCCGCCTGCAAACGCGCAAGTACACCGACAAGGATGGCATCGAGCGCTACGCGACCGAGATCATCGCCGAGAACATGCAGATGCTGGGCGGACGCCAGGGCATGGGCGGCGGCGACATGGACGATGGCGGCGGCTACGAGCCACAGGCACGTCCGGCAGCACGTCCTGCACCGGCGCCTGCGGCTCCGGCAGCGCGCCCTGCGCCGCGTCCGGCCCCGAACTTCTCCGACATGGACGACGACATCCCGTTCTAGGCCTGGTTGCGTTTTCGTTGTTACAGCCCGCGTACTTCAGAGTACGCGGGCTTTTTATTCGCCAAAAACTCCGGATTCGTTGAGGG
>DASWYE010000192.1:0-17002 GCA_036405115.1 Telluria sp. | reverse complement strand
AACGAGGGGTCGGCGGCCAGCTTGAAATAATCGTAACTGAGCACGTTCGCATGCAGGTCGCTGGTCTCCAGCAGCGCCAGGGTGGCGGTGGCGCCCGGCTGCACTGCGCAGGCAGGCACGGTGGCAAACAGGGACGCGACGGCGGCGCTGACGATTCGATAACGCATGGGATAGGCCTGGCAGGAGAGTGGCCTGCATCATAAGCGGGCAGCCACGAGCAATCAAGTACGGCGCTGGGGTATAATCTAGGGTTCGATTCAACCAATTATTAGACGCCCGACCATGGAAGCTGAACGCATCAACGCCCTCTCCAACCTGCTGTCCGACCTGACCGGTCGGGAAGCCGAACTCCGGAGGTATCTTTGACTTCGATAAGAAGTCGGAGAAACTCGAACAGGTAAGCCAGGAACTCGAAGACCCGGCCGTGTGGGATAACCCCAAGCACGCGCAGGAACTCGGCAAGGAAAAGAAAATGCTCGAAGGCGTGGTCCACACGCTGGAGAAGGTAGGCGCCGACCTGCGCGACGCCGCCGACCTGTTCGAGATGGCGAAGGAAGAGCAGGACGATGATACCCTCGAGGCGATTTACGCCGACACCGAGGAGTTCAAGCAGATCATCGAAGGCATGGAGTTCCGCCGGATGTTTTCCAATCCGATGGACCCGAACAACTGCTTCATCGACATCCAGGCCGGCGCCGGCGGCACCGAGGCCCAGGACTGGGCGTCCATGCTGCTGCGCCAGTACCTGCGCTACTGCGAACGCAAAGGGTTCAAGGTCGAGATCCTGGAACAGTCCGACGGCGAGGTCGCCGGCATCAAGACCGCCACGCTGAAGGTCGAGGGCGAGTACGCCTACGGCTACCTGCGGACGGAAACCGGCGTGCACCGCCTGGTGCGCAAGTCGCCGTTCGATTCGGCCAACGGCCGCCATACCTCGTTCTCGAGCGTGTTCGTGTATCCGGAAGTGGACGATTCGATCGAGATCGAGCTGAACCCGGCCGACATCCGCATCGACACCTACCGCGCATCCGGCGCGGGCGGGCAGCACATCAACAAGACCGACTCCGCGGTGCGCCTGACGCACGGCCCGTCCGGCATCGTGGTGCAGTGCCAGAACGACCGTTCGCAGCACCGCAACAAGGCCGAGGCAATGGACATGCTGAGGGCCAAGCTGTTCGAACTGGAACTGCGCAAGCGCATGAGCGAGCAGCAGAAACTGGAAGACTCCAAGACCGACGTCGGCTGGGGCCACCAGATCCGTTCCTACGTGCTGGACCAGTCCCGCATCAAGGACCTGCGCACCAACGTTGAAACCGGCAACACCAAGAATGTGCTGGACGGCGACCTGGACGAATTCATCTCCGCTTCGCTCAAGCAGGGCATCTGAGATGAGTGACGTGAAGCGCGCCTTCATCTTCGACATGGATGGAACGATCGTGGACAACATGGCGTTCCATACCAAATCGTGGATTACCTTCTTCGAGCGCCGCGGCCAGAAGATTGACGCGGACGAGTTCTTCCGCGCGACCGCCGGCCGCCAGGGCCGGGAGATCATGCGCACGTACGTGGGCGATCACCTGACCGACGACGAGAACAGGCTGCTCAACGAAGAGAAAGAATCGGTCTACCGCGAGCTCTACAAGCCGCACCTGAAGACCGTGGACGGCTTTGACGGACTGGTGGCTGAAGCGCGCAAGCACAATGTAGCGCTGGCCGTGGCCACTTCCGCGCCGAACGCCAACATCGAGTTCACGCTCGATGGCCTGGACCTGCGCCGCCACTTCGACGTGGTGGTGGGCGCTGCCGACGTCGCGCGCGGCAAGCCGGAGCCGGACGGCTTCCTGCTGGCGGCGCAGCGCTGCGGCGCCGATCCGAAAGACTGCATCGTGTTCGAAGACGCTCCGTTGGGCGTGGAAGCGGCGCGCCGCGCCGGCATGCGCTGCGTGGTGCTGACCACCACCCTGCCCGCCGCGGCGTTTGCCTCCTTCGACAACGTGATCCACATCGCGACCGACTTCTCCGAGCTGACCACGCTCGAACTGTTCGGCGACTGAAATCAACCAAAAACAGATATCACCATGACTACCGAGAACCAGGAACATACCGCGCTGCCGGCCGACGAAAACAAGATCATGGCCGAACGCCGCGCCAAGCTGGCTGCCATCCGCGAGCAGCGCGTGGCGTTCCCGAACGACTTCCGCCCGCAGCACAAGGCAGCGGACCTGGTGGAGCAATATGGCGGCCGCACGCGTGAGGAGCTGGAAGCCGAGCCGGTGCCGGTGGTGCTGGCCGGCCGCATGATGCTGCGCCGCGAAGCGGGCAAGAAGGCCGCATTCGCGACCCTGCAGGACGCATCCGGCGTGTACGCGACCGGCCGCATCCAGGTCTACATCACCCTCGACAACGCAGGCGAAGAAGCGATGCAGACCCTGCACAGCGCCGACCTGGGCGACATCCTGGGCGTGGAAGGCACGCTGTTCAAGACCAAGGTCGAGGAACTGACCATCAAGGTCACCAAACTGCACCTGATTACCAAGGCGATCCGTCCCCTGCCGGACAAGTTCCACGGCCTGGCCGACCAGGAAACCAAGTACCGCCAGCGCTACGTCGACCTGATCATGAACGAAGAGACGCGCCGCACCTTCAAGGCGCGTACCGCGGCGATGTCGTCGATCCGCCACTTCATGGAAAAGCACGGCTTCATGGAAGTCGAAACCCCGATGCTGCACCCGATCCCGGGCGGCGCCGCGGCCAAGCCTTTCATCACGCACCACAACGCGCTGGACATGGAAATGTTCCTGCGGATCGCGCCGGAGCTCTACCTCAAGCGCCTGGTGGTGGGCGGCTTCGAGCGCGTGTTCGAAGTCAACCGCAACTTCCGCAACGAAGGCGTGTCGACCCGTCACAACCCTGAATTCACGATGATGGAGTTCTACGCGGCCTACACCGACTACCTGTGGATGATGGACTTCACCGAAGCCGTGATCCGCCAGGCCGCGATCGACGCGCACGGCAGCGCCCTGCTGACCTACGGCGGCCGGGAACTGGACCTGTCCAAGCCGTTCCATCGCCTGACCATCGTCGGCGCGATCAACAAGTACGCCCCGCACTACACCGAAGCGCAGCTGAACGACGCGGAATTCATCAAGTCAGAACTGAAGAAGTTCGGCGTCAAGCCGTTCGCGACCGCGGGCCTGGGCGCGCTGCAACTGGCGCTGTTCGAAGAGACCGCCGAAGCGCAGCTGTGGGAACCGACTTTCATCATCGACTATCCGGTCGAAGTGTCGCCGCTGGCGCGCGGCTCGGATGCGCGTCCCGGCATCACCGAGCGCTTCGAGCTGTTCATCGTCGGCCGCGAGATCGCCAACGGATTCTCCGAGCTGAACGATCCGGAAGACCAGTCCGCGCGCTTCCTGGCACAGGTGGAAGCCAAGGACGCTGGCGACGAAGAAGCCATGTTCTACGACGCCGACTACATCCGCGCGCTGGAATACGGCATGCCACCGGCCGGCGGTTGCGGCATCGGCATCGACCGCCTGATGATGCTGATCACCGACTCGCCGAACATCCGCGACGTCATCCTGTTCCCGCATCTGCGCCGCGAAGACTAACCCGGAAATGGGGGCTGTCCCCATTTTTCTGGCACGAAAAAAAAGCCCGCAGCAAGCGGGCTTTTTCGTGGCCGGCGCAGTCAGGTGATGACGCGGTAGCACGGCACGTAGGCCTTGCCCGGCAGCTTCATGCGGCTCTGCTCGACGAAGGACGACAGCAGCACGTCCATCATGCCCATGATGCGCTTGTCGCCGTTGATCTCGAACGGACCGTGCTGCTCGACGGCGCGAATCCCCTCGTTCTTGACATTGCCGGCCACCACGCCGGAGAACGCGCGGCGCAGGTTCGCCGCCAGCAGGTGCGTGTCCTGCTGCGTGTGCAGCGACAGGTTGCGCATGTTCTCGTGGGTCGGGCGGAACGGCTTCTGGAACTCGTGGTCGATCTTGAGCAGCCAGTTGAAGTAGTAGGCATCGCCGCGCGCCTTGCGGAATTCGCGCACCGCGCGGATCCCCGCCTGCATCTCCTGCGCCACTGCGGCCGGGTCGTCGATGATGATCTTGTAGCGCTCCTGCGCGCGCGGGCCCAGTGTCCCGCCGATGAATGCGTCGATCTGGCGGAAGTAGTCGGCCGCCGTGGACGGGCCGGTGAACACCACCGGGAACGGCATCTCGGCATTGGCCGGATGCAGCAGGATGCCAAGCAGGTAGAGGATCTCTTCGGCCGTGCCCGCGCCGCCCGGGAACACGATGATGCCGTGCCCGGTGCGCACGAAGGCTTCGAGCCGCTTCTCGATGTCGGGCATGATCACCAGGTCGTTGACGATCGGGTTCGGCGACTCCGCCGCGATGATGCCTGGCTCCGAGATGCCCAGGTAACGGCCGCGGTTCAGGCGCTGCTTGGCGTGGCCGATGGTGGCGCCCTTCATCGGGCCCTTCATCGCGCCCGGCCCGCAGCCGGTGCAGATGTCCAGTTCGCGCAGGCCCGCTTCGTAGCCGACCTCCTTGGTGTAGTTGTATTCGGCGCGGTTGATCGAGTGGCCGCCCCAGCACACCACCAGGTTCGGGCTGATCTGCGGCTGCAGCACGCTGGCATTGCGCAGGATGTGGAACACCGAGTCGGTGATGCCTTCGGACGTATGCAGGTCGAACTTCGGGTTCCCGATCACTTCATTACTGACAAAGATGATGTCGCGCAGGCAGGCAAACAGGTGCTCGCGGATACCCTTGATCATCTTGCCGTCCACGAAAGCGGTCGACGGGGCGCCGCGGATATCCAGCTTGATGCCGCGCTCGCGCTGGATGATGCTGATCTCGAACGACTTGTAACGTTCCAGCAGTTCCTTGCCATCGTCGATGGTGCTGCCAGTGTTCAGTACCGCCAGTGCGCAGTTGCGGAATACCTGGTACAGGCCACCCTGGCTGGTATCGAGCAGCTTGGCGACTTCTGTCTTGGACAGGATTTCCAGGTGGCCTTCCGGTGAAATCAGGGTATCGACAACGTCGTGATTCATAAAACGCATTCCTTTAATCGATGACAATCAGGCCAGTGGCCTCACTATACCATTCCGGCAAAGAACGGAATTTCTACTGTGTTTACCTCTGGAACGAAAGTTGACTTGCATGACTGAAATTGGCTTAAAATGCACCGCGCACTTGATCCCCCGCAAGGTGACGGTGCAGGAAACCCGTTTTGTATAACTACATAAAATAGGAGAAGCCGCATGAGCGGTGCAGCCACCACAACACCCAAGGAAGCAACCCTTCCCGAATTCAAGCAGGTAATGGGTCACCCGGCACCGCTCTGGATGCTGTTCATGACCGAATTCTGGGAACGCTTCGCGTTCTACGGCATTCGCTGGGCACTCGTGCTCTACATCGTCGCCCAGTTCCATGGCGGCGACCCGTCCGGACAGCAGTCCGCGAACCTGATCTACGGCTCCTACCTGGCACTCGTGTACGCCGGCGCCATCTTCGGCGGCTACGTCGCGGACAAGATCATCGGCTACCAGCGTTCGATCCTGATTGGCGCGCTGTTCATGTCGGCCGGCCTGTTCATGATCACCCTGCCCGACGCGCAGATCTTCAACCTGGGCCTGGCCACCATCATCGTCGGTAACGGCCTGTTCAAACCGAACATCTCGACCATGGTCGGCAAGCTGTACTCGGTGTCCGACACGCGCCGCGATTCCGGCTTCACCATCTTCTACATGGGCATCAACGCGGGCGCATTCATCGCACCGATCCTGACCGGCTGGTTCGCCGAGCAGCTGTGGGGTACGCCCGACATGCCTGCATATAAGGTCGTGTTCTTCGCCTCCGGCGTCGGCATGCTGGTGTCGCTGGTGTGGTTCTACATCGGCCGCAAGGGCCTGAACGGCATCGGCGCCCCGATCGAAGGCGCCACCGGCTCCGGCCGCGTGATCGGCACCGTCATCGGCGCGCTGGTGGTGATCCCTGTGGTGTACTTCCTGCTCAATATGGGCGCGGACAACCTGATGTACATCCTCGGCGCGATGTTCGTCGGCCTGTCGCTGATGCTGCTGGTCGAAGGCATCAAGAATGGCGCAGTCGCACGCGACAAGACCATCGCCATGCTGATCATCTTCGCCTTCAACATCCTGTTCTGGATGTTCTTCGAACAGGCAGGCAGCTCGTTCACCTTCCTGGCCGACCAGATCGTCGACCGCGAGATGTTCAACTGGACCTTCCCTGTGGGCTGGTTCCAGTCGGTGAACTCGATCGCGATCATCGTGTTCGCGCCGATCATCGCTTGGGTGTGGGTGGCAATGGGCCGCCGCGACGCGAATCCGTCGATCCCGCGTAAATTCGGCCTCGGCCTGGTCTTCAACGCACTCGCGTTCGGCCTGCTGATGATCGCCCTGTCCTCGATGGTGGACGGTTTCGGCAAGATCCCGTTCTGGACCCTGTTCATGGTCTACACGATCCAGTCGATCGGTGAGCTGTGCCTGTCGCCAATCGGCCTGTCGATGGTGACCAAGCTGGCGCCAGTGCGCCTGGTCGGTTTCGGCATGGGCGGCTGGTTCCTGTCCACCGGCATCGGTAACGCCCTGTCCGGCATCTTCGCTTCGCACGTCTCGGGCGAATCGGGCATGACCACCGCGTCCGCGCTGAGCGGCTACACCTTCGGCTTCTGGGCACTGCTCGGCGCCGGCGTGCTGCTGTTCCTGATCGCACCGCTGATCCAGAAGCTGATGCACGGCGTGAAGTAAACCCTCCCCGCTTCGGCAAGAACGGCGACTTCGGTCGCCGTTTTTTTTTCGTCGCCAGATTCAGCCCCGCTTCATCCTTGCCCTCCCCGCTGCCGCTATAATCAACTTTCGCGGGCATTGCCCGAAAGCAAGAGGTAAACGTGATTCACAAACGCCTTCCGAATCGCCCTGGCGGCTTTATCCTGTTGACCGTGCTGGTGGTAGTGCTGCTGATCGGCGCCGGCATCGCGTGGGCCCTGTCCTCGCTGGTGCCCAAGCTCCCCTCGCTCGACGTCATTACCGATTACCGTCCCAAGATCCCGCTGCGCGTGTACACCGCCGACCGTGTCCTGATCGGCGAGTTCGGCGAAGAGCGCCGCGACTTCATCCCGATCGATCAGATCCCGGACCAGATGAAAAAGGCGCTGCTGGCGATCGAGGACTCGCGCTTCTACGAACACGGTGGGGTGGACTGGATCCGCGCCGGCGGCGCCATCAAGGGCATGTTGACCGGGAACGGCGTATCCGGCTTTTCCACCATCACCATGCAGATCCCGCGCAATTTCGTGATCTCGCGCGAGAAGAAGCTCGAACGCAAGGCGGTCGAGATCATGCTGGCCTACCAGATCGAGAAAAAGCTCAGCAAGGACCAGATCCTGGAGCTGTACATGAACCACATGTACCTGGGCCAGCGCGCATACGGCTTCGGCAGCGCGGCGCGGATCTACTTCAACAAGCCGCTGGCAAAGCTGTCGCTGGCCGAAATGGCGATGCTGGCCGGCCTGCCGCAAAACCCTTCGTACCATAATCCCGTCGCCAACCCGAAGCGCGCGCGCAAGCGCCAGCACCAGGTCCTGGGCCGCATGCGCGCGCTCGGCTACATCGGGGAGGACGAATACCAGGCCGCGCTCGCCGAGCCGCTCAAACTTGGCCGGCGCGGCCAGCAGTTCAAGACCCATGGCGAGTACGTGGCGGAGCTGGCGCGGCGCGAGGTCTACGCCCAGTACAAGGAAGAGGCATACACCAGGGGCTTCGTCGTGACCACCACGATCCGCAGTGCCGACCAGGACGCCGCCTATGCGGCAGTGCGCCGCAATGTGACCGAATTCGACCGACGCCGCGGCTACCGTGGCCCGGAAGCGCGCATCGACCTGCCCGACGCCGGACCGGAACGCGACGAAGCCATCGACGAGGCGCTGCAGAAGCGCCCGGCCAGCGAAGGCTTCGTGCCCGCGATGGTGTTGGAGGCCACGCCCACCCGCGTGGTGGCCGAAACGCTGGCTGGCGACACACTGGAACTGGAAGGCGATGCGCTGAAGTTCGCCGCCAGGGCGCTGTCGCAGGACACGCCGGCGTCGCGCCGTATCCGCCCGGGCGCGGTGATCCGCGTCTCCGAGGACGCAAAGAAGCGCTGGGCGATCTCGCAGGTGCCGCAGGTCGCCGCGGCCTTCGTGTCGCTCGACCCGGACACGGGCGCCTACCGCGCCCTGGTCGGCGGCTTCGACTTCAACTTCCAGAAGTACAACCACGTCACGCAGGCCTGGCGCCAGCCCGGTTCGGCCTTCAAGCCCTTCGTGTATTCGGCTGCGCTGGAACAGGGCTTCTGGCCCGGGACGCTGATCCTCGACGAGGCGCTCGACATGCCTGGCGAGGATGCCGGCGAAACCTGGTCGCCGCGCAATGACGACGGCGAATTCGAAGGCGAAGTCACGCTGCGCCGCGCACTGGCGCGCTCGAAGAACGTGCCGACGGTGCGCCTGATGCGCGCGCTCGGCGTGCAGCAGGTACACGAACACATCGGCCGCTTCGGCTTCGAGCAGGCGCGCCATCCACGCAACCTGACCATGGCGCTGGGCACCGGCGCGGTCACCCCGCTGCAGATGGCCGCAGCCTATTCGGTGTTCGCCAACGGCGGCTACCGCGTCCAGCCCTACCTGATCTCGAAGATCACCGACCGCGCCGGCAACGTCATCATGGAAGCGAAGCCGCCCAAGCCGCACCAGGAAGGCGCACGCGTGCTCGATCCCCGCAACGCCTTCATCATGGACAGCATCCTGCGCGACGTGACCGTGTACGGCACCGCGGCCGTGGCCACGCCCGGACTGGGACGCCATGACTTGGCCGGCAAGACCGGTACCACCACCGATGCCATGGATGGCTGGTTCGCCGGCTATGGCGGCGGCGTGGTGGCGGTTGCCTGGATGGGCTATGACGAGCCGCGTTCGCTGGGCAGCCGCGAGTTCGGCTCCACGCTTGCGCTGCCGATCTGGATGGACTACATGAAGCGCGCGCTGGCCAAGGCACCGCCGCGCATCCCTGCAGCGCCGGAAGGACTGGTGCAGGAGGGCGGCGAATGGATGTATGCCGAGAACGCAGAGGGCGCGGCGATCCGCCTGCTGGACATCGTGCCGCTGCCGGATATGCCGCTGGACAGCATGTCCGCCGATCCCTACGCGCCCGGCCAGCCGTTCCCGCCAGCGCCAGCCCAGCCGTACCCGCCGGCCCAGCCGTACCCTCAGGCCCAGCCGTACCCTCAGGCCCAGCCACCCGCGCCAGCCCGGCCGGCCCCGGTCACACAATAGGAGGCGGATGCGGCATTCTCCCTGGGAACAATGTACACTTGTTTCCAAGAGAATAACTTTTACCGCACCATGCCCCCTGCCCGTTCCCACGCCGGCCTCGCAGCGCTGTTCGCCGCCATGTGCGCGCTGGCGTTCGGGCTGGCCGCCTTGCTGTATGGCGTGCGGCTGGAGCAGACGCTGGCGCAGGTGGAGGCCTCGCGCGTGCGCTTCACGCTGGCCGACCTGCGCGCCGATTTCGAAAAGAGCCTGGACCGCGGCTACGCGATCGGGCAACTGGCCAATGCCCAGGCTGCGCTGGAAGCCGAAGCGCGCCAGGACCCCGGCATCCTCTCGCTCACGGTGAAAGGCCCTGACGGGCGCCCCCTGTTCCATGCCGGCGCAGCGCTGCCCGCCGAGGCGCCACTCCCGGATCGCGACTTGCTGCGCGGCCGCGACGCGATCACTGCGGCGACGCCGCTGACCTACAACTACGGCGCACTCGCCGGTACGCTGGTCATGCGCTACTCGAACGCCAGCCACGATGCCATCATGCGGGCGATCGCCGTGCGGCTTGCCCTCGCGGCCAGTGCCGCCACCATCCTGTCGAGCATTGTCTTCGTGCGCGGGCTGCGCGCACTGGACCGTCGCCGCCTGGACCTGGCCGGCCAGGTAGAGCGCGCGCTGGAGGCCGTGCGCATGCCGCACGATATGGATGCAGAAGTCAACGAATTAGTTGATAAAGTCAACAAAACCTCAGCAACCGCCCTAGTCGAGCTGACCGCGGCGCGCCACGCGATGTCGCAACCGGAGGCCGCGCGGTGAGCCCGCCGGGACGTCGCCGCCCTGCGCTGTACCTGCCCGCGGTGCGGCGCGCCCTTGCGCTGCTCGCCCTCGCTGTCCTGCTGTGCCACGCCGCGCTGTCGCTGTACGCCCAGGCGCTGGCCGACGAGTTCCTGGTACCGGCCCTGCAGCACAAGGCGCAGAACACCGGCCTGACGCTGGCGCGCAACCTGACCCGCGCGATGGCGGCCGGGGTGCCGTGGGAGAAAATGGAAGGCATCCAGCAGTATTTCGACCAGACCCTGGCCGAGAACCCGGACCTGGCCTACATCATCCTGGCCGATAACGCCGGCAAGCCGCTGGTGCGCGCCGGCCATGGCGGCGAAGTGCTGGCGCCGGAACAGTATGTTTCCTCGGTGCGCAGCGTCGAGCGCCGCTACGTCTCGTACGCTCAGGTCCATGTCGGCGTGGACCGGCGTTTCATCAGCTCGCGCATGGCGCCAGTGCGCATCGACGCCGCGGTGCTGGCCGTGGCCAGCGTGCTGCTCGCGCTGGAACTGGCATGGTTCGCGCTGACGCTGCGTTTCGTGGCGCCGCTGCGCCAGCTCGCCGAACTGCTGGGACGCATGGGCAGCGGCGACTTCCGCTACCGTGCCGGGCATGGAGTGATCACCGATGCCGTCAACGCAATGCAGGCGCGCCTGAACCAGGCCTACTTCGAACTGGGGCGCATGTCGGCAGCCTTGGGACGCCACTCCCTGCACCCCGCGATCCGGCGATTGCGCCTGACCTACCGCTTTGCCGAAGGCGGCTTCGCGCGCGACCTGGTGCGCGACCGCAGCATCGCGGTACGCCTGCTGGCATTCCTGTTCCTGCTGGGCGAAACGCTGACGCGGCCGTTCCTGCCGGAGCATGCGGGCGCGCTGTCCGGCCTGGCGCCCGGATCGATGGCCGGCGCACTGGCACGGGCCCTGCCGGCGTCGGCCGCATTCGCCGGCTTCGTCCTTGCATCGCCGCTGGCGCGCGACTGGACCGCGCAGTTCGGCGCGCTGCGCACCTATGCAGCCGGCGCGATGCTTGCCGCCGTCGCCTTCGCATCGTGCGCATGGGTGCCTGACTATGCGGTGCTGGTCGTGGCGCGCGCTACCGCGGGAGCCGGCTTTGCCATGATGCTGTCGGCTTGCACCCGCATCGACAGCCACAGCCAGGAGCGGCGCAACTCGAACGCACGGCTGGCCATGGTCGCCGCCGCGCTGCTGGCCGCCGAGACTTGCGGCCCTGCGCTGGGCGGCCTGCTGGCCGAAGCTGCCGGCCAGCGCGCCGTGTTCGCGCTGTCGGCGGTGCTGATGCTGGTGGCCGTGCTGGCATCCTTGCCGCTGCTCGATGGCCGGCCGGCTCGGGTCCAGCGCGCTCCCGTGGTACTGCTGCCCGCCCCGGCGCTCCGAGAGGACCCCGGCCACGACCGCATGCTGATGCTGGCGTGGACCACGGCCGGCAGTGCGCAACGCTTCCTGTATGGCGCCTTGTTCGCATTTGCCGTTCCCGCATGGCTCACGCTGATGCAGCACGGTCCGGCCAGCTCCGGCCGCTTTTTCCTGGGGCTCGGGACTGCACTGGCGCTTGCCGCGCTGTTCGCCCGCCTGCGCGCCTGGCGCAGTGCGTCCTACGTGCTGCTGGCGGTAACCGGTTGTGCGCTGGCCGTGGCCGGCTCGCTGCCGTTCGCCGGCGACGCCGCCTATCCCGGGCGCCAGCTTGCCGGCCTGCTGTTGCTGGGCTTCGGGGCGGTGCTCGCCGGCGCGGCACAACTGGCGATCGTCTCGCGCAGCATGCGTAGCGCCTTGCTGCGGCGCGGGGATATCGACACGCCGCCCGTGCTGGTGGCCGTCGAAGGCCTGTCGCTGGTTGCCGGACCGCTCGTTGCCGCCGCCATGTTCAACACCGTCGGCGCGCGCCAGGCCGTGGTCACGCTTGCGTGGCTGGTCCCCGCCAGCGCCGCGGTCACCGGGCTGCTGTACTACCTGCTGTCCGACAGGAGCTCGCGGTGACGGCGCGCCGCCGCTTCCTGGGTGCGGCCCTGTCGCTGGCGGCCCTGCCTCTCGCCGCTGCGCCACGCCGGGCCAGGATCTGCATGATCCTGCCGGGCCCTGAAACAGCGCTCGAACGGGGCTTCCGCGATCATTTCGCCGGCCTGCCCGTCAGCGCCGAATTCACCATGCGCGAAGCCGGCGCGGGCCTGGTGCGCGTGCCCGCCATCCTGCGCGAAGCTCGCTCACGCGGCACGGACCTGATCTACACCGCCGGCACCGCAGTCACCCTGGCCGTGGCCGGCGTACCTCCCGCCGATCCGGCACGCCACGTTACCGACATCCCGGTGGTGTTCGGCGGCCTGGACGAATACGCCGCTCCCACACTGGCGGGCCCCGGGCGCGCCCGCAACGTCACCGGGACCATTGCGGCCGTCCCGCTCGAGATGCAGGTGGCGGCGATGCTTGCCTACCGCCCGTTCAAGCGGGTCGCCGTGATCGCCAACCCGGCCAGCGAAGGAGCAATGCGGGTCGTCGCCGGCCTGCGCGCACTGGGCGCACGCGACGGTTTCGAGCTGGTCGAGCGCCACCCGCCGCTGGACCGGACCGGCGTGCCGATCGCCGGCAGCCTGCCGGCGCTGGTGGCGGCGATTGCCCGCCAAGGCGTGCAATTGCTCTACCTGGGCGGCGAACCGTTCATGGTCGAACACCGGCGCACGGTCATGCAAGCTGCCATGCAGCAGCGGCTTGCGACCTTCTCGCCCAGCGAGCAGGTGCTGCGTGACGGCCAGGCCCTGTTCGGGCTGGCGGTCGGGATGGAAAGCCTGGGCCGGCATACGGCGCGCAAGGCTGCCGCAGTCCTGCTGGGCGGCGCTGCGCCGGCCTCGCTGCCGGTCGATACGCTCGCGCGCCCCTCCCTGCTGGTCAACATGCCGGTGGCAGCGCAGCTCGACCTGTACCCGCCCGTGTCGGTACTGGCCCGGGCCGAGGTGCTGCGCCACGCGCTCGGGTAGAATCGGCGGGATGCTAAAACGACTGATCTCGCGGCTGTTCGGACAGGAGCCGGCTCCTGCCGCGCCTGCAGTAGCTGCCGCACCGGCTGCGCCCGGCCCGGCGGAAGCCGAGCCGCCGCCCCGCGCGAACGGCCCGCGCGCGTCGGTCGGGCAGGTCAACGTCGCGTTCTACCACCTGGTGGCGGGCGATCCCCGCGACGACGTACCGGCAGCGACCGAAAAGCTGATCCTGGAAGGGCTGCTGCGCCTGGTCAAGTCGCCCGACAGCGCCGCCGGCCTGGTGCCGCGCGTTCCCGCGGTAATTCCACCGCTGCTGCGCAGCCTGCGCGACACCAACCTGTCCGCGGCGGACCTCGCGCGCCAGATCGGACAGGACGTGGTGCTGGTGGGCGAGGTGATCCGCGAGGCCAACAGTTCCTTCTATTCGCCGGCGACGCCGATCCGCAACCTGGAGGGAGCGGTGATGATGCTTGGCCAGAACGGCCTGCGCATGCTGCTCGCCCGGGTGGCGTTCCGTCCCGTGATCAGCCAGCAGAGCGGCCGTTACGCCCGCCTGGCCGCGCCGCCGGTATGGTCGCAGGCCGAAAAATGCGCGCTCGCGGCCAGCATGCTCGCCTACGAACACGGCGCCGAGCCGTTTGAAGCCTACCTGGCCGGCTTGATGGAGAACCTCGGCCTGATCGTCGCGTTCCGCATGATCGACCAGGCCTTCGGCGAGAAAACGCCGCTGCCCGGGTCGGCGGATTTCTGCCGCCGCCTGTTCAGCTATGCGCGCATGATCTCGGCGCGCATCGCGATGTTGTGGGACTTTCCGCCCAACGTGGTGGCGGCGATCGCACATGCCGGCGACGACGACGCGCCGCCGCTGGCACAGGCCCTTGGCAAGGCGGACCGCATCAGCAAGCTGCGGCTGCTCGCCGACGCCGGCCGTGTCGGCAGCGAGGTCGCGCGCGCGGGCATGGATGCCACCGAACTGCAATGCTTCGACAAGATCAAGACCAAGGACCCCGACTGATGCCCTTCCAGATCGAACACAAACTCGTCATCGGGGTCGCCTCCAGCGCCCTGTTCGACCTCTCCGAATCGAACCGGGTGTACCTGGACAGCGGGCCGGAACAGTACCGCCGCTACCAGGAGCAGCACATCGACACGCTGCTCGGCAAGGGCGTAGCCTTTCCCTTCATCCGCCGCTTCCTGAGCATCAACAAGTGCTTCCCGCGCCAGCAGCCGGTCGAAGTGGTGCTCCTGTCGCGCAATTCGCCGGAAACCGGGCTGCGCGTGATGCGCTCGATCGCCGCCTATGGCCTCGATATCACCCGCGCCACCTTCATGACCGGCAAATCGGCGTTCGAATACCTCCCCGCCTTCAACGCGTCGCTGTTCCTGTCCGCGAACGAGGAGGATGTGCGCAAGGCGATCGACGCGGGCTATTCGGCAGGACTGGTGCTGCCCTCCCCGATCGCAGACGATGACGAGGACATCGAACTGCGCGTCGCGTTCGACTTCGACGGCGTGATCGCCGACGACGAGTCGGAGAGCATCTTCAAGAAGAACAACAACCTGGACGAATTCCACGCGCACGAAACCGCGCACATGGCGCGCCCGCACAGCCCGGGGCCGCTGGCGGACATGTTCCAGAAGCTGGCGCTCATGCAGCGCATCGAGGAGCGGCGCGCGCGGCGCGACCCCGGCTACCGCAAGATCCTGCGCATCGCGATCATCACCGCCCGCAACGCGCCTTCGCACGAGCGCATGGTCAACACGCTGAAAAGCTGGGGCGTTTCGGCCAACGAAACCTTCTTCCTGGGCGGGATGGACAAGTCGCGCGTGCTGTCCGTGTTCCGTCCCCATATCTTCTTCGACGACCAGCTCGCGCACCTGCGGCCGAGCGGCGCCAACATACCGATGGTGCATGTACCGTTCGGCGTGGCGAACCGCCGTGCGGGCGGCGGCGCACAGGCGCTTGGAATATAATTGACCACTCCCTGATAGCCTTACGCCAGCTCCTGCATGCCTTTCGATTTAAACAAATCACTCCCCAAACCCGGCCAACGATTCGCTCTGCCCGCCCTGCACGGGTCGGCGGACGCATACGCGCTCGCGCAGGCGGCACTGGAGCTGAAATCGAAGAAGCAGATGCTGGTGGTGTTCGTCTCTCAGGCCAGCGACGGACAGCGCCTGCTGGACGAAATTCCCTGGTTCGCCGACGGCAAGCTGACATGCTGTCTGCTTCCGGACTGGGAAACGCTGCCCTACGACGCGTTTTCCCCGCACCAGGACCTGGTCTCGGAACGCCTGGCGACGCTACACGAAATCCAGAACGGCCAGTGCGATGTGCTGGTGGTGCCCGCCACCACGGCGCTGGTGCGGCTGGCGCCGCCCTCGTTCCTGGCGGCCTATACCTTCTTCTTCAAGCAGGGCGAAAAGCTCGACGAGGCCGCGCTCAAGTCGCAGCTCACGCTGGCAGGTTACTCCCATGTGTCGCAAGTGATGTCGCCGGGCGAATATTCGGTGCGCGGCGGCCTGATCGACCTGTTCCCGATGGGCTCCGCGCTGCCGTACCGGCTCGACCTGTTCGGCGACGAGATCGAGACCATCCGCACCTTCGACGCCGACACCCAGCGTTCGCTGTACCCGGTGCGCGAAGTGCGCCTGCTGCCCGGGCGCGAGTTCCCGATGGACGAAGCGGCGCGCACGGCGTTCCGCAGCCGCTGGCGCGAGCGCTTCGAAGGCGACCCTTCGCGTTCGGTGGTCTACAAGGACATCGGCGCGGGCATCGCCTCGGCCGGTATCGAGTACTACCTGCCGCTGTTCTTCGACGCAACCGCGACCCTGTTCGACTACCTGCCTGAATCGGCCAGCCTGGCCTTCATTGGCGACATCGAAAACGCCATCCGCCGCTTCTGGAGCGACACCGAGTCACGCTACAAATTCCTCAAGGCCGACCGCGAGCGGCCGCTGCTCGAACCGTCCGAGCTGTTCCTCGGCGACGAGCAGTTCTTCGTGCAGGCCAAGCCGTTCGGACGCTGGGCCATTGGCAAGCCGGAGAATGACGAGCCATCCGGGATCACGGCCCCGATCCCGAACATCGCCGCCAACCGCCGCGCCGACGACCCGCTGGTCAACCTGCGCGCTTTCCTGATGCCGCCGGGCCGGCGCGTGATGATCTGCGCCGACTCCAACGGCCGCCGCGAAACGCTGCAGCAGTACTTCAACGAATACGACCTGCCGACCACGCCGGTCGAAGGCTTCGAAGGATTCCGAGTATCGGCCGCGCGCGTCGCGCTGGGCGTGTCGCCGCTACAGTCCGGCTTCATCCTGCTTGGCGACGATGGCAGCGAACTCGCCTTCGTCACCGAGAACGAACTGTATGCGGGCGCCGTGCGCCGCACCGGCAAGAAGAAGCAGGAAGCCGTCACCCAGGTCGAATCGATGGTGCGCGACCTGTCCGAGCTCAAGATCGGCGACCCGGTGGTGCACGCCAATCATGGCATCGGCCGCTACATGGGCCTGGCCAGCATGGACCTGGGCGAAGGCGAGACCGAGTTCCTGCACCTGGAATACGCGCGCGACACCAAGCTGTATGTGCCGGTGTCGCAACTGCATGTGATCTCGCGCTATTCGGGCGCCTCGCCCGAAGACGCGCCGCTGCACTCGCTCGGCTCCGGCCAGTGGGAAAAAGCCAAGCGCAAGGCGGCCGAGCAGGTGCGCGATACCGCGGCCGAGCTGCTCAACCTGTACGCGCGCCGCGCCGCGCGCCAGGGCCACTCGTTCGAATATTCGGCGCACGACTACGAAGCCTTCGCCGAGAGCTTCGGCTTCGAAGAGACGCCCGACCAGCGCGAGGCGATCAACAACGTCATC
>DASWYE010000191.1:0-6616 GCA_036405115.1 Telluria sp. | reverse complement strand
GTATTCTTTCACTGGTAGGTCAGGCAGTGCCGTGCCGGCGCCGGTAGCCTTCGAGGAAGCGTGCGATGCGTCCGAACGCATCGGTGAGGTCATCCTGGTTCGGCAGGAACACGACCCGCAGGTGGTCATGGTTGACCCAGTTGAAGCCGGTGCCCTGCACGATCAGCACCTTGGCCTCGGCCAGCAGCTCGTAGGCGAACTGCTGGTCGTTCGCGATCGGATACACCTTGGGGTCGAGGCGCGGGAACATGTACAGCGCGGCCTTCGGCTTGACGCAGGTGACGCCGGGGATATCGGTGAGCAGCTTGTGCGCCAGGTCGCGCTGCTTCGTCAGGCGTCCTCCCGGCGCCACCAGCTCGGCGATGCTCTGGTGCCCGCCCAGCGCGGTCTGGATCGCCAGCTGGCCCGGGGTGTTGGCGCACAAGCGCATCGAGGCCAGCATGTTCAGGCCTTCGATATAGTCGCGCGCATGCTTCTTCTCGCCCGACACCACCATCCAGCCGGCGCGGTAGCCGCACGAGCGGTAGTTCTTCGACAGGCCGTTCAGCGTGATGAACAGGACATCGTCCGCCAGCGAGGCGATCGACACGTGCTCCTCCTCGTCGTACAGGGTCTTGTCGTAGATTTCGTCGGCGAACACGATCAGCTGGTGCTGGCGCGCCAGCTCCACGATTTCCAGCAGCACCTCGCGCGGGTACAGCGCTCCGGTCGGGTTGTTCGGGTTGATGACCACGATCGCGCGCGTGTTCGGCGTGATCTTGCGGCGCATGTCCTCGATGTCCGGGTACCAGTTGGCCGATTCGTCGCACACATAATGCATCGGCTTGCCGCCCGATAGCGTGACCGCGGCGGTCCACAACGGGTAGTCGGGCGCCGGCACCAGCACTTCGTCGCCGCTGTTGAGCAGCGCATTCATGCCCATCACGATCAGCTCCGAGGCGCCGTTACCGAGGTAGATGTCGTCGATGGTCACGCCATCGATGCCCTTCTCCTGGGTGTAGTGCATGACCGCCTTGCGCGGCGCGAACAGGCCCTTCGAATCGGTGTAGCCGGCCGCGCCGTGCAGGTTGCGGATCATGTCCTGCACGATCTCGTCGGGCGGGTCGAAGCCGAACACGGCCAGGTTGCCGATGTTGAGCTTGATGATCTTGTGGCCCTCGTCCTCCATCTGGCGCGCCTTTTCCAGCACGGGCCCGCGGATGTCATAGCAGACTTCGGCCAGCTTGTTCGATTTGCTTACGGGTCGCACGGGGAGGCTCCTGTGGTGATAGCGCCAATGTTGCACTGCGCAAAAGGAATTCCATTCTGCCGAAACGCAGCCGTTTATGCAATCTGGCGCGCCAATAAAAAAACCGCCGGAAGACTGGCGGGTTTCAACGACAAATTTCCATCCGGACTACAAACCAATCCGCAGGATGTACAATCAGGCATCCCTTTCGATTTCGTTTTGCCATGAAGCTCCACAACAGCGCCAACGCCGCCTACCAGACCGTCACCGCCTACGACGACCGCGGCGTCGAGATCAATGCCGTGCGATACGAACACAGCGTGCTGGTGATGCCGGAACGCCCGCCCGAACCGTGGCAGGTAGCGTCCTTCGACCAGCTCGATGCACAGTCGTTCGCGGCCATCGCGGCGCTGCAGCCGGACGTGGTCCTGCTGGGCACCGGCGAACGCCAGCGCTTCGCCCATCCCTCCCTCACCAGTGCGCTCACCTCGCACGGCGTGGGCGTCGAATGCATGGACAGCAAGGCCGCCTGCCGCACCTACAACATCCTGATGGGCGAAGGCCGCAAGGTCGCGCTCGCACTGATCCTCGCCTGACCCCATAACAAGGAGAACCATCGTGGCTGACAGCCCATCCGACCTGCCGGTGGCCGACTTCTCGGCGCCGATGACCGGCAACGGCACCTTCCGCCTGCAGGGCCGCCCGGCAAAATATACGGTGCTGTACTTCTACCCGAAGGACAACACGCCCGGCTGCACCACCGAGAGCATCAACTTCCGCGACCTGCACGAGCAGTTCCGCGCGGCGGGAGCGGAACTGTATGGCGTCAGCCGCGACTCGATGCGCTCGCACGAGAACTTCAAGGCCAAGCTGGGCCTGCCATTCGAACTCATCTCCGACCCGGACGAAACGGTGTGCCAGCAGTTTGGCGTGATGAAGATGAAGAACATGTACGGCAAACAAGTGCGCGGCATTGAGCGCAGTACGTTTATTATTGACGCTGACGGCCGGGTGGTGAAAGAATGGAGAGGCGTAAAAGTTCCTGACCACGCCGGGGAAGTCCTCCAATTCGTGACTGGCCAGGGCGCAGCTTGATGCCCTGTCGATCAACTCTTTTTTGATTGCATCAGCTATATTTTGAGTCGCACCGCAACACCATCTTCCACCGCGTACCAAGGTTCCCGGCCAAGCGCCGGGGCTTCCAGCGCATCAGCCTTGTCTTCCAAGTCCAGCATCACCCTCGCCTTGTGTTCCGGGCTCGTAACTTCTTTTGAAATGAGATCCTGATGCCACTGCCAAAAATGCCTACCAAGCCAGCCACGCTGCTGCTGGCCAAAGACTATCCTACCGCCGACCCAGCCGCCCTCGAGAAAAGCAGGGCTGCTGCAAAAGCCGTACCCAAACCGCAACTGGCCGCGGTAGCCGAAGCGCCCGCCGCGCCCGCGCCGAAGGCGAAAGCCGGCGCCAAAGGCAAGGCCGCGCCGGCAGCGGAACCGGCACCGGCGGCCAAGCCTTCTCGTTCGAAGGCGAAAATCGAAGCGGAAGCCTCGGTCCCGCATCCGGTCAAGCACAAGCCGGTCGAAGTACAGGTCAAGTCGCCGGCCAGCCGCGCTGCCGACAAGGCCGGCGCGACCAAGATGTTCGTGCTCGACACCAACGTCCTGATGCACGACCCGACCTCGCTGTTCCGCTTCGAGGAACACGACATCTACCTGCCGATGGTCACGCTGGAGGAACTGGACAACCACAAGAAGGGCATGTCCGAAGTCGCCCGCAACGCACGCCAGGTATCGCGCTCGCTGGACGCGCTGGTTGGCGCCATCGGCGAGGACGGCATCGAGGAAGGCGCCCTGCTCAGCAAGCTGGGCAACAAGGACGCCAAGGGCCGCCTGTACTTCCAGACGCGCCTGCAGGAGGCCAGCCTGCCCGAGGGCTTGCCGCAGGGCAAGGCCGACAACCAGATCCTGGGTGTGGTGCGCGCGCTGGAGCAGGAGTACCCGGGCCGCGCCATCGTGCTGGTGTCCAAGGACATCAACATGCGCATCAAGGCGCGCGCGCTCGGCCTGCCGGCAGAAGACTATTTCAACGACCACGTGCTGGAAGATACCGACCTGCTGTACTCGGGCATCGTCCAGCTGCCGGACGACTTCTGGAACAAGCACGGCAAGGACATGGAGTCCTGGCAGGAGAACAAGCACGGCACGTCCGCGACCTATTACAAGGTCACGGGGCCGGTCATTCCTTCGCTGCTGGTCAACCAGTTCGTGTTCATGGAGCCGAAGAATGGCGAGGCGCCGTTCTATGGCCAGGTGCGCCAGATCAACGGCAAGACCGCGGTGCTGCAGACCCTGCGCGACTACAGCCACAACAAGAACAATGTGTGGGGCATCACCGCGCGCAACCGCGAGCAGAACTTCGCCCTGAACCTCTTGATGAATCCGGAGTGCGACTTCGTCACCCTGCTCGGCCAGGCCGGTACCGGCAAGACCCTGCTGGCGCTGGCGGCGGGCCTGGCGCAGGTGCTCGAGACCAAGCTGTATAACGAGATCATCGTCACCCGCGTCACGGTGCCGGTCGGCGAGGACATCGGCTTCCTGCCTGGCACCGAGGAAGAGAAGATGGGTCCGTGGATGGGCGCCTTCGACGACAACCTCGAAGTGCTGAACAAGTCCGACTCGGACGCGGGCGACTGGGGCCGCGCGGCGACGCAGGACCTGATCCGCTCGCGCATCAAGATCAAGTCGCTCAACTTCATGCGCGGCCGCACCTTCGTCAACAAGTTCCTGATCATCGACGAGGCGCAGAACCTGACGCCGAAGCAGGTCAAGACGCTGGTCACGCGCGCAGGTCCCGGCACCAAGATCATCTGCCTTGGCAACATCGCGCAGATCGATACGCCGTACCTGACCGAAGGATCGAGCGGCCTGACCTACGTGGTCGACCGCTTCAAGGGCTGGGCGCACAGCGGGCACGTGACGCTGGCGCGCGGCGAGCGTTCGCGACTGGCCGACTACGCCAGCGAAGCGCTGTAGGAACAGAGCTAAACCGTCATCCCCGCGCATGCGGGGACCCATACCGAGTGCGCAGCACGGGTGGTTCTACCGCCCCGTTTCACGCAGCATGGGTCCCCGCTTCCGCGGGGATGACACGTTTACCGGCCATCTTCGCGCAACCTTACATTTGCGCGGAACATACGCAAACGTCACCGATTGTCGTTTATTTGAATCGATCCGATTACATCTTCGCCCTGCTGCAGGATTTTGCGTGAAAATAGGCTAATTCAAGCCTAACTGAGGACAACAACATGAAACTCACCGCTTTCCTGGCCGCCGCAGTGCTGGCCGTCGCCGTCTCCGCGCCCGCGCTCGCGGTATCGGACAAGGACGCCGAAACCTTCCTGCTCACGCCTGCACTGTTCGAGAAAATGAAAAAGGCGGAGCCTGAACTGAAGGCCCTGAACATCGAGGACGACTCGGAAGAAGAAGACGAGGACAGCGAATCCACCGTCAACGACATCATCAAGAGCATCGAGAAGCACCCGCGCGCCAAGGCGGTGCTGGCAAAGCATGGCCTGTCGAGCAAGGAAATGGCACTGGCGTCGGTCGCGATGCTTCACGCCGGCATGTACGTCATGCTCGAGGGCCAGATGGACAAGAAAGGCGCCGCGCAACTGATGGCCAGCTACACCCGCGAGCAGAAGGCCAACATCGCCCTCATGCGCACCATGGCCAAGGCGGGCAAGTAGGCAAAACCTTCATCCCCGCGGAAGCGGGGACCCATGCCGGGCGCGCTGCGATGACGGCGAAAAAAAGGGGACGATCGATTCGTCCCCTTTTTCACATCCGTCGCAGCGGGCCGTCAGCGCACGATGCAATCCGTAGCGTTGCCCTGTCCAGGTCCGTTCGACGCCGTCGGACCACCACTGCCCGAATCAAACGACGGCGGCGGCACGAACTGGATGCCCGGATTCGACGGCACGATCACCGGCGGCTGGTTCACGTTCGGCACATAGCCGAACTGCCCCGCCTGGAAACCCAGCGAGCCGCCGGGGTTGGTCAGGACGATCGCCCCGTCGATTACCGACACATGCAGGCCCGGCGCCAGTGCCGGCGGCGCGGATGGCGGCATGCTGCCAGCGGGCGCTTTCCCGTTCGGGACGCTGCCCGTCGGCAGGCCCATCACCGGAGGGATGCCGGAGGGCGCCTTCGTCGCGTCCGCGCCCGATGAACCGGCCGGTGGCGGCGGCACATAGTGCGCGATGAACGTGGTGCCGCGGATGCCGATCGTCGCGGTCGGCGTCTTCATCGAGAACTTCTCCTTGTTGCGCTTGCCCAGCAATCCGGTCACCGAGCGCAGGCCGCCCTTGACCAGGTTGAAGGTCGCGCTGTCGCCGTCCGGCTTGCCCTCTTCGAAGGCGAAGCTCTCGATCTTGAAGGAACTGTCCGGACGCAGCGTGATCTCGCTGTTGTCGATGAACTTGATCAGCGCGTAGGTGTTCTTCTCCGAGATCAGCGTGTCGCCCTGCTCCACTTCCGAGCGCATGGCCAGCACCTTGATCCGGCCGTCGGCCTTCTTCGCGATCAAGGGCCCCGACAACTGGCGCACCGTGCCGGCCACCTGGCCGGCCCAGGCGGACGCCCCGAGCCACATCAGGGCCGCGAAGGCCAGCGCCTTAATTGCAGTAGAGTTTCGTGGCTGGCTTTTCATTCTTTGCTCCTGTGTTTTCTGGTGCTGGCGTTCCCTGTTCCTTCTCGCTCGGCTTCTCAGGCTCACCTTCTTGCGATCCCTGCGATCCCCCGGTTCCGGGCGATGTGCCTGAAGTGCCCGGCAACCTGCCGGCTGGCGATTTTCCCTGGCCCAGCTGGCTGGTCGAATTCACCAGCGTCACCGTGGTCTGCACAGCCTCCGCGACCGGCTTTTTCCCACTGTCGCCCGGGGCGGGATTGAACACCACGCATCTTGGATCGGTCGGGTGGGTCGAGCAGAAGTCCGGCCTTGGCAGCACCGCCTCGCAGCCCGCCTGGTTCGGATTGACCGCGCATTGCTCAAGCTTTGGCAGGACCACGCTGCAGCCGCCAAGCGTCGGCGCGCTGACGCACTGCGCCATCGTCGGCAGGATCACTTCACAGCCGGCGCTCGCTTTGTCCGCGACGCAGGCGGCCAGGGTCGGCAACACCACTTCGCAACCCGGCGAGGCCTTGTCGGCGATACAGGCAGCCATGTTCGGCAGAATCACTTCGCAGCCTTGCGACGCCTTGTTGGCGACACAGGCTGCCATGTTCGGCAGGACCACTTCGCAGCCAGGCAAGGTCTTGTCCGCGATACAGGCAGCCATGTTCGGCAGGACCACTACGCAGCCTGGCGAGGTCTTGTCCGCGAAGCAGGAAG
>DASWYE010000190.1:0-2103 GCA_036405115.1 Telluria sp. | reverse complement strand
GCCCTGCGCCTCGCCCGTGCGCGGGCTGCGCAGGTAGCGTGCGTTGTGGCGGCGTTCGCCATGCGGCGGCCAGGTCAGGAAGCGCGACAGCTCCTGCAGCGCGCGCTGGTACACGTCGCGCTTGAATTCGATTACGGTGTCGAGCGGCACCCAGTAGTTGTGCCAGCGCCATGCGTCGAACTCCGGATGGTCGGTCAGGCGCAGGTTGACGCTGGAATCGCGCGTGACCATGCGGAGCAGGAACCAGATCTGTTTCTGCCCACGGTAGTGGCCGCGGATTTCGCGCTTGATGAAGTGGTCCGGCACCTCGTAGCGCAGCCAGTCGCGGGTGCGGCCCACGATCTTGACGTGCTCCTGGCGCAGGCCGATTTCTTCCTCGAGCTCGCGGTACATCGCCTGTTCCGGCGTTTCGCCGTACTTGATCCCGCCTTGCGGGAACTGCCACGAGTGCTCGCGCACCCGCTTGCCCCACCAAACCTCGTTATGAGCGTTCAGCAGGATGATGCCGACGTTGGGCCGAAACCCTTCACGATCGAGCATGGTCCACCTCGATACTTTCTGCCGGCAAGCGTCCCTGTCTTTACATTGTTAGTTGATACCCATGGCCACACGCCGCGCAAACGGCGCAAAACTTGCGTGTTGAACCACTTTCAGACCCATTTCTATAAAGATTGGACGCACCAGCCAGCTAATCCTTTAAAATTAAGGTCGATTATAACCCTCTCTTTTTAAAAAGAATTCATCTATATGCGTGCCTCCCGATTTTTTATTTCCACACTCAAAGAAGCGCCATCGGACGCCGAGATCGTCAGCCACCAGCTGATGATGCGCGCGGGGATGATCAAGCGCCTGGGCTCGGGCATCTATACCTACATGCCGATGGGCCTGCGCGTGATCCGCAAGGTGGAAGCGATCATTCGTGAGGAGATGAATGCGGCCGGCGCCGTTGAACTGCTGATGCCGCTGGTGCAGCCGGCCGAGCTGTGGCAGGAGACCGGCCGCTGGGACAAGATGGGTCCGGAACTGCTGCGCGTGAAGGACCGCCATGGCCGCGACTTCGCGATCCAGCCGACCTCCGAGGAAGTGATCACCGACGTGGTGCGCAGCGAGATCAAGTCGTACCGCCAGCTGCCGCTGAACTTCTATCACATCCAGACCAAGTTCCGCGACGAGCGCCGTCCGCGCTTCGGCCTGATGCGCGGCCGCGAGTTCACCATGAAGGATGCGTACTCGTTCGACCGCGACGTGGAAGGCATGCAGAAGTCCTACCAGGTGATGTACGACGCCTACACGAAGATCTTCAACCGCTTCGGCCTGAAGTTCCGCGCGGTGGCAGCCGACAACGGCGCAATCGGCGGCACCGGCTCGCATGAGTTCCACGTGATCGCCAGCACCGGCGAGGACGCGCTGGTGTACTGCCCGACCTCGGACTTCGCCGCCAACATGGAAGCGGCCGAAGCGATGCCGCTGGCCGCCGCGCGCGCCGCCGCGTCGCAGCAAATGGAAAAAGTCTCGACCCCAGGCCAGGCCAAGTGCGAACAGGTTGCCGAATTCCTCGGCCTGCCGCTGTCGCGCACCGTGAAGTCGATCGCGCTGACGGTGGAAAAGGAAGAGGGCGCCAAGGAATACTGGCTGCTGCTGATCCGCGGCGACCATGAGCTCAACGAAGTCAAGGTCGGCAAGGTGCCGGGCCTGGCCAGCCACCGCTTCTCGACCGAAGCCGAGATCGTGGAAGCCTACGGCACGCTGCCGGGCTATCTCGGCCCTGTCGGTAGCAAGCTGCCCCTGAAGGTGGTGGCCGACCGCACCGTCGCCAACATGGCCGACTTTGTCTGCGGCGCCAACGACAAGGACTTCCACTACACAGGCGTGAACTGGGGCCGCGACGTGGCCGAGCCGCAGGTGGCCGACCTGCGCAACGTGGTCGAAGGCGACGCCTCGCCGGACGGCAAGGGCGTGCTGGCGATCGAGCGCGGCATCGAAGTGGGCCACGTGTTCCAGCTCGGTACCGCCTACTCGCAAGCGATGGGCGCGACCTACCTGGACGAAGCGCAGAAGCCGGTTCCGCTGCAAATGGGCTGCTACGGCATCGGCGTGACCCGT
>DASWYE010000189.1:0-18928 GCA_036405115.1 Telluria sp. | reverse complement strand
CACCCGGATCGAGGCCGGGCTATTCGGAAATAGTGTACTCAATGGCCGAACGATTTCTTGTAGGACAGCGCCGCGTGTTACGGTAGGAACTGCATGGCGCTGGCTAGCCGCGACGGCCCCCGACCAGGGCTTCGACCGCGGCGATCAGTTCGGTCGGCTCGACCGGCTTGGAGATGTGCGCCATGAAGCCGGCATCGAGCGCGCGCATGCGGTCCTCCGAACGCGCAAAGGCGGTCAGCGCCAGCGCGGGCAGGTCGCCGCCACGCTCCGGTCCCAGTGCCCGCACCCGCGCCAGCAGCTCGAAGCCGTCCACGCCCGGCATGCCGAGGTCGGAAATCAACAGGTCGGGGCGCTTGCTCTCGATCGCAGCCAGCGCTTCGGCTGCATCGACCGCCATGGTGACCTCGGCATGACATTCCGACAAGATGCGCTTGATCAGTTCGCGCGCATCCTGCTCGTCGTCCACCACCAGCACGTGCACGCCGGACAGGTCGCGCAGCGTCATTTCCGGCGCACGCGCCGGCCGGGCAAAGGCGGGCGTGCGGTCGGGACGGGCCGCCATCGCGTGCGGCTTGGCCAGCGGCAGCGAAATCGTGAAGGCGGCGCCCTGGCCTTCGCCGGCGCTTTCCGCGCGCACCGTGCCACCGTGCTGCTCGATCAGGTGCTTGACGATCGACAGCCCGAGCCCCAGCCCGCCGTGGTGGCGGGTGGTGGACGCGTCGCCCTGGCGGAAGCGCTCGAACACGTGCGGCAGGAACTCGGGGCCGATGCCGGCGCCGGTGTCGCGCACCTCGATCTCCACGTGGCCGCCAGCCTGGCGGATGGTGATCGTCACCTTGCCGTCGCCGGGCGTGAACTTGATGGCATTCGACAGCAGGTTCCAGATCACCTGCTGCAGCCGGGCCGGATCGCCCGCGATCAGGCCGGCGCCGGGCTCGTAGTGCTTCTCGAGGCGGATGTTGCGCGCTTCCAGCGCCGGGCGTACCGTCTCCACCGCGGCGTCGACGAACTGCGGCGCGGCCACGGTCTGCATGTCCAGCATCACCTTGCCCGAAGTAATCCGGCTCATGTCGAGCAGGTCCTCGATCAGCTGCGCCTGCGCGCGCGCATTGCGCTCGATCGTCTGCAGGCCCTTGGCCAGGTCTTCCGGCCCGCGGCTGCCGCGCCGCAGGACCTGGGCCCAGCCAAGGATCGAGGACAGCGGCGTGCGCAGTTCGTGCGACAGGGTGGCGAGGAACTCGTCCTTCATCTGGCTGGCCCGTTCCGCCTCGGCGCGCAGCAGGCGCTCGTTTTCCAGCATCATGTTGCGCTCCTCGGCGGCACGCTGGGCGGCCTCGTACAGGCGCGTGTTGTCGATCGCGACCGCGGCCTGGGCGGCGATGCCGGACAGGATACGTTCCGAGCGCGCGGAGAAGATGCCGGGCTCCGGGTGGCCGAAGAACATGCTGCCCAGTACTTCGCCGGAGCGCGACCTGACCGGGACCGCCAGGTAGCTGCGCACTGGCGGGTGGCGCGCCGGCAAGCCGTTGTTGGGCGGGTTCTGTCCGTAGCGCGGGTCCTGCAGCACGTCGTCCACGCGCACGATGGCGTCGCCGCGCAGGCTGGGGCCGAACAGCGGGGTGGCGCGCGGATGGCCGAAGTTGTCGAACTCGTTTGCGTCCACGCCCGACACCACGAACATGTCCAGCGTCCCGGCGCCATGGTAGAAGAAGGCGCCCATGCGCGCCCCGCTGATGTCGGTGGCGGCGTCCGTGACGGTCTGCAGCAGGGAGCGCAGGTCGCGGTGCGAAGCCAGCGCCGCGCCGGTGCTGTTCAATAGCTCCAGCACGTTCGACTCGTCGCGCAGCGCCTGCTGCACCCGCTTGACCTGGTCGACGTCGGTGTTGGTGCCGAACCAGCGCACCACGTGGCCGTGGCGGTCGCGCACCGGATTTACCCGGGTCAGGAACCAGCGGAACTGGCCGTCCGCGCCGCGCAGAGGAAACTCCATCTCGAAAGGGGTGCCGGTGCGCAGCGATTCGCGCCAGTGCTCCAGCATGTGCGGCAGCACCGACGGGTCGTGCACCTTTTGCCAGCCCCAGCCCAGCATCTCGGCCGCCGTGGTGCCGGTATATTCGTACCAGCGCTCGTTGTACCAGGTGATGTGGCCGTCCGCATTGGCCATCCACGCCAGTTGCGGGATCGAATTGGCCAGTGCGCGCAGCACCTCCTCGTTCTGGCGCAGCGAGTCTTCGGCGCTCTTGCGGGTGGAGATGTCCTGCACCACTCCGCTCATGGTGCGGGCGTCGCCATCGCCGACGCTGCCGGTCCGGCCCACCACCGAGATCCAGAGCGGGGCGCCGTGTGCGCGCTCGAGGCAGCATTCGATATCGAGGTCGCTGCGCTCGCTGAAGGCGCGCAGGAACTCGGCCCGCACCATGTCGCGGTCCTCCTCGACGATGCGCAGGCGCACCTGCTCCCACGACAGCGCGACGTCGGCCGGCAGGCCGAACAGCTCGGCGGCCCGGGCGCCCAGCGTCAGGCGGTCGGTGGCGCCATTCCAGCTCCAGTCGCCCAGACGGCCGGCGGCCAGTGCGAGCTGGAGCCGGTTGGCGCTGTCGACCAGCGCGCGTTCGTCGTGCTTGCGCTGGGTGGCGTCGCTCACGAACATGGTCAGGCCCTCCGGCGAGGGGTAGGCACGCACCTCCAGCCAGCGCCGCACGGCGTCGTAGAAGAATTCGAAATGGGCGGTCTCGCCGCGGGCGGCCGCGTGTTCCAGGCGCGACTGGAACACCGTGCCGCGCAAGCCGGGCAGTTCGTCCCAGATGACCTTGCCCACCAGCGCCTCGCGCGTCAGTCCGGGCGGCTCGGCCAGGTCGAGCGCGCGCTGGTTGAGGTAGGTGATGCGCCAGTCCGGGTCAAGCATCCAGACGCCGTCGGTGAGCGCGTCCAGCATGCGCTCGGTGCGCTCGCGCGTGGTGCGCAAGGCCTCCTGCGCCTCCTGCAGGTTGCGTTCGCTGCGTTCGCGTGCCGACAGCGCGTTGTCCGCAGTGCGCTGCGCCAGCGAGCGCAGCACATCGTGGTTCTTGCCTGGCGGGCGGCCCATGGCTCAGCTCCCGCGCCGGCGGCACGCGCATGCGGCCGGCGTCCGCCGGCCGGCGCGCGCGCGGCCTTCCATCGGCGCGCCGGCTGGCGTGCTGGAAGGCGTGTTGTAGCTGGATGAAACGGTGATCTTCTGGCGCATCGGGAAACGCAGGTTGGCTCGTTTCCCGATTCTACTCCGCAGCAGCGGCGCGCTCCCGCACGGTATGCCTTGCGCTAGCGGGGCGCTGGCAGGCTGCGCTGCACTTGCACGAGGACGTCCTGCAATTGCTCGAGGTCGTACGGTTTCTGCAACGAAATATAGGGGAACTCGACATGGCGCAGCAGCGTGTCGCCGTAGCCCGAGGCGAAGATCACCCGCAGGCCGGGATCGCGGCCGATCGCCTGGCGCGCCAGGTCCACGCCGGAGATGCCGGGCAGGCTGACGTCGGTAAACAACAGGTCATGCGCGCCGCACTGCAGCAGCGGCAGCGCATCCTCGCCATGGCTCACGCCCTGCACCTCGTGGCCGAGGGCGCGCAGCATTTCACACACCAGGTACTGGGAATCGAGGTTGTCTTCCACCACCACGATGCGCAGGCCGCCGCTGTGCGCAGCAGCCACCGGGACTGCCGGCGCCATGGCGCAGACCGCTCCGGCCACCGCGCCCGACTCGTCGGCCAGCGGCGTCAGGTACAGGTCCAGCTCGACCATCACCACGCCCGACTCGCGCACGAACGGCACCGCCAGCGCCCGTAGCACCGAAGGCTGGCCGGCCAGCGCCTGTTCGAGCGCGTCGCGCGCGCTCGACAATGGGGCGGGCCACAGGGCCGGCATGTTGCCGCCCGGGGCGCGCACCGAGCGCGACGCAGCCAGCGCCGCATACGCCTCGTTGAACACCACGATCCGTTGGCGGCCCCACACCAGGATCGAGGCTGCGGGCGAGCCGAGCACGAGGTCGACAGCCAGGCGCAGCGTGTGCGGCCAGCCCTGGCGCGGACCGAGATCGGTCGCGTTCCAGTCATAGGAATTGTGGGGGAGGCCGGCGTCGGACATACGGAGCAGGATAGCCTGAAAGTAAGAATCAGGACAATCCTACACCATGTGCAGGCCGGCAAGCGCTACGATTGTCGCGTTCAGCCGCCCGACGGCAGGACTGCCAGCGCGGCCGGGGAGGGCGCGAGCAGCGCCGCGGCCGGCACCACGGCCACGGCTTCGCCCGGCGCCACGGCCACGGCATCGGCCGGCAGCACGATGGGCCTGGCGGCCCTGGCGCAATCGGGGAAGAACTGGCGGCACAGGAAACCGGCAATGCGGGCCTGGGCGCCTTCCAGATAAGGGATGTTCATGTGGTCCGAGTCCGGCACCGTCTCGTCGCCTTCCAGCCGTGCCAGCTGGGCCACCAGCATGTCGGTGTGCGAATGCGGCACCACGTCGTCGCTGGCCGCGCGCAGGACGAAGGTCGGCGCTTTCAGTTGGGCGGCATACTTGACCGATTCGAAGCGGTGGCGCAGCACGTATTCGACCGGGACCGCGCGGAAGCGGCGCTTGGCGATGGCGAGGATCGAATCGTAGGGAGTGATCAGCACGGCCGAATGTACCGGCCGGTCGCGCGCCACCTGCACCGCCACGCCCGAACCCAGGCTGCGCCCGACCACCGCAATGCGGGTGGGGTCGACGTGGCCGTGCCCGGCCAGCCAGTCATACAGCGTGCAACCGTCTTCCACCATGTGCTGCTCGGCCGGGTCGCCCTGCGATTCGCCATAACCACGGTAGTTCACCGCCAGCACCGTCATGCCGGGGAACATGCGGCCGGCGTCGCGCGCCACCCATGACACTTCCTCCGAGCGGCCGCCGAAATACAGCACTGCCGGGTGCTTGCCGAATGCATGCGGGGTCATCAGCCAGCCGGACAGGCGGGTGCCATCGCGCGCGCGCAGTACCACGGCGCGGGTGCGGTGGCCATTGCTGCGCGGGCGGTCCACCTCGCGCTTGAGGCAGGGATTGAACAGCAGCTTGCGCTGGTTGACCGCGACCGCGGCGGTCAGGCCCAGCCACAGCAGGCTGGCGAACCCGGCTAGGCCGGCGACTTTTCGGGAATGGTCCATGACGCCATGATGAGCCGGTGCAGCCCAACCGTATGTGCGCGCGCGCACAAGCGCGCTGCGGCTGCGGCATTTGCGCAACACGGGGGCGGGCCGGGCGGGAGCAGGCGCCTTGCGACGCAAAAAAAAGGCCCGCGCGGGGCGGGCCTGAATCTATCTCGCGGGGAGAATAGAGGAGACGGAAGAATCATGCTGCATTGCAAAAAAATGTGCAAATTGATTTTCCTAATGACAGCGATAGTTGCCATCAATAAACATTCGTGACCGCCGCGCACGATTCAGGGCAGCCGTTTTGTTAAGTTTGGTAAATGTTCTACTATCACAACTATGTCTATTTCCACTCCCGCACGCCGTTGCCTGCTTGGACTGTCGCTCGGCGCCGCGTGCGCCGGTGCCGCCGCGCAGCCCTTGGCGGCGCTGGCAGACTATTCGCTCGAACAGCTGTCGGACATCATCGTCACTGCGGCCCCGGTGGCGGAAAGCAACCGCGCCGGCAGTGCCACCCAGTCATTTCGCGCGAGCGGCTATCCGGGCCAGCCGGCGGACCGTGCACATTGCGTGCAAGCGCGGCGGCTGTGGTCGGAGCCGGCCGCACGCACCGTTCTCCTCGTCCCGGGCGCGCTGCCGGCGCCAGGCGTGCCGGAAAGGGCGCACTGAGCATGGCGCCGCACACTGTCGCGCCGCCCGTCCGTGCGCGTTTGCCTGAACCGGCCGCGTCGTCGTATCATGAGCTCGACGTGCGACTCGCGTGGATGGCCGCTCCCGGAACCGGAGGCAGTTGGACCCGGGCGCAACCTGCTGCACAGCGAGCACCCCGGGTCCGGGCCGGCCGCGACACGGCAGCTGGTGGGCCGTCAGGTCTCGTTCAACCTGTCGTGGCGTTTTTGAACGGGCTTATGCGCATAGACCGCACCGCTTTGCCGTACCTGCCGGCGCGTCGCATGATCAGCGTCGCGCTGCTGGCGCTCGCGTGCCTGTCGCTGCTGCTGGTGGCGCCGGCGGCCTCGGCCCAGACCGGATCGGGCAGCTCGCGCAGCATCGAGCGCAGCGTCAAGGCTGCTTTCCTGTACAAATTCCTCGGCTACACCGAATTTCCCGCCGCCGCCTTCGAGGACGCCGCGTCCCCGGTCGTCATCGGCGTGGTCGATGCGGACGAGATGGCCGCGGAGCTGACCCGCATCGTGGCCGGGCGTACGGTCGGCACCAGGCCGATCGTGGTGCGCGCCATGAAGGATGGCGAGCCGGCCACCGGGGTGCACCTGCTGTTCCTGTCATCGTCAGCCAGCGCCCGCGTCAGCCGCGACGCGCAGCAGCCGCTGCTGGTGGTGACCGAGTCCGACCGCGGGCTGGCACAGGGCAGCGTCATCAATTTCAGGATCATCGACCAGCGCGTCCGCTTCGACGTCTCGCTCGAAGCGGCCGACAAATACAATGTCAAGCTCAGCTCGCGCCTGCTGACGGTTGCGCACCAGGTCCACAAGGGAGTCAATTAATGTTCTGGCGCGAACCGGGCACCGTCCGCTCCAAGCTGATCGTCATGGCGGTCGCTACCACCTTCTTCTCGCTGCTGGCCTCGTTTGCCGCCATGATGGCTTACGACCTGCGCTCGTTCCGCGACTTCCTGGTGGCCGACGTGATCACCCAGGCCGACGTGGTCGCGAGCGTAACGGCGCCGGCGCTGACCTTCAACGACGCCACCACCGCCCAGCAAAGCCTGGCCGTGCTGCGGGTGCGCCCGCAGATCCTGGCCGGCGCAATCTACACCGCCAGCGGCGAGCGCTTCGCCACCTACACCCACCAGCCCGCAGTGGCCGAACCGTTCCCGGCGCGGCCGGGCAAGCCGGGCTACCGCATCGTCGGGAACGAGCTGGAAGTGTTCCATAACGTGATCGATCATGGCGAAAAGGTCGGTACCGTGTACCTGCGCGCGCGCTACGGCCTGGGCGAGCGCTTCACCAACTACGCCAAGATCCTCGCGCTGGTGCTGATGGGCGCGCTGATTGTCGCAGCGCTGGTTGCGCGCAAGCTGCAAAGCGGGATTACGCGGCCGCTGGTCGCCGTGACCAACGTCGCGCGCCAGGTGATGCAGCGGCGCGATTTCACCTTGCGGGTGCCGGGCAATAACACCGGCGAGATCGGGGTGCTGGTGGCCGCGTTCAACGACATGCTGGCCGAGATCGGGCGCCGTTCGCACGCACTGCAGGAAGCCAACCTCACGCTCGAGCACGAAATGCAGGTGCGCCAGCGCGCCGAGGACGCGCTGCTGCTGGCCGACCGGCGCAAGGACGAATTCCTGGCCACGCTCGCGCACGAGCTGCGCAACCCGCTGGCGCCGATCCGCACCGGCCTCGACATCCTGCGCATCCGCAGCGGCGACGCCGATGCGACCCGGCGCGCCACCGACATCATGGAGCGCCAGCTGCGCCAGATGGTGCGCCTGGTGGACGACCTGCTGGACGTCTCGCGCATCAACACCGGCAAGTTCGCCATCAAGACCGGGCGCGTCGAGCTGAAGGCGGTCGTCAACGACGCGCTGGAAGTGGTGCGGCCGTACATCGAACTGCACGGGCACGAACTGCAGATCGACCTGCCGGACCGCCCCGTGTTCCTGAACGGCGACGCCACGCGGCTGGCGCAGATCCTGTCGAACCTGCTGAACAACGCGGCCAAATACACCAACCGTGGCGGCCAGGTGCGCCTGTCCGGCAAGGTCGAAGACAAGGTGCTGACGCTGCGCGTGGCGGATAACGGCATCGGCATCGAACCGCACATGCTGGGGCAGGTGTTCGAAATGTTCGTGCAGGTCGACTCCACGCTCGAGCGCACCAACGCCGGGCTCGGGGTTGGCCTGTCGCTGGCGCGGCGCCTGGTCGAACTGCACGGCGGCACCATCGAAGCGCACAGCGCGGGGACGGGCAAGGGCAGCGAATTCATCGTGCGCCTGCCGATCGTGGTCGAGCCGGAGCCGCCGGCCAAGCCGACGCCGGCCGCCTTCATCAGCGCCGAGACCTACCGCATCCTGCTGGCCGACGACAACGTTGACTTTGTCAACAGTATCGGCGCGCTGCTGTCGGCGATGGGGCATAGCGTCGTCATCACGCACAACGGTCCGGATGCGCTGACCGCGGCGGCGCGCTTCTGTCCTGACTATGCCTTCCTCGACATCGGGCTGCCGGGCATGTCCGGCTACGACCTGGCGCGCGGCATCAGGCGGCTGTCGTGCGGCGCCACCACGCTGCTGATTGCGGTGACTGGCTGGGGCCAGGAAAAGGACCGCCAGCTGGCGTTTGAAGCGGGCTTCGACCACCACATGGTCAAGCCGGTGCGGTTCGAGCAGATCGAGGAAATCCTCAGCAACCGCGCGCTGATCAAAAAGGTCCGCACCTAAGGCGGGTCGTATTGCTGAACGAAGGGAGCCTGGTGGCTCCCGTTTTTTTGCCACTCAGGGAAAGGGCAGAAAAGAAAAATGCCCCGGTGATTTCTCACCGGGGCATTTTCCCTGATACTGGTGCGGCTGGCAGGAATCGAACCCACGACCCCTTGGTTCGTAGCCAAGTACTCTATCCAGCTGAGCTACAGCCGCGAAACTAAATTGTACATCGTTGCCGATGTGGACGGAAAACCGGGCGACCCCGGGACTCCTTCGAAACGGCCCGCTTGCGCGGATCATCCCGTAAAAAACTGGTGCGGCTGGCAGGAATCGAACCCACGACCCCTTGGTTCGTAGCCAAGTACTCTATCCAGCTGAGCTACAGCCGCAAAGACAAGCATTATAGCATCGTCGATCTGTTTCCGGAAGAGCAAAACCGCATCGACTGATCCCCGGGCCCGAAGGGCTTGTCCCCGAAGAAGCAGCATTGTAGGGGCGCGCCGCCGATTTGTCCAGCGTCATCCAACACCAGGGGTCAGGCACGCGGCCATCGGCCCGGGGTCAGGTCCCAAGGGGAATCGTGACCTGACCCCAGGGTTGATGCAGCGCAGGCTAGCGCGAGAAAAAACGGGCGCAGCGTAGCGCCACGTGATCCCGATTCAATCGTGCGCCGCCAAAGTAGCGGCTGCTGCACCCGGGGTCTGACCCCGTGTGGTAAGCGGCGGGGCCAGGTCCTCACTCTGTGGAGGTGACCTGACCCCGGGGCTGAGAAATATCAAGTGGCGAAGGCGTTGATGTTGTCGATGAGTATGTCGGCCAGCCGCTGCATGGCTTGCGCGCTGCCCCAGGCGCAGTGCGGGGTAAGGATGAAGTTGGGCTGGCGCAGGCACAGCAGCGGGTTGTCGGGCGAGGGTGGCTCGGTGCCCAGGACGTCGAAGCCGGCGCCGGCAATCCGGCCGCGCCCCAGGGCGTCGGCGAGGGCGGATTCGTCCACCAGGCCGCCGCGCGCGGTGTTGATGAGGAGGGCGTCCGGTTTCATCAGGGCGAGCCGGGCAGCGTCGATCATGTGGCGGGTGTCGGCGGACAGCGGGGTGTGCAATGTAACGATGTCGGACTGGCGCAGCAGGTCGTCCAGCCCGAGTTGCCGCACGCCGTCGTCGGCGACCGGGGAGCGCGAGGTGACCAAGATGCGCATGCCGAACGCGAGGCCGATACGCGCGACCGCCCGCCCCAGCGCGCCATAGCCGACGATGCCAAGCGTGCTGCCGGCAAGGTCGCGGATCGGGTGGCCCAGCAGGCAGAAACGCTCGGACCGCTGCCACTCTCCCGCTTCGACATCGGCGCGGTAGGCCAGCAGGTTGCGCCGCAGGGCGAGGATCAGCATGAAGCAGTGTTCGGGGACGGTCCCGGTCGCGTAGTCGCGCACGTTGGCCACCTCGATGCCACGCGCGCGGGCTGCTTCGACGTCGACGTTGTCGGTCCCGGTGGCGGCAATCGCGATGAATTTCAGGTCCGGCAACTGCGCCAGGTCGGCTTCGCGTACCGGGACCTTGTTGGTGATGCAGATGGTGGCGCCGCGCAGGCGCGCGACGACTTCGCCAGGCGCGGTCGAAGGATAGTCGGTCCAGGTATGCGGGAAGGACGGCGGGCGGATAGCGGCATCGAGGCTGGCGCGGTCGAGGAAGACGATCTTGTGCATATGAAATCCCGTTGGTGAGCGCCGATCATACCGTGCCGACCCCGGCGCCGGGCAGGTGCAGGCACAGCCGGGACGACCGTGCGTTGGCGCACAGTCCGGTTTGCCGCCACGCCATACAGTTTCTTCATCTACCCGAACGGTGCCGCCATGCCTACTCCAAGCGATTCCCTCAAGCTGTACAAAGCCAAGCGCAATTTTGCGATCACCAGCGAGCCCGAGGAGGGCGGGGTCGAGGCGCTCGACGAGCTGACCTTCGTGATCCAGAAGCACTGGGCTTCGCGCCTGCACTACGATTTCCGGCTCGAGCTGGACGGGACGATGAAGAGCTGGGCGGTGCCGAAAGGGCCCAGCTATGACACGCACGACAAGCGCATGGCCGTGCACGTGGAGGACCACCCGATCTCGTACTCGAGCTTCGAGGGCACGATCCCGGAAAAGCAGTACGGCGCCGGCAAGGTCATCATCTGGGACAAGGGCACCTGGCACCCGATCGGCGACCCGCACGAGGGCTACCGCAAGGGCAACCTGAAGTTCGAAATGCGCGGCCATAAAATGCACGGCCGCTGGGTGCTGGTCCGGATGAAGGGGAAGGGCGAAAGCCAGGAGCCCTGGCTGCTGATCAAGGAGAAGGACGAGTACACCCGGCCCTCCGCCGAGTATTCGGTGGTCGATGAAATGCCGGACAGCGTGGCCGGCCTGCCGATGCCGGGCGAGAAGAAGGCGAAGCGCAAGCGCGCAGCGAAGCAGGTCGCGGCGCCAGCGCTTGCCGATGACGCGGCCAGCAAGCGCGTGACAAAACCCGCAGCGAAGACACCGGCGAAGAAGGCCGATACGGCGAGCGCCGCTGCAAAGAACACGCGCAAGAAGGCCGCAATCCCGGATGGTGCGGTCAAGGCGGACCTGCCTGCGTCCATGAATCCCGAGCTGGCCACGCTGGTCGACAAGCCGCCCGCGTCGCCCGAAGACTGGGTCTTCGAGATCAAGTTCGACGGCTATCGCCTGCTGGCGCGCGTCGAAGGCAAGCAGGTCAGGCTGTTCACGCGCAACGGCAACGACTGGACCCGCAAAATGATGCAGCTGCACGATGCAATCGTTGCGGCCAAACTCCCGGATGGCTGGTACGACGGCGAGATCGTGGTCCACAACGAAGCGGGCAAGCCTGATTTCGGCCTGCTGCAAATGGCGTTCGACGGTTCGAACACGGCCAATATCGTGTTCTTCATTTTCGACGTTCCCTACCTGGCCGGCTACGACATGCGCAAGGTGCCGCTGGTGCAGCGTCGTGCGATCCTGGGGGACGTGCTGGCAAAGGCCGGCTCGGAATCGCTGCGCTTCTCCGACGAGTTCGGGACCGACCCCGGGCAGATCATGGAGGCTGCCTGCAAGATGGGCCTCGAGGGCATCATCGGCAAGAAGCGCGATTCGCTGTACGTGGAACGCCGCTCGCCCGACTGGATCAAGCTCAAATGCCAGCTGCGCCAGGAATTCGTCATCGCGGGCTACACCGATCCGCAGGGCGCGCGCACCGGTATCGGCTCGCTGCTGCTGGGGGTGTACGACAAGGATGGCCAGCTCCAGTACGCGGGCAACGTCGGCACCGGCTTCAACGAGAAGACCCTGCGCGATATCTACAAGAAGCTGTCCGCGCTGGAGACCGACGAGAGCCCGTTCCCGCCCAAGGCAGTCGCAGGACGCAAGCACCACTGGGTCAAGCCGAAGCTGGTGGCGGAAGTGAGCTTCGCGGAATGGACCCGGACCGGTTCGGTGCGCCATGCGGTGTTCCAGGGCCTGCGCGAGGACAAGCAAGCCAAGGGCGTCGGACGCGAGCTGCCAAAGCACATGGAGGAGGTGGCGCAGGAAGCCGACGCGCCAGCCACGCCGCACACCAACCTGCCGGCCAGCCTCAAGGTCACCAATCCCGAGCGCGTGATCGATGCGACGTCAGGCGCGACCAAGATCGACCTGGTTCGCTATTACGCGCTGGTCGGGCCGCTCATGATGGAGCACCTGAAGGGCCGTCCGCTGTCGCTGGTGCGCGCGCCATCCGGTGTGGGCGGGGAGCTGTTCTTCCAGAAGCATGCTGATGTGGCCAAGCTTCCCGGCGTGAAGCAGATGCCGGTGGAGCTGGACCCGGACCATCCACCGATGCTGCATGTGACCAGCGAACTGGGGATCCTGTCCGCGGCCCAGTGGAACGTGGTCGAGTTCCATACCCAGAACGCGCTGTGCAAATCGTACGAGAAGCCGAACCGCATGGTGTTCGACCTGGACCCCGGGGAGGGCGTGGACTGGAAGGCGATCCAGGAGGCGGCGCAGCTGGTGCACGCCTTCCTCGACCAGCTTGGACTGCCTTCGTTCCTCAAGACCAGCGGGGGCAAGGGGCTGCACGTGGTGGTGCCGATCAAGCCGCAATACGACTGGGATACGGTGAAGGAGTTCTCTCAGGCGGTGGTGCAGCACTTGTCGAAGACGCTGCCGGACCGCTTTGCGTTCAAGAGCGGTCCGAAGAACCGGGTCGGCAAGATCTTCATCGACTACCTGCGCAACGGGCGCGGCTCGACCACGGCGGGTGCGTGGTCCGCGCGGGTGCGGCCGGGGCTGGGGATTTCGGTGCCGATCGAGTGGGAGGAGCTGGCTTCGGTGAAGTCCGGCGACCAGTGGACGATCCAGAATGTGCACACGCGGCTGGACAAGGGCAACGAGCCGTGGGCCGATTACGCGAAGAGCGCCAAAACCCTCACCGCCGCCATGAAGACTCTCGGCCTGAAGTAGCCCCCCACATCGTCATCCCCGCGCATGCGGGGACCCCTGCTGAACCTGCAGCACTGGCACTGTCGCTGTATCCAGCTCAGCATGGGTCCCCGCGTTCGCGGGGATGGCGGAGGTATGCGTATAGCCGGTCTATCCCTGGCGCTCTGTTTCGTGCTCGTTCTTGATGATGCCGCGCGCGTTCAGCGTCATCAGTCCCACCTGCAGCAGCACCAGCGCCCACGCTTCGTCCGACCACCCCCAGACGATCCACATCAGGTTCGACAGCACCATCATCCAGAAGCCGAACATGCGCCGCTCCGGCTTGCGCGAGGCCAGCCAGTACGCGCCGAACAGGGTGACGGCCATGGCAGGCCATTGAAGGAAGTCGATGTATTCACTCATCCAGTTACGCCGTCTTCCTGGTCTTGGCCGGCACTTTGGCGCTGGTGCGGGCCACGGCTTTCGGCTTGGCCGCCGCCGCTGCGCGCTGCTTCGGCGCCGCCGTCTTCGATGCGGCGCTGCGCGGTGCGCTGGCACGCTTCTTCGGCGCCGGTGCGGCTTCCTCTTCTTCCTCTTCCGCCTCCGCCTCCGGCTCGTCGTTGGCGGCCTTGCGCGAGGACGATTTCGACGCTTTTGCACCTGGCTTGGCGCCGATGCTCTGCTGCAGCAGCGCGACCAGGTCGATGACGTTGCCCGCCGCCGGCTTCTCGCGCTCCTTGCCCGGCATCGTGATCGATTTGGTCTCGTTGTGGGCGATCTTTTCTTCCACCAGCGCGAGCACGTCTTCGCGGTAGGTGTCGTGGTACTGCTCCGGCTTCCATTCCTCGCTCATGCCTTCCACCAGCGCGAGCGCCATCTTCAGTTCCTTGTCCGAGATGGCTGCATTCTTTTCGCCCTGCTTGGGGATCTTCAGTTCGTCGGCCGGGCGGATTTCGTCAGCGTAGCGCAGCGTCTCCATCACGATCACGTCGCCCACGCACACCAGCGCGGCCAGGTGCTGCTTGACGCGGATGACCACGTTGGCAATGCCGACCTTGCCGGCCGAGCGCAGCGTTTCGCGCAGCAGCGCGTAGACCTTGTCACCGCCTTTGCCGGGTGCCAGGTAGTAGGGCTGGTTGTGGTACAGCAGCGGCACCTGGTCGGCATCGACAAAGGCGAGGATGTCGATGGTCTGGGTCGCCTCCACGTTGGCGCGCTTGAGGTCCTCGTCCGACAGGACGACGTATTCGCCGCTGGTGTATTCGTAACCCTTGACGATGTTTTCCCACGCGACCTCGGCCTGCGTGCTCTTGTTGTAGCGCTTGAAGCCGATCGGCGAGAAGTCCCGCTTGTCGAGCATGGTCAGGTCCAGCGAGCTTTCGCGCGTGGCCGGATACATTTCGACGGGGATGTGCACCAGTCCGAAACTGATGGCCCCTTTCCAAAGACTGCGTGCCATGATGGGCTTCTCCTTGGTTACTCGCCGACCGAACCTGTGATCGGCAAAATGACACCCGTGATGTAGCTCGAGCACACCGGCGAGGCCAGGAACACGTAGGCCGGCGACAGCTCTTCCGGCTGGGCAGGGCGCTTCATGGTGGTGTCGCCGCCGAACGATTCGATGCCTTCGGTCTTGTCGGCCGGGTTCAGCGGGGTCCAGACAGGACCCGGCGCCACCGCGTTCACGCGGATGCCCTGCTCGATCAGGTTGGCCGCCAGCGACATCGTGAACGCGTGGATCGCGCCCTTGGTGCTGGAGTAGTCGAGCAGCTTGGGGTTGCCCTTGATGCCGGTGACCGAGCCGGTGTTGATGATCGATGCGCCGCGCTTCAGGTGGGGCAGGGCGGCCTTGGCCATGTGGAAGTAGCCGTAGATATTGGTACGGAAGGTTTCGTCGAGGCGGTCCTCCGTCAGGTCCAACAGCGACTTGGCATGCTCCTGGAAGGCCGCGTTGTTGACCAGGATGTCGAGGTGGCCGAATGCCTTCAGCGTCTGCGCCACCGCGTCCTGGCAGAATTCGACGTCCTTGACGTCGCCGGCCAGCGCAATGCAGCGCCGGCCTTCGGCTTCCACCGCGCGTTTGGTTTCCTCGGCGTCCTCATGTTCGTTCAGGTAGACGATGGCGACGTCAGCGCCTTCGCGCGCAAACAGCACCGCGACGGCGCGGCCGATACCGGAGTCGCCGCCGGTGACGATGGCCGCCATGCCTTCCAGCTTGCCACTGCCCTTGTAGCCCTCGGCCATGTAGCGCGGCCTGATGTTCATTTCCGCTTCCAGCCCCGGCTTGACGAGGTGCGGCTGGTCGAGCGGCGGCTCCGGCTGCTTCACGTCGCTGGTCTGCACGGCGCCCTCGGCCTTTTCCTGTTTTCCTTCGCTGAAGTCCTTCTGGTCCTGGCGGCTCTGGATCGCTCGTTGCTTGTTCGCCGCGTCTTCCACCTGGTTGTTGCCGGCACGTTGTTCGTTGCGTGTCATCTCATTCTCCTTGGTCTGCCTGGTGAGTTTCCGCGCGGGCCGTATGTATGACAGTGCGCTCGCACACATATGCGCCGCGCTTTGCCATTTCTATGGCAAACTAGAAATTAAGTTGCCGGAAGAATATTGCCTTGGAGAACGTCATGACCGAACAGCTCGCTCCCGCTTCGCGACCGGTTGGTGGCTACCTGAGTCCCTCGCGGGACCGGCGGCAGCAGTTCCAGCAGGCATGCGGAGAACGCTTTTCGCGCCTGTTCATGGCATCGGACTTCGACGGGGCCGAGTCGATCATCGAGCGCCACGCAATCGACCGCTTCATCATCGACCTGGAATTCTTCGACCGCTCGCTCGACCTGGAGCGGCTGGGTCGCATCGTGACCCTGCGGCGTGGCGCACCCGTGCTGGCGGTGGTGCCGTTCACGCATGCCGGCTGGATCGAAGCGCTGCGCGCATTCGGGCCAATCGATTATGTGACCGGCCCGCTGGCGCAGGACCTGCTGGGCGCGGCTGTCGAACGGCCGACAGCCGTTGCGACGGCTAGCGCCGCCTTGCGCCAGCTGCTGGCCGTGCGTGCGCGCATGGAGCAGGCCGTGGGCGCGGGCGCAGATGGCAAGCCGGTGTCGCAGCGGGTGTGCGAGGCGCTGCTTGATTTTCCCGGAGCGGTCCACGCCAGCATGTTCGAACTGCGCGCCGGGGGAGAATTGGGGGTTGCGGCCCAGGCAGGGGGCGCGGGCGTGTCGCTCCTGCCCATCCTCGGCCGCACCGAACTGCTGCAACTGCTGCCCGAGCGCCGCGCGTTCCCTGGAATGCTGTCGGCGCTGACCGGCGAGCCCACACTGCTCGACGACCCCGCGAAATCCGGTGTGCCAGACCTGGCCGCCGCTCTACGCGCCCATGCGGTGTGCATGGTCGCAGCTTTTCCGCTGCTGGCTGCGGACGGCAGCGTGCGCGGTTCGCTGTGCCTGATGTTCGAGCGCGAGCGCACCTTGTCGCACGACGATTTCGCTACTTTTTCCAGCTTGTCTGCGCTGGCAGGCATCGCGCTTCGGATCTCCGAACTGGAGCGCGAATGCGCGCGCCTGGGATCGCAGATGGCGCATCTGGAGGCCACCGATACCCTGACCGGAGTACCGAACCGGCGCAGCGGTGAGCAGTTGCTCGAGCACGAGATGCGGCGCGCGGCGCGCTACCAGGCGCCGCTGTCCGTGTTCGCGCTCGACATCGACCGGTTCGGCGCGCTGAACGAGCGCTTCGGCACGGCCTGCGGCGACCTGACGCTGCGTACGCTGGCCGACATCGTGCGCGGCCTGCTGCGCGGCTCCGACATGCTGGTGCGCAGCGGCGCCGACCTGTTCCATGTGATTGCGCCGCACACCAGCGCCGCCGACTGCCTGGCGGTGACGGAGAAGATCCGCGCGGCGGTGGAATCGGCGCAGTTCCCCGGTTGCGACCGCATCACGGTCAGCATCGGCGTGGCCCAGCTGCTGCCGCAGGAGACGGCCGACCAGCTGATGCTGCGTGCGAACGGTGCGCTGGCGCGTGCCAAGCGCGCAGGTCGCAACCTGGTCGAGCTTGCGCATGGTTAGCCACTGTCCGGCGTGGTAACCTCTGGTTTTTGACCTCGGACGCGCGGATGCTGCACTGGTTGCGACACTACCGCCGCGACGCGCTGGCCGGCGACATCGGCGCCGGCGTCGTGGTGGCGATGATGATGATTCCCCAGGGGCTGGCATACGCCCTTGTCGCCGGCCTGCCACCAGTGACCGGCCTGTACGCCAGTATCGTCCCTGCCTTCTGCTATGCCCTGCTCGGCACCAGCATGACCCAGTCGGTCGGCCCGATGGCGATCGTCTCGCTGATGACCGCGTCCGCGCTGGCGCCACTCGCTGCAACGGGCACGGGCCTGTACGGCGTGCTGGCCGGGCAGCTCGCGCTGATGACTGGCGCAGTGCTCCTGCTTTGCGGGCTGCTGCGCATCGGTTACCTCGCCAATTTCTTCTCGCGCCCGGTGATGAGCGGATTCACCCTGGGCGCCACCATCCTGATCGTGTGGGGCCAGTTGCCGGCGCTGTTCGGCGCCGCGCTGCCCGGCTGGCACCTGCCATCGGCCCTGCTTGGCATCGGCGCGCTGGTATTGCTGGTGGCGCTGCGCGCATACATGGCGCCGGCCCTGGTCCGGCTTCGCGTGTTGCCGTCGCGCGCCGCGATCGCTGCCAAGCTGGCGCCGGCGCTGGTGCTGCTGGGGGCGATGCTGCTGGTGGACCTGGCAGGCCTGCGCGAGCTGGGCGTTGCCACCGCCGGCGACGTCCCGGCGGGCCTGCCGGGGCTCAACCTCGCCACTTCGCGCGACCATTGGGGTGTGCTGATCCAGCCGGCGCTCCTGATTGCCTTCATCGTCTTCCTGGTCAGCATGTCCGGCGCGCAGGTGCTGGCCCAGAAGCGCCAGGAAAAGCTGGATAGCAACCGCGAGCTGCTGGCGCTGGGCGCGGCCAACGTCGGCAGCGCCTTGTCGGGCGCCTTTCCCGTGACCGGCAGCCTGTCGCGTTCCGCGGTCAATTTCGCCGCCGGTGCAGTCACGCCGCTGGCCAGCGTGCTGAGCGCATTGCTGATCGCCGCCGCGCTGGTGGCGCCCACCGGCTGGCTTGCACTGCTGCCGTTGCCGGTGCTGGCCGCCACCATCATCGTCGCGGTGACCGGGCTGATGGAATTCGATACGCTGCGCACCGCATGGCGCTACGACCGCAGCGACGCGCTGGCGCTGCTGGCCACGCTGGCCGGGGTGCTGGCTGCCGGCATCCAGGAGGGCGTGGTGATCGGCGTGGTGCTGTCGATGGGCACCCTGATCTGGCGAGCGAGCCGCCCGCACATTGCGGTGCTGGGGCGGATCGCCGGCAGCGAGCATTTCCGCAATATCGACCGCTATCCGGCCGAAACCGTGCCGGGCCTGCTGGTGATGCGGATCGACGCCAACCTGTTCTTCGGGAACGTGGAAGCGGTCAGCGAGCGCATCGAGGAAGAACTGGCGAGCCGGCCGGGCACGCGCGACCTGGTGCTGGTGCTGTCGGCCGTGAACAGCATCGACACCACGGCGCTGCTGGCGCTGGACGAGTGGAATAGCGCATTCGACCGGCGCGGCATCCGGCTGCACCTGGCGGAGGTAAAAGGCCCGGTGATGGACCGCCTGAAGACCAGCGACGTCGGCGCGAAACTGACCGGCAACATCTACCTGAGCACCGCAATGGCCACCGACGAACTGGCCCGCGCCTGACCAGGTACTAAGCGTGTTTCGGATAGCGTCCCATCCGTCTTAGTAACTCCACTGCGTTCCCCACCGCCACCTGTCCTGCCGTATTGTCGAAGATGCACCACGCCGGCCCGGTGGTACGCGCATGCCCCTCCATCGCCAATGCCAGTTGCGCAATGTATTCGTCGGGATAGGCGGAGTAGTAGACCCGCGGTGACCCGTGCAGGCGCAGGTAGTACGCATCGGTG